>DATMXR010000275.1:0-25680 GCA_035561315.1 Feifaniaceae bacterium
GGAGCGTATATCTATGAGCAACTGGGAAGACAGAAAGTGGCAGTTTGAGACATTGCAGCTCCACGCCGGGCAGGAGCAGCCGGACAGCGCGACGGACGCGCGCGCGGTACCCATTTACCAGACCTCCTCGTATGTGTTTCCCAGCGCCGCAAGCGCGGAGGCGCGCTTTGGCCTGGCGGAAACGGGGAACATCTACACCCGCATCATGAACCCGACCTCCGGCGTGTTTGAAACCCGGATCGCGGCGCTCGAAGGCGGCGTAGGCGCGTTGGCTGTGGCTTCCGGAGCGGCCGCCGTCACCTACGCCATACAGAACATCGCCTCGGCGGGGGACCATATCGTCTCCGAAAAAACCATTTACGGCGGCACCTACAACCTTTTCCTGCATACGCTGCCCAAGTTCGGCATCACCACGACGTTTGTGGAGCCGCTGGACCTTTTGGGGTATGAGGCGGCCATACGGCCCAACACCAAGGCGATATTCGTGGAAAGCCTGGGCAACCCGAATTCTGACGTGATAGACCTTGACGCCATCGCCGCCATCGCGCACAGGCACAAGATTCCCCTCATCATAGACAATACCTTCTCCACCCCCTACCTGCTCAGGCCCATCGAGCACGGCGCGGATATCGTGGTGCATTCCGCCACCAAGTTTATCGGCGGGCACGGCACGTCCATAGGCGGCGTAATCATAGACAGCGGCAAGTTCGACTGGGAGGCCTCCGGCAAGTTCCCCGGCCTGACCGAGCCCGACCCGAGCTACCACGGCGTGGTTTACACCAAGGCGGTGGGCAATCTTGCTTATATCACCAAGGCGCGCGTCACGCTGCTGCGGGATACCGGCGCCTCGTTGAGCCCGTTCAACGCCTTCCTGTTCCTGCAGGGGCTGGAAACGCTTTCGCTTCGCATCGAGCGGCACATCAGCAACACATTGAAGGTGATCGATTTCCTGAAAAAGCACCCCAAGGTGGAGCGTGTGAACCATCCGTCGCTGCCGGAAAGCCCCTCCCACGCCCTTTACAGCAGATACTATCCCAACGGGGCGGGCTCGATCTTCACGTTTGAGATCAAGGGCGGCGCGGAAGAGGCCAAGGCGTTTATCGACAGGCTGCAGATATTCTCCCTGCTCGCGAACGTCGCGGACGTAAAATCGCTCGTCATACACCCCGCCAGCACCACCCATTCCCAGCTGACGGAAGAGCAGCTGCTCGAAAGCGGCATCAAGCCCAACACCATCCGCCTTTCCATAGGCACCGAGCATATCGACGATATCCTCTACGACATCGGACAGGCGCTCGGTTAAACATACATATTGTTTCGTTACAAAAGTCCCCGTGCTCTTTTTCTGGAGTACGGGGCTTTTATCATTCTCCGCAGCGGCTCCTGCTTTCATCGGGGAAGCCCGACTTTTTCCTATTGACGTTTCTTCTTATACATCCTAATATGGACAACACTCCCCAATAGCGCACCGTACCTGCGGAAGCCGGTCGGGATATTTGCGGGGTGCCTGCTGCTTCATTGCAGCAGCGCCGTTTATCAATGGAACCAAAGAGGAATTTGAGGTTTTTTATGTATTATGCCGAAACCATATTTGATGTCGCATATTTAATACTCGTCATCACGCTTGGCGCAATCATGCTTTTAAACGCCGGCGGACGAGGCAGGTATTCGCTATTTGGGGCAATGGCGGTCCTGCTGGGCGCGGGGGACGCGTTCCATTTGGTGCCGCGCGTCTATTCCATGTGGAGCCCCGGCGGATTTGAAGCGAACGCGGCGGCGCTCGGCATGGGAAAGCTCATTACCTCCGTCACCATGACGGTATTCTATGTGCTGCTCTACTATGTGTGGCGCATGCGCTACGGCAAAGTACAGCAAAAAGGGCTCACGTTTGCCATATTGGGGCTTGCCGCCGTGCGCATCGCCCTCTGCCTGTTCCCCCAAAACGGATGGCTGCTTGCGTCGGCGCCCCTTTCCTGGGGGATCTACCGCAACATCCCGTTTGCCATTATGGGTGTTATCATGATCGTTCTTTTTTACAGGGAAGCAAAGGCCGTAAACGATACGGCTTTCCGGCATATGTGGCTGGCCATAACGCTCAGCTTCGCCTTTTATATCCCCGTCGTCCTGTTTGCGGACCTGTTCCCGCCGGTGGGCGCGCTGATGCTGCCGAAAACTTTGGCGTATGTGTGGATCGTATGGATGGGATTTCATGAAATGAGAATGGAGCGGACAAACCAAACGGAGTGAACGATGAAAAGCCCGGCAATACGCCGGGCTTTTGCTACCATATCAATTCTAATTCAATGTTCAATTATACCGTAATCACCTTGCCCGCCGCCTGCATGCGGGAGAGTATCTCGTACATGTTGCTGACCTTGCCGGATTTGAGCTGATCCGTAAGGCCATAGAAATTCAGGCAGGTGCCGCAGACCAGGACCTCCACGCCCTTACCGATCAGGGCGTTGATGCTGTCGATGACCTGCTGTTCCCCGCCCGCGGGCAGTTTGACGCCGCCGTTCATGAACAGCACGCTTAAAGGAATGTCTTCGCTTTCGCTGAGCGTATACAGGAACATCTTCATCAGGTTGTAGCCCAAAATCCCGTCGCCCTCGCCCACATGGTCCTTGCCGATGAACACCGCGTACCCGGCGGCGGGGGCGCATTGGATATCGTTTGGCATCACGGTTTCCCCGGCCTTGCTTTTCCCGGTGATTTGCACTGCAAAGCCGCCCTCGGTTTCGCGGGATTGGAGTTCCCTTTGATTCGCCTGCGCAAGCCGCGTGAGATTCTGCACGGCGACGGCGTTATCCACCAGTACGGTGAGGTCCGTTCCCCCGGCGTCAAGCTCCTTTTTTGCCAATATGACCGGCTTGGGGCAAAGTAGCCCGCGCGCGTCGATTTGCTTTGCCATAGTCTTCCCTTCCTTTCGTTCCTTTTCATACGCAATGGTATGCCGTAGCGGGTTGCGGCACCGCCGTTATGTTTCTAACAGTATAACGCTGATATGGCCGTCTGACAACGGAAGCGGCAAAGGATATATCATCCGCGGGGGAAGCCTCCGCGTTTTCCGCATAAACGCGCCTTGCCGCGCAGAACATAAGGGAAAACGCGGAGGTATATCATGCAGCAGGACAAACCATCCACTTATCAGAATCCATCCCCACAGACGCCGTCCGGCTTCCCGCCGCAGCACCAGAACAAGCAGCCCGGCGAGCAGAACGCAATGACCCCGGAACCCGCGGCCGACAACCCGACATACGACGGCTCCAATAAATTAAAGGGCAAGGTCGCCGTAATCACCGGCGGGGACAGCGGCATAGGCCAGGCCGCGGCGGTCGCGTTCGCGAAAGAGGGCGCGGATATCGTGATCGTCCACCTGAGCAACGATACGGACGCCGAGGAAACCAAAAAACAGGTGGAGCAGACTGGAAGGCGCTGCCTCGTAATCGCGGGGGACCTCAAACAGGAGCAGACGGCGATAGACGCGATCGCAAAAACCGTGCAGACGTTTTCGCGCATCGACATACTGGTCAACAACGCCGCCGTACAGTATCCGCAGCAGCGGCTGGAGGACATTACGGCGGAGCAGTTGCAGACGACGTTCGCGACCAACATTTTCAGCTATTTCTATATGGCCAAGGCGGCGCTTCCGCATATGAAAAAAGGCGCGTGCATCATCAACACCACCTCGGTCACGGCGTACGGCGGGCACGATACGCTTTTAGACTATTCCTCCACCAAGGGCGCGATCGTAACGTTCACGCGCTCGCTGGCGCTGTCTTTGGCAAAGCGCGGCATCAGAGTGAACGCGGTTGCCCCCGGCCCCGTGTGGACGCCGCTGATCCCCGCGAGCTTTGACGAGCAGAACGTGGCTTCTTTCGGGCAGGATACCCCGCTCGGGCGCGCGGCGCAGCCGTTTGAGCTTGGGCCGACATATGTGTACCTTGCGACGGACGACTCGGCCTATGTGACGGGACAGACGCTGCATGTGAACGGCGGAAAATTCGTATGCTCATAAAAGCAAAAAAGTATATGATAAAAAACAGTTGCAAAAGCTGCGTATATCCGCTATAATTCACACTGCGAAAGAGGAAATAAGAGCCTACTTAGCAAAGAATTTTTTGACCATCCTCCGCGCAGCGCAAAGGTGGATTTTAGGCCAGACGGACAGCCGGGTCAAAAGCCGAAATTGGCAACTTTGTTGCCTTATTGATCGAGCCAGTCGGGTTCGGAATTTATGGGTTAAGGCTGAGGTTCAGCCATGTGCAAGCACTTGCGCAGACACTTGTGAACGATCAATAAGAGTAGTAAAAGTAATTCCTTGCTATATAGACTCTGATCACCCCAAAAGCTGAATACTGCCGGTATGCCTGCTCACGCCGCCGCGCAGCCAGTTTTTGAAAGAAAGATTGTATCGCCTGTGTACTGTAAGTGCGCCCCGCGCAAAAGTACCGGGCGTTTTTCTTTTGCCCGCAGCAAGAAGGAGAAGCGGCTTCAATGGATAAGCTCAAACTCTACGGGTTCAACAACCTGACCAAAGCCCTCAGCTTCAACATCTACGACGTCTGCTATGCAAAGACGGAGCGGGAGCAGCGGGATTATATCGCCTATATCGACGAGCAGTACAACTCCGAACGGCTCACCGGCATCATGCACAAGCTTTCGGAAATGATCGGCGCGCAGGTATTGAACGTCAGCAAGCAGGATTACGAGCCGCAGGGCGCGAGCGTGACGTTCCTCCTAGCGGAGGAGCACGTGCGCTGCCTGCCGGGCGACACGGTGCTTGCGCACCTCGATAAAAGCCACATCACCGTGCACACCTACCCCGAATACCACCCGGAGACCAGCATCGCGACGTTCCGCGTGGATATCGACGTCGCCACCTGCGGGGAGATCACGCCGCTTCGGACGCTGGATTTTTTGATCGGCAGCTTTGATTCGGACATCATCACAATGGATTACCGGGTGCGCGGCTTTACAAGGAATTTGGACGGCAAGAAGGTGTTTATGGACCATAAGATCACGTCCATACAGGATTTTATCGACCCCGATATCCTATTGAAGTACGACGTGATCGACGTGAACGTTTATGAGGCCAACCTCTTCCACAGCAAAATGATGCTCAAGGAAATCAACCTGCAGAATTACCTGTTCAATACGGATATTTACGAACT
The DNA here is from genome assembly GCA_035561315.1 of Feifaniaceae bacterium. Lineage (GTDB taxonomy): Bacteria > Bacillota > Clostridia > Christensenellales > CAG-138 > JAEYLA01. The sequence goes on from DATMXR010000275.1 coordinate 5,175, forward strand.
TTCCCCCCGCGTGCGCCTTTCCATTATGGAAAATCTGCGCCGCGAAATGATAGAGATTTATTCCGGCCGGAACGTATACGAGTAAGACCGGCTGTATAAGGAAGGAGGCTGCCCGCTTTGCAGAGCCAGCACCGCGCCCCGCTGATGGAGGCATTGGAGGAATTCCGCGCCATGCGCGTGGTTCCCTTTGACGTACCCGGCCACAAGCGCGGCAAGGGCAACCCGGAACTGACGGCGTTTTTGGGGCGGGACTGCCTAAGCGTCGACGTCAACAGCATGAAGCCGCTCGACAACCTCTGCCACCCCATAGGGGTCATCGCGGAGGCGGAGGCGCTTGCGGCAGAAGCCTTCCGCGCCTCCCACGCTTTTTTTATGGTCGGCGGCACGACCTCCAGCGTCCAAAGCATGATACTTTCCGTCTGCAAACGGGGGGACAAGCTGATATTGCCGCGCAACGTCCACCGGAGCGTCATCAACGCGCTGATATTGTGCGGGGCCGTCCCCATTTACGTGAACCCGGAAACGGACGAGCGGCTGGGCATTTCGCTGGGAATGCGCCTTGAAAACGTCAGGGCCGCCATGGACGCGCACCCGGACGCGAAGGCCGTGTTTGTGAATAACCCCACCTACTACGGCATTTGTTCCAACATCAAAGCCATTACTGAGCTTGCCCACGCGCGCGGCATGAAGGTGCTGGCGGACGAGGCGCACGGCACGCATTTTTCATTCGGGGAGGATATGCCCCTCGCCGCCATGGCGGCGGGCGCCGATATGGCGGCGGTGAGTATGCACAAATCCGGCGGGTCGCTCACGCAAAGCAGCCTCCTTTTGACAGGCCCCGACGTGAACGACGACTATGTCCGGCAGGTCATCAACCTTACGCAGACCACGAGCGGCAATTACCTCCTGATGGTGAGCCTGGATATTTCAAGAAAAAACCTCGCCCTGCGCGGGCGGGAAATATTTGCCCGCGTGCAGGAACTGACGGCCTACGCCCGGGAGGAAATCAACCTGATCGGCGATTATTACGCCTACGGCAGGGAGCTTGTAAACGGCGATACGGTGTTCGATTTCGACGTGACCAAGCTTTCCGTAAATACCCTGGGCGCCGGGCTCGCGGGCATAGAGGTGCACGATATCCTGCGGGACGAATACGACATACAGGTGGAATTCGGGGACTTGGGCAACATACTCGCCTATGTGTCCGTAGGCGACCGCGAGCGGGACATCGAGCGGCTGGTAAGCGCCCTGGCGGATATCCGCAGGCGGTATAAGCGCGACAAAGCCAATTTGATGCGGCACGAATACATTTCCCCGCAGGTGGTCGTTTCCCCGCAGGAGGCGTTCTACGCGAAAAAAACGAGCCTGCCCCTGAGTGAGACAAACGGGCATATCTGCAGCGAGTTTGTGATGTGCTACCCGCCCGGCATCCCCATACTGGCCCCGGGCGAGCGCGTTACCGGGGATATCATAAGCTACATTCGCTACGCCAAGGAAAAGGGCTGCTCCATGACAGGTCCCGAGGACCTTGCGATCGAGCGGCTCAACGTGCTGAAAGGAGACTAAATGGGCCTGACGTTTACCGAAATGCATACGCCCCGCGTGGGGCTTTCCATACAGGTGGAAAGGCAGCTTTGCTCCGAGCAGAGCAATTACCAGCTCATCGAGATATTCGAAAGCCGGGAGTTCGGCCGTTTCTTGGCACTGGACGGCTTTATGATGTGCACGGAAAAGGACGAGTTCATCTACCACGAAATGATGGTGCACGTGCCCATGGGCGTGAACCCGGAGATAAAGCGCGTGCTTGTGATAGGCGGCGGGGACGGCGGCGCCGTACGCGAGCTGTGCCGGTACGACGGTATTGAACACATCGACCTGGTGGAGATCGACGGGCGGGTGATTGAGCTGTGCGAAAAATACCTCCCCTCCATCTCCTGCAGTTTACGGGACCCGCGCGTGAATATCCACATACAGGACGGGCTGAAGTTTGTGCGCAGCCGCGAGGACGCGTACGACCTCATTTTGGTTGATTCCACGGATCCGTTCGGCCCCGGGGAGGGCCTGTTTACGCGGGAATTCTACGGCCACTGCTATAAGGCGCTCCACGAGGACGGGATAATGGTCAACCAGAACGAAAGCCCGTTCTATGAGGAGGACGCCCGCGCCATGCAAAGGGCGCATCAGCGCATCGCCGCGACATTCCCTGTTTGCAAGCTGTACCAGGCGCATATCCCCTCCTACCCTTCCGGCCACTGGATGTTCGGGTTCGCCTCCAAAGGGCTGCATCCCGTTAAAAACCTCCAGTCCCCGGCATGGAAGGCGCTCGGCCTCAAAACGAGGTACTACAACATCAACCTGCACCGCGCGTCCTTCGCGCTGCCAACTTTTGTACAGGAGCTTGCAGAGCATGTGGAAATCGAACATTGAACCATACCTAGGCTGCGACGCAGCCTATGAGGACGCAAACATCGTCGTCTACGGCGCGCCGTTTGACTCCACCACCAGCAACAGGCCCGGCACGCGCTTTGCGAGCCGCGCCATGCGGGGGGACTCCTACGGCCTGGAAACCTACAGCCCGTATCTCGACGCGGACCTGACGGAGTATTCGGTATTTGACGCGGGGGATTTGACGCTGTGCATCGGCGACGCTTCGCTCGCCCTGAAAGAGATCGAACGCGCGGCGGAGGTATTTTTAAGGGACGGCAAGCTGCCGCTGATGATCGGCGGGGAGCATCTTGTGACATTGGGCGCGGTGCGCGCGGCCATACGGAAGTACCCGGAGCTACATATCATTCATTTTGATGCGCACGCCGACCTTCGGGAGGACTACCTGGGAGCCAAGCTTTCCCACGCCACCGTCATGCGGCGCTGCGCGGAACTGACGGGCGACGGGCGTATCTTCCAGTTCGGCATACGCTCCGGCGAGCGGGCGGAATTCCTCTGGGGCAAGGAGCATGTCGCGACCCAGAAGTTCGGCTTTTTCGGTTTGGAGAAGACGCTCAAACAGCTTTCCGGCAAGCCGGTCTATTTTTCTGTAGACCTCGATGTGATGGACCCTTCCGTATTCCCCGGCACGGGAACGCCGGAGCCGGGCGGCGTCAGCTTTTTGGAGCTGCTGCGCGCCATGGGCACGGTGGCGGACAAGGCGAACATCGTAGGCTCTGACCTTGTGGAGCTTTCCCCGATGCTGGACGCGAGCGGCGCTTCCACCGCCGTTGCCTGCAAACTGCTGCGGGAGCTTCTGCTGCACCTTTTAATGAAATAACGAAATTAATTCAGGAGGACATACCATGGGTAAAGCGTTAGTCATCGGCTGCGGAGGCGTGGCAGGCGTTGCCATACACAAATGCGTGCAGAATGCCGCAGTGTTTTCCGAGCTCGTTATCGCGAGCCGCACAAAGAGCAAGTGCGACGCGCTTGCGGAGAAATTGAACGGCCGCGGCACGAAAATCACCACCGCGCAGGTGGACGCGGATAATGTTAATGAGCTTGTCGCGCTCATGAAACGCGAAAAGCCGGACGTCGTGCTGAACCTTGCCCTCCCCTACCAGGACCTCGCCGTCATGGACGCGTGCCTAGCTACAAAAACCCACTATGTGGACACCGCGAACTATGAGCCCGAGGATACCGCGAAATTTGAATACAAGTGGCAGTGGGCCTACCGGGAGAAATTCAGGGAGGCGGGCATCACGGCGCTGCTTGGCTCCGGCTTTGACCCGGGCGTGACGGGCGTGTTTTCCGCATATGCGCTCAAGCACCATTTTGATGAGATTCACGATATAGATATTCTCGACTGCAACGGCGGCGACCACGGCTACCCGTTCGCCACCAATTTCAACCCGGAGATCAACATCCGCGAGGTCACCGCAAAGGGCAGCTATTGGGAAAACGGCAAATGGGTGGAGACCGAGCCCATGGAGGTGAAGCGCGGGTATGATTTTAAAGGCGTGGGCAAAAAGGACATGTACCTGCTGCACCATGAGGAGATCGAAAGCTTAGCCCTAAATATCCCCGGCATCCGCCGTATCCGCTTTTTTATGACGTTCGGGCAAAGCTACCTGACGCATTTGAAGTGCCTGGAGAACGTGGGCATGACGAGCATAAAGCCAATCCCGTACAACGGCGTGGAGATCGTGCCGCTGCAGTTTTTAAAGGCCGTGCTGCCCGACCCCGCCTCCCTGGGGCCGCGTACGGTAGGCAAGACAAACATCGGCTGCATATTCAGGGGTATCAAGGACGGCAAGGAAAAGGCGTATTATCTTTACAACATCTGCGACCATCAGGAATGCTACCGCGAGGTGGGCAGCCAGGCAATCAGCTACACGACCGGCGTTCCCGCCATGATAGGCGCCATGCTGGTGATGAACGGCACATGGCAGAAGCCCGGCGTATATAACATGGAGGAGTTCGACCCCGACCCGTTCATGGACGCGCTCAGCAAGTGGGGGCTTCCCTGGGAAGAGGACTTTGACCCGGTGCTGGTGCCGTAATGCGGGCGGAGTTTGACGCGCTCCCCACCCCCTGCTATATTGTGGACGAGGCGCTGTTGCTCAAAAACCTTACAATTTTAGCGGACGTGCGGCAAAGAAGCGGTGCGAAGATACTGCTTGCGCAAAAGGCGTTCTCCATGTTTCGCGTATACCCGCTGCTGTCAGAATTCCTTTCCGGTACGGCGGCAAGCGGGTTGTATGAGGCGCGCTTAGGGCGCGAACATTTTCCGGGCGAGGTGCATACGTACTCCCCCGCCTACCGGGAGGACGAGTTTGCGGAAGTGCTCGAGGTTTCCGACCACGTGATATTCAACAGCTTCGCGCAGTGGGAAAGATATAGAAGCCGCGCGCAGGCCGCGAAAAAATCCTGCGGCCTGCGCGTGAACCCCGCATGCTCCACACAAGAGGGGCATGAGCTCTACGACCCCTGCGCGCCCCATTCGCGCCTTGGCGTTACAAAGGAGCAGTTCCGGCCCGATGCGCTCGAAGGAATCGACGGTCTCCACTTCCACACGCTGTGCGAACAGAACGCGGACGCGCTTGTGACCACGCTCATTGCGGTTGAGCGGGACTTCGGGCAATACCTCCACGGAATGAAATGGCTCAACCTGGGCGGCGGGCACCACATCACGCGGGAAGACTATGACGTGGAGCTGCTGATAAGCACCATACTCCGCCTGCGCGAAACCTACGGAGTGGCCGTATATTTGGAGCCGGGCGAGGCGGTCGCGTTAAACGCGGGATTTTTAGTTTCCACGGTGCTCGATACGCTGTATAACGGCATGGATATCGCAATACTCGATACCTCCGCCGCCTGCCATATGCCGGACGTCATCGAAATGCCCTACCGTCCCGACATCATGGGCGCGGGCAAGCCAGATGGAAAGGCGCATACGTTCCGTTTGGGCGGGCCGACCTGCCTTGCAGGCGACGTCATTGGCGATTATTCGTTTGACGCGCCGCTCAAACGGGGCGACAAGCTGGTGTTCTGCGATATGGCGATCTACTCCATGGTGAAGAACAATACGTTCAACGGCATGCGGCTGCCCGATATCGTACTACAAAAACAGGACGGCTCGTTTGAGACCGTCCGGCGGTTCGGGTATGAGGATTTTAAGAACAGGCTGTCTTAAGCATTAGAATACATGATAGATTTTGAAAAAGCAGAAACAGAACAGCGCCCCATGAGAAGAAATGAGGCGCTGTTTTTGACTGCCCTGTGGCATTGCCAAAAGGCCAGCCATTCCGTTCGCCATTGAGCGGAACAGTTATCTTTATTTTATGGCCGGTATCGCCTTCCGGAAAAAACCACACATCCGAAAACCGAATAAACGGAACGAACGGTTAAAACCTGAAATAATCCGCGGCGCCCCGGAACAGCGGCATATCGTAATTGCCCGGCACGTTTTTGTACAGATGCGGCCCCGTCCGCTCGCTGTGCGCCATTTTGCCCAATACGCGGCCGTTTGGCGAAACGACCCCTTCCACCGCGCCCATCGACCCGTTGGGGTTATACGCGATATCCATGGTCGGCGCGCCCGTTTCGTCCGCATACTGCGTCACAAGCTGCCCGTTTTCCGAGAGCTTGTCAAACAGCGGCCGCGGGCACAAAAAGCGCCCTTCCCCATGGGAGGCGGGGGCGGAGTAGACTTCCCCCACCCTTGTATGCATCAGCCAGGGAGAACCGTTTGCGGCGACCCGCGTATGAACGATGCGGGATTGATGGCGGCCGATTTCGTTATAGGTCAGCGTGGGGCAGAATTCATCCATATCCCGTATTTCGCCGAACGGCACAAGCCCAAGCTTGATAAGCGCCTGAAAACCGTTGCAGACGCCGCCGATCAGGCCGTCCCGCGTTTCGAGCAGGCGGGAAATCTCCTCGCGGATGCGCGGGTTCCGTAAAAAGGCTGTGATGAATTTACCGGAGCCGTCCGGCTCGTCCCCGCCGGAAAACCCGCCGGGCAAAAAAAGTATCTGGCTGTTAGAAAGCGCGTCCGCGAACGCGCGCACGGACTCTTCCGCCTGCCGCGGCGTCAGGTTTTTGATGAGGAACAGCTCCGGCTTTGCGCCCGCGCGCAGGAACGCCGCCCCGGTATCGTATTCGCAGTTCGTGCCGGGGAACACGGGGATGAGCACGCGGGGTTTTGCAACGGAAGCGCCGCCGTACTTTTTCGGCGTTCCGGGGCGGGAATACGCGGGGACGGAGCCTTTGTTTGTATGTTTCGGCCGCATCGGATATACGGGCGCGAGCCTGCTTTCATAGATACGTTCGATTTCATCAAGCGCGACCTGTTCTCCATCGAGCGTCCATTCGTATGCCTCCTGCGTCATGCCAAGCAGGGTTCCAGCCGCAACGTTTTCTTTCAATTCCGCCACAAACGCGCCGAAACGCGGGGAAAGCAGCGTATCCGGCACAATATTCTTTTCAAACCGCACGCCGATTCGGTTTCCCAACCCCATTTTGAATACCGCTTCCGCAACGCCGCCGCGCCCCAATGCGTATACCGCCGACGCCCGCCCGCTTTGTATCAGCGAATGGACCTGCCCGAACACATCCTTCACGCTTTCCGCTTCCGGCAGGCCGTTTTCTTTGTATTCCGGCGCAAGCAGCACCACCCGCGCGCCGGTATGCTTCAACTCCGGCGAACTGAGTTTTGCCGCGTCCGCCGCGGCGACCGCGAACGAAACGAGCGTGGGCGGGACGTCCAGGCTTTCAAAGCTGCCGCTCATGGAGTCCTTGCCGCCTATGGCGGCGCAGCCGTAATCGAGCTGCGCGTCCGCCGCGCCAAGCAGCGCCGCGAGCGGCAATCCCCAGCGGTTTTCATCGTTCCCCAAACGCGGGAAGTATTCCTGCAGCGTCAGGTACGCATCCTCCGTGCTTGCCCCCGCCGCCGCAAGCTTCGCCAGCGAATGGAGGACGGCGAGATACGCGCCGCGGTAAGGGTCGGCCTCGCTGACATACGGATCGCATCCGTAGGCCATCACGGAGCAGGTGCGGGTGCCGCCGTGCAGCACGGGCAAGAGCGCCGCCATGGCCTGCGCGGGCGTATTCTGCCGCCTGCCGCCAAAGGGCATCAATACCGTGCCCGCGCCGATCGTGGAATCGAACCGCTCCGCCAACCCCTGCCGGGAACAGAAGTTGAGGTCGCTTACGAGCGCGGACAACCGCTTTTGTACGCTCCCCTGTTCCCAGGGAAAGCTTTTGATCGTCTTTGCAGGGAGGACATGCGCGTTTGCCATTTTGGGCGCGCCATTTGAATTTAAAAATGCGCGGGATATATCCACCACCGTCCGCCCGCGGTGCCGCATAACGAGCCGCTTTTCTTTTGTTACGACGGCAATTTCTGTCGCTTCCAGGTTTTCCTCCGCGGCAAGGCGCATAAACGCCTCCGCATCGTCCGGGGCAAGCACCACGGCCATGCGCTCCTGCGACTCGCTGATGGCGAGCTCCGTCGCGGACAGACCGTTATACTTTTCCGGCACGGCGTCCAAGGTTATGGTAAGCCCGTCTGCCAATTCCCCCACCGCTACGGATACCCCGCCCGCGCCGAAATCGTTGCAGCGCTTGATGAGCCGCGCCGCCTCCGGGTTGCGGAACAGGCGCTGGAGCTTGCGTTCCTCCGGCGCGTTGCCCTTTTGCACCTCCGCGCCGCAGAGTTCCAGGGACCGCGCATTGTGCGCCTTGGAGGAGCCCGTGGCCCCGCCGCAGCCGTCCCGGCCCGTGCGCCCGCCCAAAAGCAAAATGACGTCGCCCGGCGCGGGCGTTTCCCGCCGGACATTTTTTGCGGGGGCCGCGCCGATGACCGCGCCCAGCTCCATATGCTTTGCGGCATAGCCGGGATGATACAGTTCTTCTACAATACCGGTCGGGAGGCCGATCTGGTTGCCGTACGAGCTGTAACCCGCGGCCGCCGTCGTCACAAGCTTGCGCTGGGGCAGCTTGCCCGGCAGCGTTTCTTCCACAGGAGCCAGAGGATCGGCGGCGCCGGTGATGCGCATGGCCTGGTAGACGTACGCCCGGCCGGAAAGCGGGTCCCGTATCGCGCCGCCGATGCAGGTGGCGGCCCCGCCGAACGGCTCGATTTCCGTGGGGTGGTTGTGGGTCTCGTTTTTGAACAAGAGCAGCCAGTCTTCCTCAATGCCGTCCACCTCCGCCTTAATTTTGACGGTGCAGGCGTTGATCTCCTCCGATTCGTCGAGATCGCCTAGCTTGCCCTGCGCTTTCAGCGCTTTCTGCGCGATTGTGGCGATATCCATCAACGTCACGGGCTTTTGGATTTGCAGGGTTTCCCGCAATTTGAGATACCGTTCATACGCCTTCTGGGCGTCCGCGTGCGCGAACGTCACGCCGCTTAACTGCGTCAGGAATGTCGTATGCCTGCAATGATCGGACCAATAGGTGTCTATGGCGCGCAATTCCGTCAGCGTGGGGTCGCGCTGCTCCTCTTTAAAATAGCCTTGGCAGAAACGCAGGTCGTCCGCGTCCATCGCAAGGCCGTATTCTTTTATAAACCGGCCGGTCTCCCCGCCGTCGATCATGCAAAAGCCGTGCAAAACCGGCGGCGCTTCCGGCTCGGAAGTGCTTGCCATAAGCGTATCCGGCTGATTGAAAGACGCTTCCCGGCTTTCCACGGGGTTTATGACATGCTTCTTGACCGCGGCAAGCTCCGCCTCGGTGATATCCCCATACAGCAGATAGACCTTCGCGGTGCGGACCTGCGGGCGCTCCCCCATGGACACGAGCTGGATGCATTGCGCGGCGGAATCCGCCCTTTGATCGAACTGCCCCGGCAGGTATTCCACCGCAAACGCGGCGCAGCCGCTTAAAAGCGCCTCGGGCAGCCCGTTGAGGCAGACGTCCGTCTGCGGTTCCGAAAACACCGTAGTCTTGCAGCACAGAAACAAGTCTTCCGATATGCCCTCCACATCGTACCGGTTGAATACGCGGATGCGCTCCAACCCTTCTATACGCAAAAACGAACGGATATCCGTAAGCAGCGCTTCCGCCTCCGCGGCAAACGCCCGCCTTTTTTCCACATAAACGCGAAAGACCATGTTACTCCCCCCGGTTGGCATGAAGCGCCGTTTTCCCGATGTCCCTCCGATAATGCATGCCCTGAAAATCGATATGCCGTATCGCGCCGTACGCCCGGCCGACGGCGGCGGGAAGCGTCTCCCCCACGGCGGAAACGCCCAGCACGCGCCCGCCCGCGGTGACATATCTTCCACCTTCCCGCTTTGTTCCGGCGTGGTAGACTGCAACATCCTCCCCAAGCTCCCCGGAGCGAATGGAGATAGGCTTTCCTGTTTCATACTCTCCCGGATACCCCGCGCTTGCGAGCGCCACGCAGCAGCATGCGCCGCCTTTTATTTTCAGTTCCGCTTCCGCGAGCCGTTCTTCCTCCACCGCCAGCATGGCCTCGAAGAGGCCGGATTCTATAAGCGGCAATACGGCCTGTGTTTCCGGGTCCCCAAAGCGGCAGTTGTATTCGATCACCTTTGGGCCAAACTCCGTCAGCATCAGCCCGAAATACAGGCAGCCCTTGAACATGCGCCCGGCGGAATTGAGCGCGCGGACGGTGGGCAGAAATATCCGCTCCATGCAGAGCTCCGCCATCTCCTCCGTATAGTACGGGTTGGGTGAAATTGCGCCCATGCCGCCGGTGTTGGGGCCATTGTCGCCGTCGAATACGCGTTTGTGGTCCATGGAGGAGGGCAGCGGAAGTATGGTTTTGCCGTCCGTCAGCGCCAGCACGGAGACCTCGGGGCCGGTCAGATATTCCTCGATCACCACGCGCTCGCCGCTTGCGCCGAAGCGTTTTTCCGCCATCATGGCATGTAGGGCGGCTTTGGCTTCTTCAAAGTCTTTGGCGATTACAACGCCTTTCCCCAGCGCGAGCCCGTCCGCTTTCACTACGATGGGGTACGCGCAGGAGGAAAGATAGCTTACCGCTTCCTGCTCATCCGTAAACACGGCGTATTCCGCGGTGGGGATATTCGCCTTTTTCATCAGCTCTTTTGCGAACGCCTTGCTGCCCTCGATGACCGCAGCCTTCTTTTCCGGCCCGAAGCAGGGAATGCCTACGGCGTGCAGTTTGTCCACAAGGCCCATAACGAGAGGATCGTCCGGGGCGACGATGGCAAATTCGATACGCTGTTCCACCGCAAATACCGCGATACGGTCCAATTCCTTCGCGCCGATCGGCACGCATGCGGCGATCTCCGAGATGCCGGCGTTGCCGGGAAGAACATAGAGTTCGCTGACGAGCGGGCTTTTTCTGACGCTTAGGGCAAGCGCGTGCTCGCGCCCGCCGCCGCCTACGATCATGACGCGCATTCGGGCTTCTCCTTTACGATGGCGGACGACACAAGCTCCACGGCCTCCGGGAGCAGCACCCATTCCGCCTGCTCCATCACGCGCCGCTGCAGGGTTTGCGGCGTATCGCCGTGCTGTACTTCGACCGCCTTTTGCAGCAGGATATCCCCGCCGTCGACTTCCTCGTTTACAAAGTGCACCGTGGCCCCCGTGAGCTTCACGCCCTTTTGCAGCGCCGCCTCATGGACTTTGAGGCCGTAATACCCTTTGCCGTAGAACGAAGGGATGAGCGACGGATGTACGTTTAGTATCCGCATGGGGTAACGCCGCACGAATTCCGCACTCAAGAGAGGCAAAAAACCGGCGAGTACGATCAAATCGATGTCATGCTCCGTAAGCGCCGCAAGCAGGCGTTCCTCAAACGCCGCATGCGTGTGCGCCGCCTGTTCAACGGCCAAAGCCTTGATATCGGCCGCTTTCGCGCGCTCCAGCGCATAGGCTTCCTTTGAACTCGAAAGCACAAGCGCGATGCGCGCGTGGAGCAAAAGTTCCGCCCGTTCCGCGTCCAATAGCGCCTGCAAATTGGTGCCGCCGCCCGAAACCAGCACGCCGACATTTGCTTTCAGCATAATTCCACTCCGTTTTCGCCTTTGATTACTTCGCCTAAAACATAGGCGTCCGTTCCCTGCTCTTTGAGTGCCAACAGCGCCGCGTTCGCGCCCAGCTTGGAAACGACCGCCACCATGCCCACGCCCATATTGAACGTATTGTACAGGTCTCGCGTGGAGATGCGCCCGGCCCGCCGGATATAATCGAATATCGGAAGTACGTTTACCGCCTCCCGCTCGATTTTTGCGGATAACCCTTGCGGCAGGCAGCGCGGGATGTTTTCATAAAACCCGCCGCCGGTGATGTGCGCAAGCGCGTGGACCTCCGCCGAATGGATGAGGGAAAGCACGGGCTTTACATAGATTTTCGTGGGCGTCAGCAGCGTTTCCCCCAGCGTCAGGCCGATATCCCCTAAATGCTTGCTGAGTATGGCCGGGTTTTCCCCGATACGGAACGCCTTCCTTACCAGCGAAAACCCGTTGGAGTGTACGCCCGAGGAAGGAAGCGCGATAAGCGCGTCCCCCGCCTGTACCCGCGCGGGGTCAAGCATGCTTTCTTTCTCCGCCATGCCCACGGCGAACCCCGCGAGGTCGTATTCGTCCGCGGGATAAAAGCCCGGCATTTCCGCCGTTTCCCCGCCGATGAGCGCGCAGCCCGCCATAACGCAGCCCTTCGCCACGCCGGATACGATCTGCGCCACGCGCTCGGGCACGTTTTTGCCGACGGCGATATAATCCAGGAAGAACAGCGGCTGCGCGCCGCAGCAGACGATATCGTTCACACACATGGCCACGCAGTCTATGCCCACGGTATCGTGCTTGTCCAGCAAAAAGGCAAGCTTTAATTTGGTGCCCACGCCGTCCGTACCGCTGACGAGCACCGGCTCCCGCATGTTGGAGAAATCTGGCTGGAACAGCCCGCCGAACCCGCCGATGGGCGAAAGCACGCCCGGGATATGCGTGCTCTGCACATGCTTTTTCATCAGCTCCACGGCGCGGTACCCCGCCGTGATATCGACGCCCGCTTTTTTATAGCTTTCACTGTAGCTTTCGTTATAGCTTTGATTATTGCTTTTCATACCGCCGCTCCCCGTTCGGTAGACCCGATCTTGACGTCGAATTTGTTCTTGCCGCGCCGCTCCGGCGTTTCGGACGGGTACTCCCCGGTAAAGCAGGCGGCGCAGAACCCGAGGCTCGTATGGTCCGCAAGCTTTGTGACGTTGTCCGCGCTCAAAAAACCGATCGAGTCCACGCCCAGTATCTCCCGCATTTCTTCCTCGGTGTGGTTCCACGCGATGAGCTTTTCCTGCGAATCGATGTCCGTGCCGTAATAGCAGGGGTACAGGAATTTGGGCGCGGAGGAGCGAAGATGGACCTCCGTCGCCCCCGCCTCGCGCAAGAGCCGCACGATGCGCGCGGACGTGGTGCCGCGCACGATGGAATCGTCGATCAGCACCACGCGCTTCCCCGCGACCGTGGCCGCGATGGGGTTTAATTTGATGCGCACCTGGTCCTCCCGCCCCGCCTGCGTGGGCTGTATGAACGTGCGGCCGATGTATTTGTTTTTGATAAAGCCGATGCCGTACGGGATGCCGGACTGGCGCGCGTAGCCCATGGCGGCGTCGATGCCCGAATCCGGCACGCCGACCACGACGTCCGCCTGTACGGGGTGTTCGAGCGCCAGAAAAGCCCCCGCCCGCTGGCGGGCCGTCTGCACGCTGCTGCCGTCCACCACGCTGTCCGGCCGGGCAAAGTAGATGAGCTCGAACACGCACAGCGAGGTTTTTTGCGCGTTGCAATGCTCCGTGATGCTCCTTAACCCGTTCGCGTCCGCCACCACGATCTCGCCGGGCAGCACGTCCCGCACGAAGCTTGCGCCGATGCTCATAAGCGCGCAGCTTTCCGAAGCGAACACGCAGCTTTCCCCCAGGCGGCCGATGCACAGCGGCCGAAAGCCCATGGGGTCGCGCACGGCGATAAGCTTTGCGGGCGAGAGTATCACGAGAGAATACGCGCCCTTTAACCGGTACATGGCCTTTGAAACCGCCGCCTCTATGGAGGGCGCGCTCAGCCGCTCCTTTGTGACGATGTAGGCGATGACCTCGCTGTCGCTGGTAGAGTGGAATATGGAACCCGCAAGCTCAAGCTCCTCGCGCAGCTGCGCGTCGTTTGTAAGATTGCCGTTGTGCGCGAGCGCCATGCGGCCCTTCACATGGTTGACGACGAGCGGCTGCGCGTTTAAGCGCGCGTCGTTTCCTGTGGTGCCGTAGCGCACATGGCCGATCGCCATTTTCCCCCGGCCCAGCTTTTTGAGCGTATCCGTGTGGAACACCTCGTTGACCAGGCCCGCGTCCCGGTAGGCGGTGATGAGCCCGTCGTCGTTCACCGCGATGCCGCAGCTTTCCTGCCCGCGGTGCTGCAGCGCGTAAAGCGCGTAGTACGCGAGGGAGGCGACGTCCTCTCTCCCGTTGCCGTATATGCCGAACAGGCCGCATTCCTCGTGCAATTCGTCGTACATGGTACCTACTCGCCCATCAGGCGTTTGCGGATTTCGATATACGCGTCCTCCACATCGCCAAGGTCGCGCCGGAAGCGGTCCTTATCGAGCTTCTTTTTGGTGGCGCTGTCCCAGAACCGGCAGGTATCCGGGGAGATCTCGTCGGCGAGCACCAAGGTGCCGTCCGGCGTCCGGCCGAACTCCAGCTTGAAATCCACAAGCTCTATGCCCACAGATTGCAGGTGCCTTGTGAGGATTTCGTTGATTTTGAAGGAGTACCGCGCGATCTGCTCCAGTTCCTCCGGCGTCGCAAGCTCCAGGGCGAATATGTGGGATTCGTTCACCATAGGGTCGCCGAGCGCATCGTCCTTGTAGCAGTATTCGAGCACCGTGCGCTTCATGGGCGTGCCCTCCGGCAGGCCTAAGCGCTTGCTTAAAGAGCCCGCCGCGATGTTGCGCACAATGACCTCCAGCGGCACGATGCGCACCTTTTTTACCAGCGTTTCGGTATCCGACAGCTCTTTGACGAAATGTGTGGGGATGCCTTCTTTTTCCAATAGCTGCATCAGGTTGTTGGTGACGCGGTTGTTGATGGCGCCCTTCCCCAGTATGGTGCCGCGCTTTTCGCCGTTGAAAGCGGTGGCGTCGTCCTTATAGGAGACGATATAGAGCGTTTCGTCTCCGGTGGCGTACACCTTTTTCGCCTTGCCCTCATAAAGCTGCCTGGTCTTTTCCATGTTCCGTTCTCCTTTAAAAAATCGGCCTGAATCGGCTTAAAATAGAACAGGACCGGGGAATTCCCCAGCCCTTAAGAATACCGTTCCCGTATGTCCCGGTCCTTCTGTGCGGCGGCGCGCTCCGTTTCGGCGCGCTGCGCGGCAAGTTTAATGAAAAGCGTCCCGTCCTCCAGCGCGAGCATCTGCGCCGCAAGTATGGCGGCGTTCTGTGCGCCGTTGATGGCGACGGTGGCTACAGGCACGCCCGCGGGCATCTGCACGGTGGACAGCAGGGCGTCAAAGCCCTCCAGTGCCCCCGCCTGCACGGGGATGCCTATGACGGGCAAAAGCGAGTTTGCCGCCATCGCGCCCGCAAGGTGCGCCGCTTTGCCCGCCGCCGCTATGATGACGCCAAAACCGTTTTCCATGGCGCCTTTTGCAAACTGGGCAGCCTGTCCCGGCGTGCGGTGCGCGGAAAGGAGACGGACCTCGAACGGGATCTCCAGCTTGCGCAGCATGTCTATGGCGGGCTCGAGCACATTTAGATCGCTGCCGCTGCCCATCACAATGGCGACTTTTCGCATTTATTTTCTCCAAATGTTCGTGTTTTGGCGCATATATCCTTGCATGTCGCTCTTTACCCGCTTATCATACATTTAATTTAGAACATTATCAAGCTTATTTTATTTAATGTACGCAAATTATCTTTTAGTATATGCTGTTTCCGGGCATGAAAAAACCGCCGTTTTTACGGCGGCTTAAGGTTATGTTGGGGCTCTGCCCCAAATCCCGCTTAGGGCCGTTACGGCCCTAAGCACCCGTTTTTTGAAATACTGAAAACAATCAATTATTCGTTGTTGAGCGCGTCCTTCACCTTATCGAATATGCTTTTCTTGGCGCTCTGCCTGTGCTGCTCGCCCTGCGCCGGGGTTTGCCCGAGCGTTTCGCCGAACGCGCGCAGCAGATGCTTCTGATCGTCTGTCAGGCGCTTGGGCACCTCGATATCGACCTTGACCATGAGATCGCCCTTCTCCCTGCTCCTGAGGCGCTGGATGCCCTGCTCCCGCATGCGGAACGTGGTGCCGGGCTGCGTGCCCTCCGGCACCGAATATTTGACACTGCCCGTAAGCGTGGGGACCGTGATCTCCCCGCCCAGGGCCGCCGTGATATACGAAATCTTCAGGTCCAGGAACAGGTCCGCGCCGTTTCTGCGGAACAGCTTGTGCGGCTTCACGCGGATCAATACGTACAGGTCGCCGCTCGGCCCGCCGCGGTACCCGGCCTCGCCTTCATTTGAAAGGCTCAGCGTCTGGCCGTCGTCAATACCGGCGGGGACGTTCACCACCACGCGGCTGGTCTTTTTCATGCGGCCGTGGCCGTGGCAATCAAGGCACGGTTCTTTTATGATCTGCCCCGTGCCGCCGCAGGCCGAGCAGGGGCGGACGGTGGTAAAGGAACCGAGCATGGTGTTCTGCTGCACGCGCACCTGCCCGGAACCGCCGCAGGTGGTGCAGCGCTCCGGCTTTGTGCCGGGCTTTGCGCCCGATCCGCCGCAGGAGGCGCAGTTTTGCTCGCGCGGGACGAGTATTTCGCGCTTTGCGCCAAACGCCGCGTCCTCAAACGATATGGTGAGCGTATATTTAAGGTTGTTTCCCGCGACGGGCCCTGTGGCATCCCTGCCGCCGGAAAACCCGCCGCCGAACATGGTTTCGAATATATCGGAAAACCCGCCGAAGCCGGAGAACGGGCTGCCGCCGGAGTATCCGCCGCCCGACGCCGGGTCGAACGCGGCGTGGCCGAACTGATCGTAGTGCGCGCGCTTTTTCGGGTCGCTCAGTACCTCCGCGGCCTCGTTGAGTTCCTTAAAGCGCGCTTCCGCATCCTTATCTCCCGGGTGCAGGTCCGGATGGCAGGACTTGGCCTGTTTCCGGAACGCGCTTTTGATATCGCTTTCGGAGGCGTTTTTCTCAACGCCCAATACTTCATAATAATCGCGTTTATTTGCCAAAGGACATCCCTCTCCCCCAAGCTTCGTCAAAGCCCATTATAACACAGAACGAAAGCGGAAGCCGTATCGTCATGCAGGAAAAAATTCTCATGAAAAGGGGCGGGCTTTTGACCCGCCCCTGCCGTTTTTATAGTATGCTTACTTCTTGTCGTCGTCCACAACCTCGTAATCGGCGTCCACCACGGTATCGTCATGCGGCGCTTCTCCGCCCGCCGCCTGGCCGGGGTTTTCCTGTTGGGCCTGCTGGTAGATCTTGCCGAATACCTCGTAGGAGACCTCGGTCAGCTTTTCGGTGGCGGTTTTTATCATGGCGCTGTCCGTGCCTTCGAGCGTCTTCCTAAGATCCGAGAGCGCGGCCTCGATCTTGGACTTATCGTCGGAGGAGACCTTGTCATTAAGCTCTTTGAGCGTCTTTTCGGTGGTGTATACGAGCTGGTCCGCGTGGTTGCGGGTCTCGACCTCTTCCTTGCGCTTCTTGTCCTCGTCGGCGAAGCGTTCGGCTTCGTTGACGGCGCGCTTGATCTCATCCTCGTTGAGGTTGGTGGAAGCGGTGATCGTCACCTTCTGCTCGTGGCCGGTGCCGAGGTCCTTCGCGCTGACATGCACAATGCCGTTCGCGTCGATATCGAACGTGACCTCGATCTGCGGCACACCTCGGGGCGCGGGCGCGATTCCCGCAAGCTGGAAGCGGCCCAATGTCTTATTGTACTGCGCCATTTCGCGCTCGCCCTGGAGCACGTGCACCTCGACGGAGGTCTGGCCGTCCGCCGCGGTGGAGAATATCTGGCTCTTTTTGGTGGGGATGGTGGTGTTGCGGTCAATGAGCCTCGTGAACACGCCGCCCACGGTCTCTATGCCCAGCGACAGCGGCGTGACGTCGAGCAGCAGGATGTCCTTGACCTCGCCGCCCAGCACGCCGGCCTGTATTGCCGCGCCTATCGCGACGCATTCGTCCGGGTTGATGCCCTTAAAGGGCTCCTTGCCGGTCACGCCCTTGACCATGTCCTGCACCATGGGGATACGGCTGGAACCGCCCACCAGTATGACCTTGTCGATTTTGTCGGCGGACAGGCTCGCGTCCCGCAGGGCCTTTGACATGCAGTCCTTGGTCTTATCCACATAATCGGAAATCAGCTCGTTGAATTTTGCGCGGGTCAGCGTCATTTCCAGATGCCTGGGGCCGGAGGCGTCCATGGTGATGAACGGCAGGTTGATATCCGAGGATACCACGCCGGAAAGCTCGATTTTTGCCTTTTCCGCGGCTTCCTTCAGACGCTGGAGCGCCTTGCGGTCGTTGCGCAGGTCGATGCCGGTTTCCTTTTTATATTCGGCGGCGATATGGTCCATGATGCGCTGGTCGAAGTCGTCGCCGCCTAAGCGGTTGTCGCCGTTGGTGGCGAGCACCTCGAACACGCCGTCGCCGATCTCCAGGATAGAAACGTCGAACGTGCCGCCGCCCAGATCGTAAACAAGAATCTTCTGGTTGACTTCCTTATCCATGCCGTAGGCAAGGGAAGCCGCGGTGGGTTCGTTGATGATGCGCAGTACCTCGAGGCCCGCGATGCGGCCCGCGTCCTTGGTGGCCTGGCGCTGGCTGTCGCTGAAATACGCGGGAACGGTGATGACCGCCTGCGTGATGGTCTCGCCCAGATACGCCTCCGCGTCCTGCTTGAGCTTGCGCAGGATCATGGCGGAAATCTCCTGCGGCGTATAATCCTTGCCGTCCACATGCACCTTGTGGGATGTGCCCATTTCGCGCTTGATGGATGAGATGGTGCGCTCGGGGTTCGTGATGGCCTGGCGCTTTGCGACCTGGCCCACCAGGCGCTCCTGATCCTTGAACGCTACGACGGAAGGCGTGGTGCGCGCGCCCTCCGCGTTGGGGATAACAACGGGTTCCCCGCCTTCGAGCACCGCGACGCAAGAGTTGGTGGTGCCCAAGTCAATGCCGATAATTTTACCCATGAATGATACTCCTCCTATAAATCAACCTGATTATTCCTTTTATGCGATGCCGCGTCCCCGCGGCGTATATACGCTACTCCGCGACCTTGACCATGCTGTGGCGCAGTATCCTGCCGTTCATTTCAAAGCCCTTCTGAAAGACCTCGAGTATTTCGCCGGATTGCCTGCCTTCCGCAGGCTCCTGCAGCACGGCGTTGTGCAGGTTGGGATCGAACACGCCGTCCGCCTGTATTTCCTGCAGCCCGAGCTTGTTGAGCGCGTCCAGAAGCGTGCGCTGCACCAGCTTCACGCCGTCCAGATAGCAGGGGTCCACGGTCTCCATGTTTTGTACGGCAAGGTCGAAATTGTCCAGGGACGGAATGAGCGCCTTCACGCAATCCCGCATGCCCTCCTGGTAGCTGTCCGCCTTCAATGTGGCGTTGCGCTTGCGGTAGTTGTCAAAATCCGCCTGCAGGCGCTGCGCCAAAGCGACGGCCTCGTCCTTTTCATTTTTCAGCGCTTCGATATGCGTCTTTACGGTATCGAACTCCGCCTTGCTCAGCTTCACGAATTCTTCATCCCGGGGCTCTTGTGCGGTTCCTTCCGGCGCTTGCGCCTGCCCCGCCGCCTGATCGTTTACTATGGTTTCCTCCAAGGGCGCGTTTTCATTTGCGGTCTTTCTTGCCATAACTTCCTCCCGTTGGCTATTCAAGCCGGTCCTGTTCCAAAAGCCCGGCGAGGGCTTCCGAAAGGCTCAGCTGCATGTAGTCGAGTATGGAGAGCACGCGGCTGTAATGCATGCGCGTGGGCCCTATGATGCCGAACGAGCCCATCGGCTCGTTCCCTATGCGGTAGGTCGCGGTAATCACGCTGCAATCCTTCAGCTGATCGGGCTCGTTTTCCTCCCCGATGGAAACGGAAAACTCCAGCCGCGAGGCCTTTTTGAGCATGTTGTAGAGCGTATCCTTCCCCTCCAGGGCGGCAAGGAAGCCCCTGACCTTGTTCATATCGCTGTACTCGGGGTAGTGCAGGATGTTGGTGGCGCCCGAAAGCTCCACCTTCTGCGCGTTGCCGTGCGCATGGCGCTCGAGCGCTTCCATAATGCTATGGAAGAACGCGCGCTCCGCGCCCATTTCCTCCCCCATGCCCAGCACTTCGTCCACCGCCACCTGATCCAGCCGCATATCCCGCAGCATATTGTTCAGGCGGACCGAGAATTTATCCAGGTCCTGCGCGCCCATGCCTTCCGGCAGGCGCAGCATGACGTCGCGTATCATGCCGTTATCGGTTACCAGCACCATCAAGACCCGCTCCGGGCTCAGCTGCACCAGCTGGACGTGCTTGATGCGCACCGTTTCGATCTGCGGCGCCATTACCATGGCCGTGTAACGCGTAATCTCCGAAAGCGCGGTGGCCGTCTGCCGCACAAGCCCTTCCACCTGGTCCAGGCGGGCCGTAAAGTAAGCCCGGATCATGCGGCGCTCCTGCTCGTTCAACTGCGCGCGCTGCATCATATGGTTGACATAGAGCCGGTACGCCTTGTTGGACGGGATGCGCCCGGCCGAGGTGTGCGGCTGTTCCAGGTACCCAAGCTCCTCCAGGTCGCTCATCTCGTTGCGGATGGTCGCGGAGGAGACGTTAAAGTCCGCGCGTTTGGATATGGTGCGGGAGCCGACCGGCGCGGCCGTCATGATATAATCGTCTATAATCGCCTGCAAAATGCGCATTTTCCTTGCATCCAGTTCCATTTGCCACGCCTCCTTTCCCACTGTGCGTTTTCCCTTTTCATGGTGTTAGCACTCTGTATCATTGAGTGCTAAATCACTACAATTAAAATAGCACTTGCCATAGTCTTTGTCAATAGAACGCAAATGTTCCATTGTGACAAAGTGGAAACAAAAGCGCGGGGGTTTTGGGGCCGGAATCC
>DATMXR010000276.1:0-15112 GCA_035561315.1 Feifaniaceae bacterium
CAATATTTGTTTTATATGGACTTAAACGACAAACGGCAAACCCGTCGAAAGGCGGCGACGCAAAGCTACAGGGCCTGAAATGGCAGCCAGCTACCGAAAGAAGTTTTTTTGTTGTCCCCGGGAAAAGGTGGACAAGTTGCATGGGCCTTCCCCGATGCGACAAAGGCAAACCCGTCGAAAGGCGGCGACGCAAAGCTACAGGGCCTGAAATGGCAGCCAGCTACCGAACGAAAGGGGTATTTTTATGAAGAAAGGGTTCCGGAGCATCGCATACCTGATGGGCGTGGCGTTTCTTTTCGCCGTGCTGCCGGTCGGCGCGCTTGCGGCAACGGGCACGTTCGACCTTTCCAATGTATCCGCGGGGCATATCGCAGTCTGGTATGAGTCGGATAACGGCAAGGCGCTCAAGGTCGGCATGCGGGACGACGACACCCGCATGATCCAATATTACGATTATGTCTCCGGAACCAGGGAAAGCTTTCCGCTTCCCGAAGGCGCGCAGAACGTGACCGCCCTGCTCTATGAAAATATCAGCGGCAATTCATACCGCAAGCTGGACAGCGTAACGTTTATCAATTCTTCCAAGCCGGTTCCCGCGCGGCCCATACCGGCGGCGGGAAATTCTTCCGCGCAGAACGAGGCCGCAAAAAACCTTCCCTCCGGCGCGGCAAAATACCTGGGCAGCGTAACGGAAATCTCCTTCCGCGCCGGGGACAGCGTTTCCGGCAAGGCTGCGGAGCTTACGGCGGGGAAGGGCACGACCCAGGAAAAGGCGATGGCGATCTACAGCTACATTGTCAAGAATTTCTCGTATGATTATGACCTGTATTATGATGTGATTGAAGGCAGGGTCACGCGCTATACGCCCAACCCCAGCTCCATACTCAAGGCCAAAAAGGGTATCTGCTACGACATCGCCTCGCTGTATGCGGCCATGTGCCGCAGCGTGGGCATCCCCGCCAAAATGGTCAAGGGCGACAGCAAGCCCGCGGGCGGCTACCATGCCTGGAACAGCGTGTATGACGACGCTTCGGGCGAATGGGTGTCCATGGACCTGACGCTGGATATGTCGAACCGCCGCGGCGGGACAAGCAAATGGAGGACCATTGGAAGCGGATACTCCGCGTCCAGTTCTGTATAAGTGTAACACCCCCTCCAAGGAAAACGGCTGTATCCACTCCGGATGCAGCCGTTTCTTCTGTAAAGGAGTTAAAAAAGGGTTAACCGGATTGATTCCAGGGAGCATGCGGCTTCATCAGCGCCTGCCAGGTGGCCCCGTCCGCAGCGCCGGTTGCGGGGAGGCCGTTTTTTTGCTGGAAGCGCCGGACGTCCGCGGCGGTGGAGGCGGAAAAGCAGCCGGTCAGTCCGGAGGAAGAAAGCCCGTGCTGGATCAGGGCGTCCTGCAGCACGAACACATGCACGCCCCGCATGCCCGGGTCGATGCGCGGATATCCGCCGCAAAGGCTGGCCGGAGGCAATACGCTGATTTCGGCATGCACCCAGCCCGGCGTCATAAACAGCGGCTCCACGCTTTGAAACCCCGCAGCCGCCAGCGCGCGGCGGGCAATCGAAAGCTGGCTCGCGCTGTTGAGGTTGTAGCCAAAATCAAACGCGAGGCCCGCGTAGTGCGGCGACTGCCCCACGTGCCCCCCTTCCGATACGCGCCGGAACGCGTAGCGCACGGGATGCTTTGCGCTTATCATCAGCTTTTCCGCGGCGGCGACGGCCCTGATATCCGTCCAAAGTATGGGAGATTCGCTCTTGCCCCGGAACGCGCGCACGGTTAGCATCCCGTTTATGCTGCCCGGCATGGGCTCCTCGGGCTTCAAGTCCCGCATGATCCAATCCCCGGACTTCGGATCGAAAACAAAGACCATGCCTTACCCCCACCTCCCGCCTTGGTATACGTCCTTTTTTAATGTATGACCACCGCCTGTGAACGGTGAAAAGAGCGCTTGTCTTACAGGAAGCGCCGCATTGCGCGGATTCTCAACAGATGAATAAGCCCGTTTGAGGGCTTAAGGTGTCGGCGCTTTAAAGCGCCGACGATGATTATATTTTTCACATGACTCTCGGCCTGTATAAAAACCCGCTCCGCAAAGTCCGCCGGGACTTTGTAAAGCAATCAGCATTGCGCGGTTCCCCGTCAAAGGGTATAATGCTATTAATTCATATGTGGGAGGTTACCCTTTTGGGCCGACTTCGCTTAGGCAACCGCATCCATCCTCCATTTTATGGATACAGCGCCGTATCGTCCGCGGATTTCCCGCGCGCAATATATTTTATTTAAAGAAAGGTTTTAAAAGGGATATGCAGCATTTTTTAACGCTCAACGCCATATCCGACGCGATCTATGAGGCGCTCAAACCCGACCGTTACGTCGTTTCCGATCATGAAGAGGACCCGGCTGCATTGCTCGTGCGCAGCGCGGACTGCAGAAAAAGGCCGCTCAATCCCTCCCTTCTGGCCGTCGCCCGGGCGGGCGCGGGTATAAACAACATCCCCGTCGAGCTTTGTACGCGGGCCGCAATCGCGGTTTTCAATACCCCGGGCGCAAACGCCAACGCCGTAAAGGAGCTGGCGCTTTGCTGTATGCTGCTGGCCTCCCGCAACGTGCTCGAAGGCGTCGCGTGGGCAAACAGCCTTGTTGGCGAGGATATCCCGCTGCAGGTGGAGCAGGGCAAGCGCAAGTTTGTGGGCGGCGAGCTTGCGGGCAAGACGCTCGCCGTCATCGGCCTGGGCGCGATCGGCGTCATGGTCGCCAACGATGCGCACGCCATCGGCATGCAGGTGTACGGGTACGACCCGTTTATTTCCGTGGAGCACGCATGGGGGCTTTCCCGCTCGGTATGCCGCGCCGCCTCCCTGGAGGAGATCCTCCCCCGCTGCGATTATGTGACCATACACGTGCCGCTTATGGAGGCGACGAAAAACTATTTAAACGCCCGGACGCTTTCCCTGATGAAGCCCGGCGCGATCCTGTTGAATCTCGCGCGCGGCGAGCTTGTGGATACCGCGGCGGTGCTCGCCGCCGTGAAAGCGGGCACGATCTCCCGCTATGTGACGGATTTTCCGGACGCCGCACTCATTCACCGCCCCAATGTCATCTGCGTGCCGCATCTTGGCGCGACCACGCCCGAAAGCGAGGAAAACTGCGCGCGCATGGCGGCGCGGGAACTCGACGACTATCTGACCTACGGCAACATCACAAACAGCGTGAATTTCCCGCAGTGCGTAATGGGGCCTTCCGGCTCCTACCGCGTATGCGCGCTGCACCGCAACATCACCAACATGGTGGGGCAAATTACCGCAATTATCGCCGGCGAAAAAGGCAACATTACCAACATGATCAACAAAAGCCGCGGGGATATCGCGTATTCCATACTGGATCTCGACAATCCCCTGCCCGATAAGGCGCACGCACGCCTGAACGGAATAGAGGGCATGATGCGCGTGCGCACGTTCTGCCTGAACCCCGAGGTTTGCTGACGCCCGAAAAGGGCCCGCTTTTGATTTGCCGCTTGGCTTAAACAAGCCAAAGAACAACACGGAGGCTACGTATGAACAAATACCCAAACGACATTGGCGTAGGCGTCCCCAATGTATTCCTTCCCAGACCCGGTACGGATTTTTCCAGGTGGGCCGTCGTCGCGTGCGACCAGTACACCTCGGAAAAAGAGTATTGGGAGGAGGCCAGAGCATATATCGGCAGCGCGCCCTCCACGCTCAACCTCATCCTCCCCGAAGCGTACCTGGGCCAGCCTGACGAGGCCGAGCGCATACGTGCCATACAGGCGGGTATGCGGGACTATCTTTCCTCAGGCGTATTGGAGGAACAGGAAACGGGCTTTGTGTTCGTGCGCCGCCGGGCGGAGGGCAAGGAGCGCCTCGGGCTGGTGCTGGCGCTGGACCTTGAACAATATGATTATAAAAAGGGCGCAGCCACGCTCATCCGCGCCACGGAAGGGACGATCGTGGAGCGCATCCCGCCCCGCCTCCGCATCCGCGAGGGCGCGCCGCTGGAGCTGCCGCACATACTGGTGCTCATAGACGACCCCGGCCGCACCGTGATCGAGCCGCTCCAGGCAAAAACCGCGGGCATGAAGAAGCTCTACGATACCGACCTTATGAAGGGCGGCGGGCATGTCACAGGGCACCTGGTCAGCGGTAAAGAGGATATCTTCGCCGTGCTCGGAGCACTCGCCGCGCTGACCGACAGGGCCGCGTTTGAAGCGAAATACGGCGCGGGCCACGCCCCCCTGCTGTTCGCCATGGGGGACGGCAACCATTCTTTCGCCACCGCGAAGGCCGCGTGGGAGAACATCAAAAAAACGCTCTCTCCCGCCGAACAGGAGACGCACCCCGCCCGTTACGCGCTGGTGGAGCTTGAAAACGTGCACGACGAGGGCATCGTGTTCGAGCCCATCCACCGCGTGCTGTTCGGCGTTGCGCCCGAAATCGCCGTGGAGCGGCTCGGGGCGCTTCTCGCTTCGGAAAACGGGGATGTGCTGACCCATTATTATGCGAACGAGGAAGAACTGGACCACGACGTACGCCATCCCGAAAACGGCGCGCATGTTCTTCCGTTCTATTATGGGGAAAAGATGGGCTGCTTTGAGGTGAAGACGCCCAAACAGCAGCTGAGCGTAGGCACGCTGCAAAACGCGGTCGACGCGCTTTTGAAGGAGTTCCTGCACAGCGAGGTGGATTATATCCACGGCGCGGACGTTGTAAGAAAACTTGCAAACGCGCCGGACGCCGTGGGCTTTTTGCTGCCCGCCATGAAAAAGAGCGAGCTGTTCCCGACCGTCGTGTACGACGGCGCGCTCCCCCGCAAAACCTTCTCCATGGGCGAAGCCTGCGAGAAGAGATATTATATGGAATGTAGAAAAATTTTACCGTAACCGGAGGAGAACACACGCAATGAAGGTCAAGGTCGCAAAGTTTGGCGGAAGCTCCCTCGCTGACGCCGCGCAGTTCCGCAAAGTCAAGGCCATTATGCTTTCCGACGAAGCGCGCATGTTTGTGGTGCCGTCGGCGCCCGGCAAGCGAACGTATAAGGACGAAAAGATCACGGATCTCCTTTACCGCTGCCAGCAGCTTGCGAGCCTGGGCGAGCATTTTGAAGAGGTGTTTGACGTCATTGCGCAGCGGTATATCGATATCGCGCAGGAGCTGGAGCTGACGCTGGACATTCGCCCTTGCCTGCAGACCGTGTGGGCGGATATCAAGCATGGGGCGTCCGCGGATTACGCCGCAAGCCGCGGGGAATATTTAAACGGCCTCCTGCTTGCGGACTACCTTGGCTTTACGTTTGTGGACGCCGCGGAAGTCATCCGCTTTACCGCCGAGGGCAAGTTTGACGCGGAAAAAACGCAAAAGCTGATGCAGCAAAAGCTTGCGGGCAAGAAGCGCGTTGCGGTGCCCGGCTTTTACGGCGCAATGCCGGACGGGAGCATCCGGGTGTTCCCGCGCGGCGGCTCGGATATTTCGGGCGCGATCGTAGCGCGCGGCGTAAACGCCGACATCTACGAGAACTGGACGGATGTTTCCGGCTTTTTGATGGCCGACCCGCGGATTGTAAACGACCCCAGGCCCATACGCTCCATCACGTATTCCGAGCTTCGTGAGCTTGCCTATATGGGCGCCACCGTCCTGCATGAGGATTCCATATTCCCCGTGCGGCAGGCCTGCATCCCCATCAACGTCCGCAACACGAACGCGCCGGAGGAACCCGGCACGCTCATCATACCGGATGACGACGGCGAACCGCTGGGCGGCAAGCTTACGGGCATCGCGGGGCGCACGGGCTTTACCGTCATCGCCATCGCGAAGGACAACATGCACAGCGAGGTGGGCTTTGGCTACAAGGTGCTCTCCGTGCTCAAAAACCACAACATATCCTTCGAGCATATCCCCACCGGCATCGACACGATGTCCGTGGTGCTCGCGGACTCCCAGCTCGAGGGAAAGCGCAACGCGGTGCTCGACGAACTGATGGAGGCATGTGAATCCGACTGTGTGGAGATACACGACAACCTCGCTTTGATCGCCACAGTGGGCCGCGGGATGGTACACTCCATAGGTATCGCGGCGAAGCTGTTCGGCGCTTTGGCGAAGGCGGGCGTCAACATCCGCATGATCGACCAGGGCTCGAGCGAGATGAACATCATCGTGGGCGTGGAAAGCGACGAGTTCCCGACCGCCGTGCGCGCCATATACGAGGCGTTCAAGGACGAAAAGTAAAGGGTAATAAAAGCAGATTAGGCGGCCATCCGGACGGGTGGCCGCTTTTTGCCGCCATAAAAATTTTTATTATATTTATGCAGCATATCGTTTTCAGCGGCCGTTTCATACATACATGAACAGATTGCCCGGCGGATAAACTAAACGCATGCATATGTCATTCAAAGGAGGATTGCATTTATGTATATCCGCAAGATATACGCGGTTTTTTTATTCGTTATTCTTCTTTTTTCGGCCTGCGCCGCGCCCGGCGGGCAGGAGCCGACGGAAACCGGCCCGGCGTATTCCCCCGCGCCTTCGGCTTCCGCCGCCGCTTCCCCTTCGCCTTCGGCCGCGATTTCTCCCGCGCCCTCCGCAACGCCCGGAATTGCCCCCGCCATGTCCATGGAAGCGGAAAAGCTCGGGTCCGTGGACGGATTTTTCTATATGGAGCTCAATGATGTGATCAAAAAGCGCATCACGGGACTTAGCTACCCGGAGAATGATAGAAAAGCGAAGATCCGTTACGGCGACCTCAGGTATGTATGCATCCTCTATTATGATTTTAAAGGCAACGTGAAGGCAGGCGAGCTGATCGTACACAGGAAGCTTGCCGACGAGGTGATGGAGATATTCTGCGAGCTGTACCGGTGCAAATATCCCTTTACCTCGGTGCGGCTGGTGGACGATTTTGACGCTGACGACACGCGCTCCATGGAGGCGAACAACACCTCCGCGTTCAATTACCGCACGGTGGCGGGCAGCAAAAAGCTTTCGCTGCACAGCTACGGCATGGCGATCGACATCAACCCCAAATTGAACCCGTATGTAAAAAAGAGCGTCGTTTCCCCGAAAAGCAGCAAAAAATACGCGGACCGTTCCAAAGACTTCGCGGGAAAGATCGATAAAGACGACCTGGCCTACAAGCTCTTTAAAAAGCATGGCTGGGAATGGGGCGGGGACTGGAAGACGGTGAAGGACTACCAGCATTTTGAAAAGGATGTGCGGTAAATACTTGCTTTTTGAGTTGTTTCATGCCGAAAATTGATGTATTCTAATCGTATATATCCACCGTCTTCCTGCCGCTCCATATACAGGGAGGGTTTTCTATGCTCTTTGCACACACAAGCGAGGATGGGCGCAAACAGGAACTTTTGGAGCATCTCACGGGCGTCGGCACGCTTGCGGGTGATTTTGCGCGGCAATTCGGGTGCGAGGAATGGGCGAGGCACGCGGGCCTGGCACATGATATCGGGAAAACCGCCCCGGCGTTCCAGCGGTATCTTCTTGAAGGCGGCCCGAAAACGGAGCATGCCGCCGCCGCGGCCATCGCGCTTTACCAATCAAACACCCATCTTCTTTCCTATTGCGCCGCAGGGCACCACGCCGGTATGCCGGACGGCGGGGATAGTGCCGATACGCCCGATTTCCCGACATTGCGCGCAAAGCTATTACGCCAAAAGAAGTACGGCTGGGACATCCCCGGCTATCTCGCTGAAGCAGGGCTTCCCCCCTCCGCCGTCTTGCCCCGGCCGCCCACCGTCACGCTGGAGCGGCACGGGTTTTCGCTTTCCTTCCTGACGCGGATGCTGTTTTCCTGCCTGGTGGACGCGGACTATCTGGACACGGAAGCGTTCATGAACGCTGCTCCGGTCAGGCAAAACGAATTCTCGCCTGCGCCGCTGCTCGCGCTGCTGGAGCGGCATCTCGACTCGTTCGGGCCGCCGAAAACCGAACTCAACCGCAAGCGGGCGGAGATCCTTGCCCGCTGCAGGGAGGCGGCGCATCTGCCACGCGGGCTATACTCGCTCACCGTGCCCACGGGCGGAGGCAAGACGCTCTCCTCCATGGCGTTCGCCTTGCGCCACGCGGCGGAGCACGATCTGCGGCGGATCATCTATGTCATCCCCTACACCAATATCATCGAGCAGACCGCGGGCGTGTTCCGCCGCATATTCGGGGATGAGGCCATATTGGAGCACCACAGCAACGCGGGATACGACGACGCGGAGGATACCCGGGATACGGGCCGCCTTTATAAACGCCACGCCAGCGAAAATTGGGATATTCCGATCGTGGTCACCACCTCCGTTCAGTTCTTTGAATCGCTTTTTTCCAACCGTCCGTCCAAGTGCAGGAAACTCCACAGCATCGCGAACAGCGTCGTCATATTCGACGAAGCGCAGATGCTGCCCATACCCTACCTGCTTCCCTGCGTGCGCGCCATCGCGGAGCTTGTGAAGAATTACCGCTGCACGGCGGTATTATGCAGCGCCACGCAGCCTGCTCTCGGCCAATACTTCCCGGGCGGGATGCGCCCGGTTGAACTCTGCCCGGATCACGAGGCGCTTTATACCTTTTTCCGGCGGACCCGCTTTGTTGCGGAAGAGGAACCCTTCTCCACGGAAGCATTGGCGGAACGGCTGAACGGCGAACACCAGACGCTCTGCATCGTCAACACGCGCATGCAGGCGCAGGCGGTTTTCGAGTTGCTGCAGGGCGAGGGCCGCTGCCATTTATCGACGCTCATGTACCCGCTCCACCGCAAGCGGACGCTGGAGATGATACGAAAACGGCTCCAGGACGGGCTTTGCTGCAAGGTCGTTTCCACCAGCCTGATCGAAGCCGGGGTGGACCTTGACTTTCCTTCGCTCTACCGCGAGCGCGCCGGGCTGGATTCCATGATCCAGGCGGCGGGCCGCTGCAACCGCGAAGGCATGCGGCCATTGGAAGAAAGCCTTGTGCATCTGTTCCGCTTTGCGCAGGATGAGTCCGCGCGTATTCCCGCAAGCCTGGGCCTGCCTTTTGAGCTTGGCAGCAAGCTGATGCGGGAATGCGGGGACATCGGCTCCCCCGCAGCCATCCGCGCTTACTTTGAGCAGCTTTATCATCATCAAGGCCTGGCTCTGGATCAAAAAGACATCGTAGGCAGACTGGAGGCGGGCGCGCTGTCCTTTTCTTTCCCGTTTGCTTCCATCGCGCAGGAGTTTCATCTCATCGAGCAGAACACGCGCCAGATTTTGATCGTGCCGGATAACGAGCCGACGGCAAGAGAGATCGCAGACCGGCTCAGGCAGGGCGTCCGCAGCCGGGAACTCCTGCGCGGCGCCGGGCAGTTTAGCGTCAACGTGTATGAAAACGCTTACTGCGCCCTGCTTGGCGCGGGCGCCTTGGACGTGCTGGACGACGAACTCGCCGTATTGCGCGACGCTTCCCTGTATGACAGGCAAACCGGCCTCCGCGCGCCGGATACCGGAATAGGCGTGTGGGCCTGATGATGCGATAACCCTGCAAAATATTTGGGGAGGTGATTTTTTGGGTGTTGTAATGGAAGTTTCCGGCCAGTATGCGCTGTTTTCCCGCCCGGAACTCAAGGTGGAACGCGTGAGTTACGATATGATCACGCCCTCCGCCGCGCGCGGGCTGCTGGAAGCGGTCTACTGGCACCCCGGCGTCCGGTGGAAGATCGACAGAATTCACGTCATGAATCCCATCCGGTTTGTCAACATCCGCCGCAACGAGGTATCTGCAAAGCTTTCCGCAGCCAACGCGCTCACCGTGATGAACGGAAGCAACGGGCCGCTGTATATCAGCGCGTCCTCGTTCATCCAGCAGCGCGCCTCGCTGCTGCTGCGGGATGTGCGCTATGTGATCGAGGCGCACTTTGACCTCACATCAAAAGCCAATCCGGACGACAGCGCGGAAAAATTCTATGCCATCGTCATGCGGCGGCTCCAAAAGGGCCAATGCTTCCAGCAGCCGTACCTCGGATGCCGCGAATTCCCCGCGGATGTGCGCGCCGCGGAACGCCCCATAGGAAAAGCCGCCTACGAGGGGAAGCGGGACCTTGGCTTTATGCTCTATGATATGGATTACGCCGATCCTGATGACATCAGGCCCCAGTTTTTCCGCGCGGTGCTCCGCGACGGCGTGCTGGACCTTTCCGATGTGGAGGTGTTCCAATGATTTTACAGGCCCTGGCGCGCTACTATGCGCTGATGGACGAGGCAAGGGATACGCTTCGCGAACGGGACCGGATACCCCCGCCCTGGTTTGCCCAGGCAAAGGTCTCCTACGGGCTTTGCCTGAAGGAGGACGGAACGCTCACGCAGATCATGCCCTTAAAGGAAACAAAGGAAACAGGCAAGAAAACGGCTGAGGTCCCGCAAGCCATGACGCTCCCCATGCCGTACGTGCGCGGCGTGAATATTCTGGCGAACTTTCTGTGCGACAACGCGCTGTTCCTGCTGGGGTACGACTATAAGGACGATAAGAAGCGCACCGCGGAATGTTTCGAGGCCTCAAAAAAGCTGCATCAGGAGATTTTATCCAAAGTCGATTCCCCCGCGGCAAGGGCAATCTATGCGTATTTTGAGCGGTACGATCCGCAAAAGCCGCATCCCGCGCTTTCCGACCCGGCGCTTATGGAGGAAATGAAGGCGGGCAGATATTTTATATTTATCGCGCCGGACGGCACATACGCACACGATGACGTCAAGCTTCAGGAAGCCTGGGTGCGGTATAAAAACGCGCAGTTGAGCGATACGCGCATGCAATGCCTGGTCACGGGCGAGGCGGACGAGCCCATCGCGCTATTGCACCCCAAGATCAAGGGCGTGCGGGACACGCAGAGCGCGGGCGCGAACCTCGTTTCCTTCAACGCGTCCGCGTATGAATCCTACGGGCTGAGCGCCAGCATCAACGCGCCGGTAAGCGAATATGCCGCGTTTGCGTATGCGACGGCGCTCAACTACCTGCTTTCCCATCCTTCCCACAATACGTACTTGGGGGATACCAGCATCGTCTATTGGGCGGAAGATGCAAATCCCGCGTATGCGGACTTCTTTTCCGCCGCCTTTTCCCCGCGGGAGGACCAGGGCAAGCTGCTGGACAGCATCATCCATAAGGTTGTGCGCGGCCTGCCTATCGCAATAGAAGGATTGGACCCAGGCACACCATTCTGCGTGCTGGGGCTTGCGCCGAACGCCGCGCGCATCGCCGTGCGTTTCTTCCTGCAGGATACGTTCGGAAACATGCTCTCTAACATTGCGAAGCATTACGCACGGCTGGAGATCGCAAAGGCGCCCTACGAGCCGGAGTATGTTACCCCCTACTGGCTGCTCAAGGAGACCGTACATCCCATGTCCAAGGACAGCGCCTCCTCCCCGCTCCTTGAGGGCGCCGTACTTAGAGCAATCCTTTCCGACGCGGATTATCCCGAAGCGCTCATGCAGAACATACTTCTGCGCGTGCGCGCGGAGCATGACGTCAGCCGCGGTAAGGCCGCGATACTCAAAGCGTACTTGCTGCAAAACCAGAAAACTGATTTCGAAACAGAGGAGGTAGCAAAAGTGTCTCTCAATGAAGGCTGCAACGTTCTCCCCTATGTGCTGGGCCGGCTGTTCGCGGCGCTCGAGTTTATCCAGACGGACAGCAGCGAGACGGAAATCGGCGCGAACATCAAAAAGAAGTATTTCAGCACCGCCTGCGATACGCCCGCCCTCATATTCAACGAGCTGCTCAAACAGTACCCCGTTTACCTCAACCGCATGAAATCCGAGGGCAAGCGCATTTTCTACAGCAACCTCGTATTGGACCTCATGGGCAGGCTCCCCGCGCCGAACGAACGGGAGGCCTTCCCCGCGCGGTTAAACAACGCCGAGCAATGCCAGTTCCTGCTCGGATACCACCATCAATTGCAGCGCTTCTACCAGAAAAGGCCCGCCGCTTCCAGCGAAGCC
Source organism: Feifaniaceae bacterium (assembly GCA_035561315.1). Lineage (GTDB taxonomy): Bacteria > Bacillota > Clostridia > Christensenellales > CAG-138 > JAEYLA01. The sequence goes on from DATMXR010000276.1 coordinate 11,967, forward strand.
GCGCCCGAAGCGCCCGCCGCAAACGAATAACAGAGCATAGAAAGCGAGGAAGGATACCATGGCTGAAGCGATCAAAAACCGGTATGATTTTGTGATACTGTTCGATGTGGAAAACGGCAACCCCAATGGCGACCCGGACGCGGGCAATATGCCGCGCGTGGACCCGGAGACCGGCTACGGCCTTGTGACCGACGTATGCCTCAAGCGCAAGATCCGCAACTATGTGGAAACCGTAAAAGAGAACGCGGAGGGCTACCAGATTTACATCAAGGAAGGGGTCCCGCTGAATACGAGCGACCAGCTTGCCTACACCCGCCTTGGCATCGATGAAAAGAAGCTCAATAAAAAGGCCGATCCCAATATCGACACGAAAATCCGCGACTTTATGTGCGGCAATTTCTACGATATCCGTACGTTCGGCGCAGTGATGACCACGTTTGTCAAGGCCGCGCTCAACTGCGGGCAGGTTCGCGGCCCGGTGCAGCTTGGGTTCGCGCGCAGCATTGAACCAATTGCGCAGCAGGAGGTCACCATCACCCGTACCGCCATCACCACCGCGGCGGACGCGGAGCGTAAAAAAACGGAAATGGGCCGCAAATATATCGTCCCTTACGGCCTCTACCGCGCGCACGGGCATATTTCCGCCAACCTCGCAAGGAAGGTCACGGGCTTTTCGGAAGGCGACCTGAAGCTGCTGTGGGAGGCGATCATCAACATGTTCGAACATGACCATTCGGCGGCGCGCGGGCAGATGGCGCTCCGGGAATTGATCGTATTCAAGCACGAAAGCGAGCTTGGCAACGCCCCCGCCCACAAGCTCTTTGACCTCGTCGCGGTCAACCGCAGGGAAGGGGCGCCTTCCCCTGCCCGCGGCTACGCGGATTACGAGGTGAAAATCGACCTTGACGCCCTGCCGCAGAACGTAAGTTGCACGCGCATGGTATAGCGATGGGCGCGCCGGAAGAAGACTATCTTTCCATCTCGGGCGTCCAGGCATTCGCCTTTTGCCAGAGACAGTGGGCGCTGCGGCAGATCGAGCAGCAATGGAATGAGAACCTTTACACGATCGAGGGCCGCATTTTCCACGAGCGGGCGCACGACGCATACCGCCTGGAACGACGCGGAGAGCTTCTGATTTCCCGCGGCATGCCCATTCGTTCCACCCGCCTGATGGCAACCGGCCAGTGCGACGTTGTGGAGTTCCGGCAAAGCGAGCATGGAGCGGCCATACGGGGGCAGGCGGGGCAATACCTGCCCGCTCCCGTGGAGTACAAAAAAGGCGCGCCTAAGAGCATGGACGGGGACCGGCTGCAGCTTTGCGCGCAGGCGATCTGCCTGGAGGAAATGCTTTGCTGCAGCATCGATTGCGCCTACCTGTACTATGGGGAAACGCGCAAAAGGGAAGAAGTCCCGCTTACGCCCGAGCTGCGCGGGAACGTGCATGCGCTTTTTATGCAGATGCACGCCTATTATAACAGGCAGTATACCCCCAGGGTAAAGCCGCACAAAGGCTGCCGCTCCTGCTCCTACGGAGACGTCTGCCTCCCTGCGCTCTGCAAAAAGCGCTCCGCGCGGGGCTATCTTCTGGAGCGTCTGAACGAGGAAACGCCATGAAAAAGCTGCTGAACACCCTTTATGTGACTACGCCGGAAACCTATCTTGCGCTGGATGGGGAAAACGTGGTCGTCCTCAAAGAGGAGGAGACCATGCTGCGCCTGCCGCTGCATACGCTTGAAAACATCTGCTACTTCGGCTACAAGGGCGCAAGCCCCGCCCTGATGGGCGCGTGCGCGAACCACGGGATCCGCCTGAGCTTTCTTACCCCGAACGGCCGTTTTCTGGCCGCCGCCTGCGGGGAGAACCGCGGCAACGTGCTGCTGCGCAAGCAGCAGTACCGCATTTCCGACGACGAGGCGGAAAGCGCAAAGATCGCCCGCTGTTTCCTCTTTGGCAAGCTGTACAACAGCCGCTGGGTCTTGGAGCGCGCAACGCGCGACCATCCGCTTCAGGTGGATGCGGAGCGCCTGAAAGCGGTATCCGCAAGCCTTTTGTCCCTGCTTCCCGCCCTGATGGATTGCGCCGATCTCGGGGAGCTGCGCGGCATGGAGGGTTCCGCGGCGGAGCAGTATTTCGGTTGCTTCAACGAACTGATTTTGCAGAACAAAGGCGACTTCCGCTTCAGCGAGCGGACGCGCAGGCCACCCATGGACAACCTCAATGCCCTGCTGTCATTCGCATATACGCTGCTTGGCAACGACTGCGCCGCGGCGCTGGAGGGCGTGGGGCTGGACCCGTATGTGGGATTTCTCCACCGGGACCGCCCCGGGCGTATTTCCCTTGCGCTTGATTTGATGGAAGAGCTTCGCAGCGTTTTTGCGGACCGGTTCGTGCTCTACCTCATCAACAACCGCATGCTGACGAAAAAGGACTTCGTGCAAAAAGAAAACGGCGCGGTGCTGTTGACGGACGACGCGCGCAAGGCGATGCTCGCCGCATATCAGGAGCGTAAACAGGAACTCATTACGCATCCATTTTTGGAGGAAAAGCTGCCCTGGGGCCTTGTGCCGCACACACAGGCGCTGCTGCTTGCGCGCTTTTTACGCGGGGATCTGGATACGTACCCGCCCTTCCTATGGAAATGAAGGAGGCAGTATGCTTGTTTTGATTACGTACGACGTCAGTACGGAAACCCCGCAAGGGAGGCGGAGATTGCGTCAGGTGGCCAAGCAATGCGTCAATTACGGACAGCGCGTGCAGAATTCCGTATTTGAATGCGAACTGGATGCGGGGCAGCTGAAGCTCGTCCAGCATTTGCTCGAGGGCCTTATCGATCCGGATACGGACAGCCTGCGGTTTTATAACCTTGGCAACAGGCATCAGAACAAGGTCCTCCACATCGGCGCGAAACCGTCCTACGATGCGCTGGGAACGCTGATCGTTTAGTGCGAACATGCGGTACACATTCCTTTTGAGGCGGTTCGCACCAAAAAACAACGTATTTTCAGGCTTGAAAGACGGCTAGTTGATGGCTTTTTTCCGTTTTCTGCGCTTCGGCGCATGAAATATCGGTTTTATACGTGAATATGCGTCTGTTTCTGTATAAAATCGCTGTCGCTCCCCTCGCGGGGAGCGAGGATTGAAATATC
>DATMXR010000277.1:0-17055 GCA_035561315.1 Feifaniaceae bacterium
TAGCTGGAACGTGCGCTCAGCACTTCGGTAATCCGGCAGATAGAGCGAGGAATCCGCCGCCACAACGCCGACAAGCGTGACCTCCGGGAAATCCAGCCCCTTCGCCACCATCTGCGTGCCAATCAATACCTGCGCCTCTCCGCGCGCAAAGGTAGAAAGCAGGGTTTCGTGGGCGTCCTTCGTGCGCGTACTGTCCAGGTCCATGCGCAGCGCCGTAACATTCGGGAAATGCTCGCGCAGCTGCTCCTCCACCTGCTGGGTGCCCACGCCGAAATATTTGATGAAGGGCTGCCCGCAGCTGGGGCACGCGGTGGGGACCGCCTCCGTATGCCCGCAGTAATGGCATTTGACGCATTCCTCCGTGCGGTGGTACGTCATAGAGATATCGCAATCGCTGCACTGGAACACGTACCCGCAGGCGCGGCAGGAAACGAACGTGGAATACCCCCTGCGGTTGATGAACAGTATCGCCTGCTTTTTCGCCCGCAGGCACTCGTTGAGGGCGTTATACAGCGCCCCGCTGAATATGCCGGTGTTGCCGCGCAAGAATTCCTGCCGCATGTCCACGATCTTGATTTCCGGCATGGGGCGTTTGTGCACGCGCTCGGTCAGCTCGATAAGCGTATAGACGCCCGTTTTCGCGCGGTAATAGCTTTGTATGGAGGGCGTGGCGCTGCCCAATATGAGCGGCGCTTTCGCCATGGAGGCGCGCTTTTTTGCGACCTCCACCGCCTGGTAGCGCGGAGAAAGCTCGCTCTGGTAGGTGGGCTCGTGCTCCTCGTCCACAATGAGGAGGCCCAGGTTTTCAAACGGCGCGAACACCGCGCTCCTTGCCCCCACCGCCACCTGCACCATCCCTAAGCGGATGCGCCGCCATTCGTCAAAGCGCTCGCCCGCGGAGAGCCTGCTGTGCATCACCGCCACATTGTCCCCGAACCGGGCGCGGAACAGCCCCATGGTCTGCGGGGTGAGCGCAATCTCCGGCACCAGCAGTATCGCCTGTTTCCCTCCCGCGATACACCGGCTGATGCAGTGCATGTACACTTCCGTCTTTCCGCTGCCCGTGACGCCGTGCAGCAGATAGACGCCGTTCCCCCTTTGCATGCCCTCGGTTACGGCTTCCACGGCCCTGTTCTGTTCGGCGGTCAGCGCCACGGGAACGGACTCGCGGCTTTGTAGATTTGGGCGGCGGAACGTCACACAGTTTTCTTCCGCAATCAGCCCTTTTTTGATGAGCGCCGCAACCGCGCCCTCCGCGCCGGGCAGGAATGCCGCGATATCCCTGACGGACATGGGCGCGCCGGTTTTAGCCAGCAATTCCAGCACCTCGGACTGGCGCGGCGCTTTCTGCGTGCCGTCCTTTTTGAGAAGCGACGCGCGGGCGGCCTCGATGTCCACGCCATCCGCAAGCTGCACGGTGCGCACCGTCTTTTCCCCGATCCTGCCGCCGCGCAGCTGCGCGGGGATCATAAGGCGCAGCGCGTCCACCAGCACGCAGTGGTAATTTTGCTGCATCCACCGGGCAAGCTCAAGCTGTTCCCCGGTGAATATGGGGTAAGGCTCGAGTACGCGCAGCACGGGCTTGATGCGCCCTGCCATATCCTCTGGCGCTTCCTCCATAAAGCCCAGCACGAACCCCTCTATGGGTTTGTTGCCGCGGCCAAACGGCACAAGCACATGCTGTCCGGGCTTTAAAACCATATCCCCGGGCACGGCGTACGTAAAAAGGCGGTCCACCTCCGAATGCGCGATATCCACGATAACCTGCGCATACATGTGACCACCTCCAAACCGCAAAAGAGGCTCCGCATCCGGGACCCCCTGTTCCCTGTCCTTATAAAACCGATACGTTAACCTTCCCGACCTGCCAGCGCGTCATGCAAAGTGTCCAGCAGCCAATCCGCCAGCGCGGATTTTTGCATGAGCCCGCTTTCCTGTTTCCTGCCGTCCGCGGAATAAAGCGTTACGGCATTGGTATCCACCGAAAACCCCGCGTCGGCCTTGCCGACGTCGTTCGCGGCGATAAAATCGAGTTTCTTCCTTAAAAGCTTGTCCTTTGCGTTGCGCTCCAGGTCCCGCGTTTCCGCGGCAAAGCCCATGACGACCTGACGCGTCTTCTTTTCGCTGATACGCATAAGAATATCGGTTGTGGGCGCAAGCGAAAGCGCCAGCCCCTCGCCGCGCTTCTTGATCTTATGCTCGGAAACCTCGGGAACGGTAAAGTCCGCCGGAGCCGCCGCCATAATAAGCGCGTCGCATTGGGGGAACGCTTCCTCCACCGCTTCTAAAAGCTGCGCGCTGGAAATGATATCCACGCGGTCGACGTTTGCGGGCGTGGGCAAAGAAACGGGCCCCGCGATCAGCGTGACGCGCGCCCCGCGCCTTGCCGCCGCTTCCGCTATGGCAAAGCCCATTTTGCCGCTGCTGCGGTTGGACAAAAAGCGCACGGGGTCGACCGCCTCCCGCGTAGGCCCGGCGGTCACGAGGATGCGTTTGCCCGCAAGGTCGTTCTTTTTTTGCAGCGCGGCAAGCACCGCGTCGACGATTTCCGTAACCGGCGCAAGCTTGCCGCGGCCTACGTCCCCGCAGGCCAACAAGCCTTCCGCGGGCTCTATAAACGCGCAGCCGCGCTCCCGCAAAGCTTCCATGTTCTTCACGGTGGCCGGGTGCAGCAGCATGCCGGTGTTCATGGCGGGCGCAATGAGCACGGGGGCGGCGGTCGCAAGATACGTGGTCAAAAGAAGATCGTCCGCAATTCCGTTTGCCGCCTTGCCGATAAAGTTCGCCGTCGCGGGCGCGACCAAAAAAACGTCCGCAAGCTTCGCAAGCGCGATATGCTCCACCTCGTAGGGCGCTTCCCGCGTGAACTGGTCCGTATACACGGGCGCGCGGGACAGCGTTTCGAGCGTGAGCGGCGTGATAAAGTGTGCGCCGCCCTCCGTGAGGATGACGCGCACGTCGATCTCTTTTTTTGTGAGCATGCTCACGATTTCCGCGGCCTTGTACGCCGCGATGGAGCCGGTGACCCCCAGCACCACGGCGGGTTTTTTGTTCATTGCCGGAGCGTGTATTCTTCCGGATACTCTATGGTGATACGGTCGTTGTACAGATCCTCCACCGCGGCGGTCACCGGGTTTTTGTCGCCCAGCTTTTCAGGATCGTTCAGGAGCTGGCGCGCGCGGCGCGCGACCGACATCACCAGCATATAGCGGCAGCCGACCTTTTCCACGAGTTCATTGACACCGGGTTTGTTCATCATACAGGGTCACATCCTTCCAATAGCAAACTGATCAGGTCCTCACTGCGGGAAACGCGGCTCTTTTCCGCGTGTATGATGGCCTCGAGCCCGACAGCGGACTGCTCCACCGTGGAGTTGATCACAACATAATCATAATAGGTGATGCACTGCATCTCCGAGTAGGCGACGTCGGTCCTGCGTTCGATGGACTCCTCGTTTTCCGTGCCCCGGCTAATAAGCCTCCGCTTTAATTCTTCCATGGAGGGCGGGGCTAAAAACACCAGCACCGCGTCCGGGCAAACTTCTTTGACCCGCAGGCCCCCCTGTACGTCGATCTCCAGTATGACGTCGCGCCCCAGTTTCAGCTGCTCCTGTACGTATTTCTTGGGCGTGCCGTAGCAATGGGTGCCGAATACGCGCGTATACTCCAAAAACTCGCCGTCGCGCGCCATGCGCGAAAATTCCTCTTTGGACCTGTAAAAATAGTCCCTGCCTTCCGTCTCCCCCTCCCGCCTGGGGCGGGTGGTGACCGATATCGAAAGCGTCATGTCCGGGTTGCTCTCCAAAAGCTTTCGGCACACAGTGCCTTTCCCCACGCCCGACGGCCCCGAAAGGACCACGAGCAACCCCTGACGTCCATCCTGCATAGTGCGTTATCCTCCTAAAGCCGCGCAACCGGGCGGCGTCTATTCCCCAATATCCGCGGTATCCCTGGCGTCCAGCCTGTGCGCCACGGTTTCGGGCTGCACGGCGGAAAGCACGACATGGCCGCTGTCCATCATGATGACGGCGCGGGTACGCCGCCCGTAGGTCGCGTCGATCAGGCGGCCCCGCTCGCGCGCCTCCTGCACGATGCGCTTGATGGGCGCCGAATCCGGGCTGACGATAGCGAGCAGCCGGTTGGCGGAAACGATGTTGCCAAAACCAATGTTAATCAGCTTGATTGCCATGCCTGTCCTCCAGCGGGATTATTCTATGTTCTGTACCTGTTCGCGGATCTTTTCGATCTCGCCCTTGCCGCTGATGACGGCGTTGGTCAAAAAGGCGTCGTTTGCCTTGGAACCTATGGTGTTGAATTCGCGGTTCATTTCCTGCACGATAAAATCGAGCTTTCTGCCGGAAGGCTCATTGGAGGAAAGCGACGAGAGCATCTGCGCCACATGGCTTTTGAGCCGGACGATCTCCTCGTCTATGCTTGCGCGGTCCGCAAACAGCGCGACCTCGGTGGCGAGGCGCGCGCGGTCCACCTCGACCGCGCCCAGAAGCGCCGTGATGCGCTCCTCCAGCTTGAAGCGGTATTCCTCCACCACAAGCGGCGCGCGCTCCTCGATCTCTTTCGCAATGGAGAGTACGGTATCCGCGCGCTGCAGAAGGTCCTTTTGCAGGCGTTCGCCCTCCACCCGGCGCATGGCCTTCAATTCCCGCACGGCGAGCGAAGTCGCCTCCCGGGCAAGATCGGCCACGGCTTCCCTGTCTTCCTCGGCTTCCAATATATTGGTCACGTCGGGCAGGCGCAGGGCGCCCGTCAGCGTCAAATCGTCCGCAAGCCCCAGATGCTCCGCCGCCCGGCGGGAAGCGGTGAGGTAGACCGAGAGCAGCGCCTCATCCACCGTAACCGTGCGGGCGTCCGAACGCTGGTTGCTATAGCTGACATAAATGTCCACATGCCCGCGGCTGAGCGAAGCGGAAAGCTCGGCCCGGAACACGTCCTCCAAAAACCCAAGATGCCGGGGAAGGCGCATGCCGATATCCAGATAACGATGGTTGACGGATTTTAGTTCCACCGTCATCTCCCGCCCGTCGCGGGCAGCCTTGCCGCGCCCGTAGCCTGTCATGCTGCTGATCAAGCGTTATCCCCCTTTTTGCATACTGAAATTATTATAGCACAGGAAAAAGCGCTTTGTCGAAGGTTTCCCCATTGACACAAAAATAACTTGGCGCGGATTTGATCCGGCCTTGTTTTATTGTTTGCAGAATGTACCATTGCCGCACCGATTGGACCGTGGGGACGCCCCCTTGGGCGGCCCCTGCGGCATTGTCCAACATGAAATTGGTATGTCAATAATCTCCTGGCTTGACGCCTGCAAGTTCCAAAAACGCCGTCTCGTCCAGTATGGGAATGTTCAGTTCCCGCGCTTTTGTGAGCTTGCTGCCCGCGTTTTCCCCGGCCAGCACATAATCCGTTTTTTTGCTCACGCTGCCCGCCGCCTTGCCGCCCAGGCGCTCGATGAGCTGCTCCGCCTCGCGCCGCCCCATGGCGGGGAGCGTGCCCGTCACCACCACCGTCTTCCCGGCGATGGGGCTTTCCTTCTCCTGCTGCTCCTCGGGCGCGGGGGTCACGCCGTGCGAAAGCAAGGCGTCGACCTGCGCGGCGATGGAGGAATCCGAAAAGAACGCCACAATGCTGCCTGCAACAATCCCGCCGATATCTGCTACGCACAGCAGTTCTTCTTCCGTCGCGGCGCGCACGCGCGCGAGCGTGCCGAAATACCGCGCAAGCTCCCGCGCCGTCTTGCTCCCCACGTTGGGGATGCCCAGCGCGTACAAAAACGCGCCCAGCGTACAGCGTTTGCTCTTTTCGATGGCGTCAAGAAGGTTCTGCGCCTTCTTTTCCCCAAAGCGCTCCAGCGGCAAAAGCTGTGTTAAAGTCAGCTCATAAAGCTGCGGGATGGCGGAAAACCCGAACTCGTCCACGAACTGCTCCGCCGTCTTGCCGGAGAACGTCTCGATATCCATGGCGTCCCGGCTGGCGTAATGCTTCAATCTGCCCACGATCTGCGGGCGGCAGGAAAGCGAGTTCGTGCAGTAGAGATGCGCGCCGCGCTGCTCCACATGCGCGCCGCAGGCAGGACAGCGGAGCGGCTTTTCCGCCTGCGCTTTGGGCATATCGTCCGGCACGCTGCCTAAAATTTCAGGTATCACGTCGTTGCTGCGCCGCAGAAACACCGTGGAGCCGATGCCTACGCGCTTGCGGCGGATATCGTCGAAGTTGTTGAGCGTGGCGCGCTTGATTGTAGCCCCCGCAAGATCCACGGGCGTCAGGTGCGCAAGCGGCGTCAGCTTGCCGGTGCGCCCAACCTCCCAGGTGATGTCCTCCACGGTGGTGGTGACCTCTTCCGCCGCGAATTTATACGCGATGGCCCAGCGCGGGAATTTATCCGTATGGCCCAGCGCCTCCCGCACGCGGAAGGAACGGACCTTTATGACCATGCCGTCTATCTGGAAATCCAATGTCCCGCGGGTATGCTCCACCTCCCGGATATGGGGCAGCAATTCCTCCACCGTATCCGCCATAATGAAATAGGAATCCACGGGCAGACCGTTTTCCACCAAAAAAGCGCGCATCTCCTCCTGTGTGGACAGCGTCGTCCCATTTAGAAAGCCGATGTTGTAGCACGCGCAGTTCAGCCTCCGCTCGCGCGTGACTTCCGGGTCCAGATTGCGTAAAGCGCCCGCCGCGGCGTTGCGCGCGTTTTTCAGCGGCTCGTCCAGCGTGCGGTTGAGTTCCTCCAGCACGGAAAGGCGCATGAATCCCTCGCCCTGCGCCTCCATGCGCCCGGAAAATGGGATATTCTGCGGCACGTCCGAAATGGTTTTCACCTGATCGGGGATGCCCTCCCCCACCACGCCGTTGCCGCGGGTGGCGGCCTGCGCAAGTTTTCCGTTCTCATAGGTCAGGTTCAGCGTCAGGCCGTCGAACTTATATTCGAGCGCATAGTTGACTTCCGGCAGAGCTTCCCCCGTGCGGGCGGAATACTCCCGGCAAAGGCGTCTTACGCGGGCGTCCCACTCGAGAAGCTCCGCTTCCGTGCGCACTTTGTCGAGGCTCCAAAGCCTGGCGATATGCCGGTGCGGCAAAAAGCCGCGGCTTACCGCCCCGCCCACGCGCTGCGTGGGGGAGCCGGGAACAGCGGCGCCCGACTCCGCCTCCAGCGCCACGAGCTCGTCATAGAGCGCGTCGTATTCCGAATCGCTGATTTTGGGCGCGTCCTCGTCGTAATACGCCTTCGCGTGCGCGGTCAATTGCGCGGTCAGTTCCTTTTGGCGTTCGCTTGCAGGCATAGCTTCCCCCTCTTTATTCAACCGGTTGAATGGGCGCAAACGCGGCGGCGAACTTCTTGATATCCCCGCCGAAGTCGATTGTGATGACCTGCGCGCTGCCCTCGCCTTCCACCTTCAATACCGTGCCCGCGCCGAACTTCGCGTGGCGCACGCGCTGATACTGCGCGTAGCTCTTTGCAGCAGCGCCGCTGCTCGGCCTTGCGATATGGGAAAGATCGGGCTGCGCCTTCACGCCGAAGCCGCCGTAGGTGCTTTCATACGGGCGCTCGGGCTGCTGCTTGCGGACAGCCCCGTTCGTCCTGGGCGCGGGCCTGCCGCCGTTCTCCTGCTCCACAAGCTCCTCCGGGATCTCTTCCAAAAACCGCGAGGGCGGGTTTACGGAAAGCTCGCCGTACAGGTTGCGCTGGTAGGCGTGGATCAAATACAGTTCTTCCATCGCCCGGGTGATGCCCACATAGCACAGCCTGCGCTCCTCCTCCAGCTTGGCGGGTTCCAGGCGCGACCTCCGGGTCGGGAATATGTATTCCTCCATGCCGGGCATGAACACCACCGGAAATTCCAGCCCTTTTGCGCTGTGCATGGTCATCATGGCCACCTGGCCGTCCTGCTCCTCCAGATTATCGATATCCGAAACGAGCGCAACGTTCTCCAAATACGCGCCCAGCGCGTCCGTTTCGCCGTCGTCCGGCAGGCCTTCCGAAAATTCCTTCAGCGCGCCCATCAGCTCGTTGATGTTCTCGCTGCGCGTCTCATAGTTCTCTTTTTTGTCTTCCCGCAAATAGGCGTCGTATTCAACCTTTTCCAAAAGCTGCCGTACAAATTCATACAGCGGCAGTGTATGCCTAAGCGCCAGCAGCTCCGTCATGATTTCGATGAACCCCTGCACCTTGGAGCGCACGCGCTGGGAAAGCGGTTCCCCCTGCATGGCGGCCAGAAACATGGGAATATCCGCCGACGCCGCGGCGGCCTCCAGTTCCGCGATGGCGGCGGCGCCAATCCCGCGGCGCGGGACGTTGATGATGCGCAGGAGCGCCACGTCGTCCGCCGGATTGTACAATAACCGCAAATATGACAAAAGGTCCTTGATCTCCGCGCGCTCATAGAAACGCAGGCCGCCGTACACGCGGTACGGTATGCCGTAGTTGGCCATGGCGGTTTCTATGACGCGGCTCTGCGCGTTGGTGCGGTACAGTACGGCAAACTCGTCGTACCGCCTGCCGCCCTTGGCGCCTGAAAGAATATGGCTGCAGATATAGTCCGCCTCCATGCGCTCGTCCGGCGCCTGGTAGACTCTTATTTGCGCGCCGCCCGCGCGGTCCGTCCACAGCTTTTTGCGCTTCCTGCTTTGGTTGTTGCTGATGACGCTGTTTGCGGCGTCCAATATAACGGAGGTGGAGCGGTAGTTCTGCTCCAGCCGTATGACGTTTGCCCCCGGAAAATCCTTTTCAAACTCCAGGATGTTTCTTATATCCGCGCCCCGCCAGCCGTAAATGCTCTGATCGTCGTCGCCGACCACGCAGATGTTCTTGTGCTGCGCGCACAAAAGCCGGATGAGCCGGTACTGCGCCATGTTGGTGTCCTGGTATTCGTCCACCAGCACGTACTGAAAGCGCTGCTGGTAGCGCGCCAGGACGTCCCGGTTCTTATCGAACAGCTCCAGCGTTTTTAACAGCAGATCGTCAAAGTCCAAGGCGTTGTTCGCCTTGAGTTTTTTCTCGTAGAGCCTGTACACCTTTTGGTAGATATCGCCGAACGCGTCGTCCTTTAAATACGCCTCCACGTCCGTCGTCTGGTTTTTCGCCTGGCTGATGCGCTCACGCAATAAACGTTTGGGAAATTTATCGTCGTCCAGCTCCAGTTTTTTTATAATTTCGGTATATATCGTAAGCTGGTCCGCGTCGTCGTATATGACAAAGCTCTTCTCATAGCCGATATGCTCCGCCTCGCGCCGTAAAATGCGCGCGCAGAAGCTGTGGAACGTCATGACCCAGAGATCCGACGCGGTATCCTCCACCAGCGCCTCGGTGCGCTCGCGCATTTCGCGCGCAGCCTTGTTGGTGAACGTAAGCGCCAATATATTCCACGGCCGCACATGGCAATCCGCGATCAAATGCGCGATACGGCTGGTGAGCACGCGCGTCTTCCCCGAGCCCGCGCCCGCGAGCACCAAAAGCGGGCCCTCCACGCATTCCACGGCCTGAAGCTGCTCCCTGTTCAGTTTCGAAAAATCCAAAAATGTCCCCCTCCAATCACTTGTTCCATTATACCATGTGGACGTAAAAGCTTGTAGCGCAAAAGCGGACAGGAACCCCGCGTACGCAGAAAACGCCCGGATACCGGACGTTTCGCACAAATCATATCTTTCGGTTGCGTAACGCTGTATAATGACGGCAATGATACGCGTCCGCGCGGCGGCAAAAAGGAGGCATTATGGCGGCACGGTACGTACACACCAACCTGATCGCAAAGGACTGGAGGCGGCTTTCGCTTTTTTACCAGCGCGTGTTCGGGTGCAGGCCCGTGCCCCCGCCGCGGGATTTGAAGGGGGATTGGCTGAACAGGCTCACGGGCATGAAGGACGCGCACATCACGGGCGAGCACCTTGCGCTGCCGGGGTACGGAGAACAGCCGCCCACGCTTGAGATATTTTCCTATAATACTATGGAAGAGCCATCCGGCAGGACGCTCAACCGCGCCGGTTTCGCGCACATCGCATTCGAGGTGGGCGACGTACCCGCCATGCTGCAGCGGGTCCTGGAGGAGGGCGGCTCCCAGGTGGGCGAGCTGGTTCAGGCGCAGTATCCCGGCGGCGTCACCGCCACGTTTGTATACGCCGCCGACCCCGAGGGGAATATCATTGAGCTGCAAAGCTGGAGCAAACAGTAGCCAGAAAAAAAGAGGCCGAACGGCCTCTTTTGATTTGGTTACCCGACCCTTTTGCCCTCGCTGTAGCGCGCCGCAACGCAGCGCCCTTCGGAAAGGTACAGGATGCGCTCGAGCCTCTGCGCCAAAGAAAGCGCCCTTTGCGGGAAAGCGCCGTCGTCCAGCACGAGCGCGTGCAGCATATCCCCCTTCCGGAAGCCGGGGCCCGCATCGAAATACTTCTGCCCCGCGGAGGTAATGAGATAAAACGCCTCCGCCACGGTCAAAAAAGCCTCCTCTTTGCCGGTATCCAGCCAGTTCCGTTTGGAGGTGCGGATGGCCTCGGTGGCGACGTCCATCATGGAGAGGCGCGCGCCGCCCGCGATATCCGAGCCGAGCGTGACCTGCAGGCCTTCATTGAGCATGCGGCGGATGGGCGCGACGCCGCTCGCGATGTTGATATTGGAATCCGGGCAGTGCGCCACCCAGACGCCGCGCTCGCGCATGGCTGCGCGCTCCCGGGCGTCGGAATACACGCAGTGCGCCATGATGGTCTTTTCCCCGAACAGGCCGAAGCGGTCATAACTTTCCCAATACTGGCCGCAGCCCGGGCAAAGCGACTTGACCCACGCGATTTCATCGAGGTTTTCCGAAAGGTGGGACTGTACAAAAAGCCCCCGGTCTTTCGCGATGTCCCCCAACCCCCGCATCAGTTCGTCCGTGCAGGATGGCGTGAAGCGCGGCGTGAGCATGGGGCGGATGTGTTGGTAGCGCCCTTCGCACTCGTCCAGCCAGCGCAGGGTTTCAGAGAGCGACTCCTCCGTGGTTTCCCGCAGGATATTCGGGCTGTTGCGGTCCATGTTGACCTTGCCCACATAGCCGGTGACGCCCGCGCGCTCGAGTTCCTCCATCAGCACATGCGTGCTTTCGCGGTGGATGGAGGAAAACATGCAGACCCGGGTGGTGCCCACGCGGATCAGCTCCGAGGCGAGCCTGCGGTAGAGTTCCCGCGCGTATTCCGGGTCTTTAAACGCCGATTCGGTCGGGAACGTGTAGGTGTTGAGCCAGTCCAAAAGCTGCAGGTCCATGCCCATGCCGAGCATCGCAAACTGCGGGGCGTGCAGGTGCATATCCACAAACGCGGGCACGATCAGTTTTTCGCCAAAGTCCTCGATCGGCGCGCCAAAAAACCGTTCCGGCAACGCTTCGTATACGCCCTCGATCCGGCCGCCCTCCGCCTCCGTCACGAGGTATCCGTTTTCCACGCAGGAGAGCGCGCCCATGACCGGCGCGTGCACGATGTTGCCTTTGTATATGGCCGTCTGCATACGGGTCCCTCCTTTTTATATGATGCATTCGCCTATGGCGAAAGAAATATTACTTCCTGTACCCCTGGCACGGCCCGCGGAACACATACCTGCCCAGGCCGGCTTTGCGCAGGCTCCCGTCCCTTACCGTCCATTCGCCGTTTACAAGCACGTCCCGGGCGCGCCCACGCACGCGGAAGCCTTCGTACGGGGAGTTGTCGCAGTTGTGCGCGAGGGTCTTATAGGAAATCGTCTCCTCATGCCGCGGGTCCCAGACGACGACGTCCGCGTCCGCGCCTTCGGCGATAACGCCCTTGTTGGTGCAGCCGAACAGCTTCGCCGCGTTTGACGAAAGCTGCGCCGCCATCTGCTCGAGCGTCAGCCTGCCGGAAAGCACGCCGTAGGTATAATACAGCGCCGCCCGGTTCTGCACGCCCGCGCCGCCGTTGGGGATCTTCGTAAAATCGTCCTTCCCCAGGGCTTTTTGCTCCATGGTAAAGGAGCAATGGTCGGTGCCCACGGTATCGATCCCGTTTTCAGCCAAGCCCTTCCACAGCGCATCCTGATCTTCCGGTGCGCGCAGCGGCGGGCTCATCACATATTTCGCGCCGTCCGGATCATCATAACGAGAGCTGTCCAGCACAAGATATTGCGGGCAGGTCTCCAAATAGACCTCCTGCCCCCGCGCGCGGGCCTGGCGGGCTTCCGCGAAACCCGCCCCGGTGGAAAGATGCACGACATACGCGTGGCTTCCCGCCATCTGGGCGATGCGCAGGTACCGGCTTACGGCCTCCGCCTCGACTTCGGCGGGCCTTGACAGCGGATGCGCCGCGGGGCCGAGGTTCCCCGCCGCCTTCAGCTCCGCGATTTTCGCGTTGAGCACATGGTAATTTTCGCAATGCATGCTGATGAGCGCGCCGATGTCCCGCCCGCGCTGCATGGCAAGGTAGATTTCCCCGTCGTTGACGCGGAGCGCCGGATACACCATGTACATTTTATAGGAGGTGACGCCCGCCTTTGTTATATCGTCCATTTCGCGGGAGATGTTTTCGTTCCATTCGGCCAGCGCCATATGGAAGCCGTAGTTGCAGGAGCTGCCCTCCGCTTTTTTGTGCCACTCTTCAAGCGCCGCCCGCAGCGTCCCGCCGTGCACGGGCGTGGCGAAATCGAGCACCGTGGTGGTGCCGCCCAATACCGCCGCCTTTGTGCCGGTCACAAAATTGTCCGCCGTGACGGTCACGCCAAGATCCAGGTCAAAATGCGTGTGCGGGTCGATAAACCCGGGGAACACGTAACAGCCAGAGGCGTCGATCACTTCCGCGTTTGCCTCTTCCAGTTGTTTTCCAGCCGCAAGGATACGGCCATCCCCGATGAGGAGATCCGCTTCCCTTCTTCCGTCCGCATTGATAATTAACCCGTTTTTGATAAGATACCGCAACTAGGCCACCCCTTCCTGAACAAAATAAAAGAGCGCCCCTCCGCAACGAAACACGCAAAGCGCCGTTGCGAATGAGCCCTCATAGCGGGACACTGGGCTGCCCCGTAGAAACGTTTGCGCCATCACCGGCAAACCTATACGAGAGGCTGACTCTGCAAATTTTTTTTAGCCGTACATTGGGAACGTCTCTTCTAAGAACATTCCCCGTATGCTATGAGTATAACAGTTCATGGAGGGGTTTTCAATAGGACGCATGCGCGTTTCCCGTCAAAAAAGCGAAAGATCGCTCTATTTTGGCTTTCCCGCCCGCCTGCGCGCCGCGATTTGCCCCCTTGAACAAACGGCAAAGCATGCTATACTACTTTCAAAAAGCAGGTGAACCATGCATTTACACAAATTGCAGTCTACCATTGCACAGGCGGTCAAGGGGAATGCGACATTTGTAATCAAAAATGCGCGCGTTGTCAATGTGTTCACGCTTGAAATCATACACGGGGATATCGCGCTTGCGGGCGAGCGTATCCTGGGCGTGGGCGGAAGCTACACGGCGGACCAGGAATACGACGCGGCGGGCGCTTTTGTTTGCCCCGGTTTTATCGACGCGCACGTCCACATCGAAAGCTCCATGTCCACGCCCGTGAGCTTTGCGCGCACGGTGCTGCCGCACGGCACCACGACGGTCATCGCTGACCCGCATGAGATCGCGAACGTCGCGGGCGGCGCGGGGCTTACCTACATGCTGGAGCAGTTTGAAAACCTGCCGCTTTCCATCTATATGATGCTGCCCTCCTGCGTGCCCTGCCTGCCGTTCGAGCACAATGGGGCAGTACTTTCCGCAAGGGAACTTGCTTCGTTTGCCTCCCACCCGCGCGTGCTGGGCCTGGGCGAGGTGATGGATTATCCTTCCGTCGCCGCGGGGGACCCCAAAATGCTCGAAAAGCTGCTGCTGTTCTCCGGCAGGCCCATAGACGGCCATGCGCCGCTGCTAAACGGCCGCGGCCTGCACGCTTACCGCATCGCGGGGCCAAGTAGCGACCACGAATGCTCCAACTACGACGAGGTATTGGAAAAACTCAGGACCGGCATGCATATCCAGCTTCGCATGGGTTCGGCGGCGCACGGCATCGAGGCCATACTCCGCCGCATCGCCTATGAGGAGCTGCCTACGGACAATATGTCCTTCTGCACGGACGACAAGCACCTGGAGGATATCCGCCGGGATGGTCATATCAACTATATTTTAAGGCGCGCCGTGGCCTGCGGCCTCAACCCGCTCGTCGCGGTGCGCATGGCGACATGGAACGCCGCGCGGCATTACGGATTGAAGGATATCGGCGCCATCGCGCCGGGCTGCCGTGCGGACCTGGTGCTTCTGCCGAATTTGGACAGCTTCCGCCCGCTCGCTGTGTTTACGGGCGGGGTGCTCTATAAGGACGCGCCGCTGCCCATGCCCCCGCCGCCCGCCGAGGTATTGAACAGCGTGCACTTAAAACCCAGGGCCGCAAACTCGCTCGCGCTCAAGGCGGCGGGCCCCATGCCCGTGATCGAGCTTATTCCGGGCCAGCTCGTCACCAAGCTGAGCGTGCGCGAAGTCCCGCATGAGGGCGGGCTGTTCCAAAGCGGCTGGGGCCTCAATAAGCTGGCGGTTTTGGAGCGCCACCGCGCCACGGGCAACATCGGCCTGGGCATATTGAGCGGGCTTGGCGTTGTGAACGGCGCTTTAGGCTCCACCGTAGCGCACGATTCCCACAACCTCATTGTGGTTGGCGACAACGACGCGGATATGCATACCGCCATAGACGCCCTGGAAAAAAGCGGCGGCGGCTATGTGGTGGTGCGCGGCGGCAAGGTCCGGGCGCTCCTTCCGCTGCCCATCGCGGGGCTGATTACGGAAGCGCCGCTCGAAGAGATACTGGAAACGCAGCGCAAGCTCTTGCAGGAGGCGGCGCTGCTCAATATACAGAGTTCGTCCGATCCGTTTATCACGCTTTCTTTCCTGGCGCTGCCCGTTATCCCCGAGGGCAGGCTGACGGACATGGGCGTATTCCAGGTTTCCGCCCAGCGGTTCCTGTAAGCGGGAATAATTAAAATTGCATCACCCATAACAAAAAATTGCATGCAAACTGCAAAAAATATGATATACTCATACGTAACCCCTTGGATTCGCCGGCCGCATGGTCGGCGGTTCCTTTATGCGGCGCGGTACGAATCGCATATGTATGGCAATGCGGCCTGAAACGGATGCTTTAAAACCGAATGCAGCCCATTCCATATATTCCTGCATAATATGACGGGTAAAGAAACGCAACGCCGCGTATTGCGGCGCGCGAATAAAATTAAGCAGGAGTATGGCATGCGTTACACCGAACTATCGTTTCTGCAGTTGCAGGCGGAGCACAGGGAGGTACAGTCCGCGTTTCTTGTGGCGAAGGCAAAAGGCCTTAAGCTCGATATGTCCCGCGGGAAGCCGGGAAGCGACCAGCTCGACATCTCCATGGAGCTGCTGACAAATTTGGTTACGCCGGAGGACTGCGTGGAAAACGGCCTGGACGTGCGCAATTACGGCCTGCTGGACGGCCTCCCCTCCTGCAAGCGGCTGTTTGCGGAGCTATTGGGCGTGAGGGAGGAGCAGGTGTTCATCGGCGGAAACGCGAGCCTGCAGCTGATGTACGACACCATCGCGAAAGCCTACACGCACGGCCTCCTGCACAGCGAAAAGCCCTGGAGCCGGCTTGAGAATGTGAAGTTCCTCTGCCCCGTCCCCGGCTACGACCGGCATTTCGGCGTGTCCGAAAGCTTCAAAATGGAGATGCTCTCCATCCCCATGACGCCGGAGGGCCCGGATATGGACGCCGTAGAGGAGGCCGTTAAGGACCCGGACGTACGCGGCATGTGGTGCGTGCCGAAATATAGTAACCCCGAAGGCATCATCTATTCGGAAGCCGTTATCGCCCGCATCGCGGCCTTAAAGCCCGCAGCGCCCGACTTTATACTCATGTGGGACAACGCGTACTGCGTGCACGAGTTCGACGGGCCGTTCGTTCCCTTTGCGGAGATACTCTCCCTTTGCGAGCGGGCGGGAAGCCCGGACATGGTGTTTGAATTCGCCTCCACCTCCAAGATCACGCTGCCGGGTGCGGGCGTCGCCTGCATGGCGGCAAGCAAGGCGAATTTGGACCATATCAGAAAAATCGCCAGCTATCAGACCATCGGCTTTGACAAGGTCAACCAGCTGCGCCATGTGCGGTTCCTCAAAAACAGGGAGAACGTGCTTGAATTAATGAAAAAGCACGCCGCCATACTCAAGCCCAAGTTTGAAGCCGTGCTGAGCACTTTGGATACCGAGATCGCGCCTTTAGGCATCGCGAGCTGGAACAGGCCCACGGGCGGATATTTTATCAGCCTGGATTCGCTCCCCGGCTGCGCCAAGCGCACGCTTGCGCTGTGCAAGGAGGCGGGCGTGGTCATGACGAGCGCGGGCGCGACGCATCCTTACGGCCGTGACCCGAGGGATACCAACATCCGCATCGCGCCCACGCTGCCGCCCGTATCCGAGCTTACGGAGGCGATCGCCGTATTCTGTACCAGTCTCAGGCTCGCGGCGCTTGAAAAGCTGATGGCGGAAAAAACGTAAATAAGCTTCAAACACATAACGACAGGCGCGGATTTCCGCGCCTGCTTTTCTATACTATCTGTCCTCCAAACTCCGAACATACTTCTTCAGCGTCTCCACATGCATGGGATAGAGCGCGCCCGGCTCTTGAAGCAGTTCTTTCAGCTTGTCTACCGATACCCACCGAAAAGCCTTCGCCTCATCGGAATAGGGCAGCAATTCCCCTTCCACATGGCAGAGGAATACGAATACCATGATGGGGTACTTCCCCGCCACGTTCTGCGCGCAGGAAAACGGCGTGAAGTTGACGACCCGGTAATCACCGCGTTATAGACTTGGGCGCCATCCTCGCCTAAGATTTCCGTCACGCTAAGCCCGGTTTCTTCTTTGATTTCCCTTCTCAATGCGTCAAATATGCTTTCAAACGCGCGGATTTTGCCCGCCGGGATTTCCAAGAGCCCGTTTTCCGAAGGCGCATCCTCTTTCCATCTTGCCTGCATCAGGATATGAGGTTCTCCGGAAAACTCCTTTATGA
>DATMXR010000278.1:0-6870 GCA_035561315.1 Feifaniaceae bacterium
GATGGAACGGGCGAACGGGAAGTAAGAGTATTTTTCTTAAGGTATCGCTACCTACGGCGCGCCCTCGGCGGGACGCGCCGAAGGCCTCTAGGTCTGTGGCTGTCGCGTTAGATTTTTTTATGCGGGGGGCACAACTCCCTGCCCCCTGAGTACCGCGGAATAAGGAAAGGGTTTGGGGAAACGTAGTTTCCCCAAAGCAAAAAAATAATCGTCGGCGCTGTAAGCGCCGATACCTTGAAATCCTTAGCGACTTAAAAAAGAGCGGGACGGCAATTCGCCATCCCGCTCTTTTGGGGGATACCCGGGGAGCGTACTCCCCGGCGGGGGAGAGGGGGCGCCGCCCCCATGTATGGGGCCAAATTACTTTACGGTGATGATGGCGGTGGCGTCCAGCGTACGGATTTGGCCGCCGGAGGTCGTCGCGTAATTCATTTCCGCGCTGATGGCGTACTTGCCCGCGGGGAGCCTGAGCGTGTTGGTGGAAAAGTACTCCCGCACAAACTTGTCGCTCGCATCCGGACTGAGGCTGCCGGTCTTGACAAAATTGTAGGTCAGGGGGGCCGACTTCGTGACTACGGTCTCCGCAAGCTCCAGTGTGGTAGAATATTCGCCGTTAAAGAGCTTATTCCCGCTGACGGACTTGATGGGGAAGTACACAAGCTGGCGGGTGCCGTAGAGCTTGAGCTTGTCGTTGCCGCCGATGTTTTTCAATACCGCGTAGCACTCGATGGGCTCGTTGGCCTTGAACGTGCTCTTGTTGAGCACAAGCTGGAGCTGCACGCTGCCGCTCTTTTCGGTGACCTTCACGGGGTCCTCAAAAATCGGCTGCTTCACCAGGTACTTGGAATAAACATAGCCGACCTTGCCGTAAAAGAGCACCTTGGACCAGTCGCCCGAAGCGCCGAGGTACTGTACGGACTCGCCCTTGTCGAGATAACCCATCGCCGGGTACTTCACGCTGCTGGGGCCGGTGCGGACATTGACCGCCGTGGTGGCGACACGGTATTCCGTGGGGGTGGGAGCGGGGGTGCTGCCGCCGCCACCGCCGGTGGTCGGCCTGGTGAGATACTTGCTGAATACGAAACCGATCCTGTTTTTATGCAAAACCATGGCCCAGTTGCCGGAATCGCCGAGATACTGGACGGTTTCGCCCTTTTTCAGGGAGCTGATGATGGGGTATTTTCCGCTGTCCGGGCCGGTACGGACGTTGACGGGCTCGGTGGCGGAGCGGTAATACTTCGGAGTCTGGCTCAAGGGGTCCGTCAGATACTTGCTGAACACATAGCCCGTGGTGCCCTTAAAGGCAATCTTGGACCAATCGCCGGACTTGCTGACAAAGGAGACGAGCTCGCCCTTTACCAGGTAGCCTATGGCGGGGTACTTGGTGCTGCTGGGGCCGGTGCGGACGTTGACGTTGGTCGTCGCGATCCGGTATCCGGCGGTCTGCGTGGTCGCGGCCAAGGCGGGCACGGCCAGCAGCAGCATCGTGGTTGCGGTGAGTACAGCCGCGATCAGTTTCTTAAGCATTTTGTTACCTCCCTGTATGGTATCACTGTATTGGAAACGTTGCTGCACCCGAATCCGTTGCAATGTAGTTTGCCCCATGTGAGGGAGAAACTGTATAATGAGTTTCGGCGGGCCGATTTACCCGTTTCCTATTATAAAACGGCCGCCCAAAAGCAAGGCGTAAAAAACCCGCGCCCGGGTGTTTGACAAGCGCCCCCGCGCGTGATAAACTGTTTCGGTGAGCCGCTCCGTGCCGGTATTTTAACGCGGGATGAAACCCGGGCCGGGCATGGGCGAGACTGGTAAGAGGAGGAACACGCTATGTATGCAATCATTCAGACGGGCGGCAAGCAGTACAAGGTGCAGGCGGGCGACGAAGTTCTCGTAGAGAAGCTTTCCGCGGAACCCGGCGCCGAAGTGAGCTTTGACGTTCTCTTGGTTTCCGGCGACGCCGGTATCACGGTAGGCAAACCGGTTGTGGAAGGCGTTACGGCCAAGGCCAAGGTCATCGAGCATGGCAAGGGCAAAAAGGTCATCGCGTTCAAGTATAAGGCCAAAAAGAATTCCAGCAGCAAGCAGGGCCATCGCCAGCCCTATACCAAGGTAGAGATTCTCTCCATCGGGTAAGACTATGGTTCAGGTTTGTATGCTCTATCAAAACCGCGTACCCGTGGGTTTTGAGGCAAGCGGGCACGCAGGCTGCGGCGAAGAGGGGAACGATATCGTATGCAGCGCCGTTTCGGCGCTCACGCAGACGGTCGCCCTCGGGCTGAAGGAACGGCTGCAACTGCCGGTAGGGCTCTCCATAGAGGAAGGATACCTTTACTGCATACTCGGGCAGGAATGCACGGATGCGCAGATGGAGCAGGCGTCCATATTGCTGGACACATTGCTTCTGGGGTTAAAGAGCATGGAGGCCGCCTACGGCGAATACCTCAGCATTACGGAAAGGGAGGTGTAGAGTATGTTTATGATGAATCTCCAGTTGTTCGCGCACAAAAAGGGCGTGGGCAGTTCGCGTAACGGCCGCGACAGCGAATCGAAGCGTTTGGGGCCCAAGCGCGCGGACGGGCAGTTCGTTCTCGCGGGCAACATCCTGGTCCGCCAGCGCGGCACGCACATTCATCCCGGCAATAACGTAAGCCGGGGCAAGGACGATACCTTGTTCGCCCTGACAGACGGCGTCGTGCGTTTTGAGCGCAAGGACAAGGAGCGCAAGCAGGTGAGCGTTTACCCGCAAGAGGCTGCGGCGCAATAACTCGGATTTTAACCAGTGAGGGGACAAAAGGCGACGCCTTTTGTCCCCTTTTGCTGTACCGTCCCGCTTTTATGGTTCAGTCCGGCACGCTTTCTACCGATTAAGTACACAAATAATCGTATCCATTCCGGCTCTTTCTGAGCAGCCGGGTCCTGGGGGGAATATGTCTGAATTCAACCGCAGCTTCGTCAATTTATACGATCTTTTGATCTGCATCACCAATGCGGAGGACCTCGTCAGCCCCGAGCTTCGCTTCCACCACCAAAAGGCGGCGTACCTCGCGTACAGGATAGCGGAGCGCATGGGCATACCCGAACGCGGCAGGAAAAACCTGATGCTCGCCGGGCTGCTGCACGATATCGGCGCGCTTTCCACAAACGAGCGGCTGGAGCTTTTGGAAAACGAGCCGCCCACGGCAAACTCCCACGCGTTCCGCGGGGCGCAGCTGCTGGAAGGATTTCTGCCGCTTTCCCCGGCGGCGGAAATCATCCGCTACCACCACCTGCCCTGGAACCATGGGGAGGGGAAGGCCTATATGGGCCGGGAGGTCAGCGTCCTGAGCCATATCCTGCACCTGGCGGACCGGGCGTGCGTGCTGGTCGACCCGCGGGAAAACGCGCTGGGGCAGGCGCAGCGCATCCGGGAAACCATACTGGCGAAAAAAGGGAGCGCGTTCGCGCCCGGGCCGGTGGAGGCGTTTATGGAACTGAGCGGGGAGGAATACGTATGGCTCGATATCGCCTACGGCCCGCTTTTATACATACTGCCCGAGGTCGTGCAGTTTGACACGGTGGAAATGGATATGGAGCAGACGGTTGGCCTTACCTCCATATTTTCAAAAATCATAGACTATAGGAGCCCCTTTACCGCCGCGCATTCCGCGGGCGTCGCGGCGGTCGCGGAGAAGCTTGCGGAGCTTGCCGGTTTTTCCGGGGACGAGTGCAAAATGATGCGCGTGGCGGGCAACCTCCACGATCTCGGGAAAATCGCGGTCAGAAGCGCGGTGCTGGAAAAGCAGGACAGGCTCAACGCGCAGGAGTTCAACGAGATCCGCAGCCACACGTTCTATACCTTCCGGCTGCTTCAGGCCATCAAGGGGTTTGAAACCATAAACAAATGGGCGTCCTTCCACCACGAAAAGCTCAACGGTAAGGGATATCCCTTCCACCTCAGGGACAACGAGATCCCTCTGGGCTCGCGCATCATGGCCGTGGCGGATATATTCACCGCCATTACGGAGGACAGGGCGTACCGCAAAGGGATGCCGCCCGAACAGACGGCGCGCGTGCTCCTGGAGCTTTCGGAGGACGGGTCCGTCTGTCCCTACGTCGTATCCCTGGTACTTGAACATTTCGATATGCTCAACGCCCTCCGCATGCGGGTGCAGGCGGAAGCGGGGCTGGATTATAAAAAGACTGTGGCCCCTATACCGGAGGGGTGAAACGGTACGGCGCCTGATTTTGTCACAGGCATGTACAATTATGACAACCTTTGCGCGTCTGTTGTGCTGCGGACGGGGGCATACTATAATTTCCTTAAGGCAAGGGGAGTTGCACCCCTGCGGTTCGTCTCCCCTTGCCTTAGGCACAAGAAGGAGGGGTTTGTATGCAGAAAGCGCCGCACATACTGATATGCGACGATCAGAACATCATCCACGAGACGCTGGGCATTTACCTGGAGAACGAAGGGTTCACCCATGCCTCCGCGTTTGACGGCATACAGGCGCTCGGCATGGCGGAAACCGAAAAGCCCAGTTTAATCATACTGGACCTCATGATGCCCGGAAAATCCGGCGTGGAGGTCTGCCGCACGCTTCGGATGACGAGCCGCGTCCCCATCATCATGCTCACCGCAAAAGGGGAGGAGATCGACCGGGTGCTGGGCCTGGAACTGGGCGCGGACGATTATATCGTAAAGCCTTTTTCCGCGCGCGAGGTGGTGGCCCGCGTCAAGGCGGTGCTGCGCCGCATGAAGGAGCAGCAGGAGACCCCGCCGCAGACGCTTCGGTTCGACAAGCTGGAAATCAACGTCGGCAGCTACGACGTTCGCTATGAAGGAAAGTCCATCCCGCTCACGCCCAAGGAGGTGGAGATCCTGCACCTACTCGCCTCCCATCCGGGGCGGGTGTACGACCGGGAACAGATACTCTCCATTATCTGGGGATACGATTATTTCGGGGATACGCGCGCGGTGGATACGCAGATCAAGCGCATCCGCCAGAAGCTCCCGCAGGAGGGTGCGCCCTGGGGCATCCGCACGGTATACGGCGTGGGCTATAAATTTGAGGCGGGGCAATGAAAAGCGCGTTCCTCAAAAAGATACTGCTGTTCCTGATGCTGACGCTCTTATCGTCCTCGCTGCTCACGGCGGTATTGTTCACATACACCAGCCGCAACGTGTTCGCGGGCATGAAAGCGCGGGATATGGTGCCCGCCGCCATGTATATCAGCGATATCGTGGCACAGTACCAGCGGGGGGAGATCAGCCCCTGGGCGTTTGAGCGCCTGCTCAACAACGACCAGACGATCTGGGACGCTTCGGTGCTGATATTCGACGCGGAGGGCAAGCTTCTCGCGCGCACGCGGGGCGCGGATACGGAGCGCATGATCAAAGCGCTTTCTTCTTACCTGCCCGATACGCTCTCCGGCAAATCCGGCGTGTTCCGCCTTGTTACGGCCGAGCTTGGCATCGTCGTGGGCGCGCCGGTTTCGGGCGTGGACGCCAAAATTACGGGCGCGGTGTTTTTAACCAAACCGCTCAACGAGGTCAACGCGGCGCTGAGCGGGCTCAATACTGCGCTTTTGATCAGCCTCCTGCTCGTCTCGTTGGCCACCATACTGCCAGCCTATTTTGTTTCAAAAAGCCTGGCGAAGCCTCTTTTGCAGATGTCGCAGGCGGCGCGCGCCATGGCCTTCGGGGATTATACCGTAAAGGCGTACGAAAAGGGCAACGACGAGATCGGCGTGCTGGGGAGGTCCTTAAACGAACTTTCCGCGGCCCTTTCAAAGACCATAGGGGACCTTGTTTTGGAGCGCAACCGTCTCAGAAACGTGCTCAACGGGCTCAAGGAGGGCATCGTCGCGGTGGATGAAACGGGCTATGTCACCCACTGCAACCCGGCCGCGGAGCGGCTGCTGCATGCGGACGCAGGCAATGCGCAGAGCGCGCTTTCGCGCCTGGAGGCGCTGTGGCCCGAGATCGGCGCGCTGATGCGCAGGGGGGATTCGGCCTCCCGCACGGTCACCGCGGAGGGCGTGCAGCTTCGCGTTACCGTTACCCAGCTTGCCGGGCAGCAGGAAAAACGGGCGGGCGCCGTCACCATGATACAGGACGTGACGGAAGAAATGCGCCTGGAGCAGACGCGCCGGGACTATGTGGCCAATGTCAGCCACGAGCTGCGCACGCCCATCGCCTCCATCCGCAGCCTGGCGGACGCGCTCAACGACGGGCTGGTAAAAACGGATGAGGACAAGACCCGCTATTACGGCTATATCCTGCGGGAAAGCATGCGGCTTTCCCGGCTGATCAACGATCTTTTGGAGCTTTCGCGGCTGCAGTCCGGCGGCGTGGCGCTCGAAAAGCGCGCGTTCCGGCTGGACACGCTGCTTCAAGAGCTGTCCGAGCGGTTCGAGGCGGCGGCGGGGGACAGCGGGCTTACGTTTTCCCTGGAGCTTCCCGACGGCGGGATACCGGCCTATTCCAACGAGGACCGCGTGGAGCAGGTGCTCGTGGCGCTTCTTGACAACGCCATCAAGTACGCTTCGGACGAGGGCAGGGTCACACTGAAAGCGGAACAGACGGCGGAAGGTTTTACGCTGAGCGTGTGCAACACGGGCCATATCCCGGAGGAGCATTTGAACCACCTGTTCGAGCGTTTTTACAAGGCGGATACCGCCCACGCGGAGCAGGGTACGGGCCTGGGGCTTGCCATCGCCCGGGAAATCATGTCGCTCTTAGGCGAGCGCATCTGGGCGGAAAACCGGGACGGGGAGGCCTGCTTCCGCTTTACGCTCACAAAAGGATGAACGGCACACAAAAAAATGGCCGCGCAAAAAGGCGGCGTGCATAAGAATCACATTGTCATTGCGAGCGCAGCGAAGCAATCC
>DATMXR010000279.1:0-3527 GCA_035561315.1 Feifaniaceae bacterium
GTGCAGAAGCGCGGGCGGGCCGTTGTTTTGCGTGGTATACTTTAGGGTAAAATATGACGTCACTGCATGCCGATACGAAAGGAAGGGTCATAATATGGAGGTCAATCCCGCATCCGCACAATCAGCCAATGTCGAATACGAAAAAAAGATGCTCCGGCTTTCCCGCATCCGCACGTTTTTTATGTTCCTGATGGTGGCCGGGCTTTTTGCCGTCATAATTTTCGTGCTCCCGATGGGCGCGCAGCTCAACCGCATTCTGCTGCAGGCGGAAAGCACGTTTACGCAGCTCAACGGCATTGCGGCGGATATCGGTTCTGCAGATTTACCGCAGATGTTTGGGGAGATCAACGTGCTGGTGGAACAGGGGCAGGCGGCGGCTTCTTCCGCGGCGGCCGGCGTGGAGGAAATGATGGGGACGCTTGACGAGCTGGATATCGAAACGCTGAACAAGAGCATCGCGGATCTGCATGCGGTCATTGAACCGCTGAGCAGGTTCTTCTCGCGTTAAGGCAAGGGGAGGCGAACCGCATCAATTCCCCTCGCCTTAAGGCGTTATAACGGCCTGCGCTTTTGCGTATACTAACCTTAGGCGTCGGCCTGCAGGTTTTGCTACGCGCACGCCGCTTGATTACAAAGCGCGTACGTTGCAGGCGGACGCCGTCGAAATAAAATAAAGCGGGAAGATCCCCGCTTTCTTTTTCGCTTTTTGGAATGGATTAACCGTTATTTGGGTTCGGTCTTCGTGGTGCTGTAGGTTTCCGTGGTCGCGCCTTTTGCGTCCTGTCTCGTAATCACAAAGGAAGAAACCGTAACGTCTTCTAGTTCCCCATATGTCGTAACCGAGGTGCATTCCGTTTTTACCGTAACGTCGGCGCTTAATTCCATGGCGACGGAATGTTCCGCCAGGACGTTTTCCATCCGGCTGTAAGAGGAAGCCGTATAGACCACCCCTTCGGCGCTAAGAAACGTCACGCCGCAATCGGAATAGACAGGGTCGTCCGAACCCCCAAAAAAGTCAAAAAAAGCCTTGGAGAGCGTTTCGCTCCCCGGGCTTTTTACAGCGTTGCCTATCGTGACGGCGTTTGTCTGAAGCGCCGACAGCGTCTCGCGCACGGCGTTTGCGTTCTGCTCATCCTGCAAAAACGCCGTCCCCGCCTGATACAAGACATCCGCGGCGGCAGCGGCGCCGGTTTGCGCGGCGGTACTCTGCGCCCCGGAGCCTATGGGGATGGTTTCCCGCTCCGCGGGCTTATACTCTTCGGTAATCACCGAGTCCTCATCTATGGTGACGATCTCGTCGTCCGCAGGCGCGGACACGGCCCGGGACACATTTTCTGCCTGCGCGTCCGGTAAGGCCGCTTGTGCGCCGCCCTGCGCGGCGGCGTTATTGCGTATGCCTTTAATGGCAAACAGGCCGACGCCCAACAGCAAGACGATCCCGGCAAACAGGGCCGCTATTTTGTAGAACCGTTTCATCGCGCACCGCCTCGCTTACTTTTAGGCTTACCTTTTATTGTGTAAGCTCAGCATATCACCGCAATGCTTCAATCCGTTCCCAGCCCGCTCTTATTTCGGTCTCATTTTATAAACGGTTCCAAATTATGCATCGGAAGCGCACGCCTGGATCTCGCGAAGCCTCCCGATAATGGGCAGGTGCTGCGTGCACAGGCCCTCGCATTGCCCGCACGCGATACAATCGGCCGCTATGTCCGGCTTGAGCGCCCAGTGGTTCTGCAGGCGCGCGGCCGGGTCCCGGCCGGTCAGCAGCTTTTGGTTGTACGCGTCCATGAATTTGGGGATGGGGATCTGAACCGGGCAGCTGTCGCAATAGCCGCAGCCCGTGCACAGCGCGTTTTCGCCGCCGGACGCGGGCAGCAGCGCGGCCTGCGCGTCGGCGGGGCGTTCTTCCAGCCCCTGCACCGCGAAAACCGCCTCGTCCACCTGCTCCTTGGCGGTGATGCCGTTGAGCGCCACGGAAACCTCCCGGTGCCCCGCCACAAAACGCAGAGCGCCCTGCGCCGTGGTGTAGGGCGTGCCTTCCGTCAGGCTTGAAAACAGCTGCGGGTTCGCGGGGATTACGCCGCCGCCCAGCGGGTTCATGACCACAACGCCCATACCCTGCCGGTGGGCGGCCGTAAGCCCGCTCATGCGGTAGCGGTAATTGAGCGCGTTGTAGCCGATAAGCATGCCTTCAAACAGGCCTTCGCCGATCACCTGGGTCAATTCGTCTCCCGGCATATGGGAGGAGAATACGATATGGCGGATCATGCCCTGCTCCTTCGCTTTCCGGAAATATCCGTAGAGCGCGTCGCACTGCTTCCGGTATTGCACGAGGGAGAGCATGCACCACAGATGGTAGAAATCGATACAATCCACCCGCAGGCGCTTGAGGCTTGTTTCGAGCCTTCTAAAGAAGCCCGCCTCCGTCGCCGGGTTGTCCACCTGGTAGAAGTTCGTCTTGGTGTTGATATAGTAGCTGTCGCGGGGCAGGGAATTTAACGCCAGCCCCATGATGGTCTCGCTTTTGTCGTCGCAGTAGCCGGGCGCGGTATCGAAATAATTGATCCCCTTTTCATGCGCGTAGCGGACGACTTCGGCGCACGCTTCCAGGTCGCCCCGCTTTACGTCCTCCTCCGAAAAGCGCATGCCGCCAAAGCCTATGGCGGAGACGCGGCATCCGGTATTCCCGTATTCCTTGTAGTACATATTGCCTCCCGCGTTTGCTTTTTATCCGGTATGGGTTATAATAAGTCTAGCATACGCCCGCGCGTAAGAAAAGGCCGTCTTCGGCCCGCGGCGGGCACAAAAGCGGCCTGCGGGCCGCGGGGGAGGGCAAATTGGATCCTGCCGTACTGTTCAAGCTTTCTTACGGGCTCTATGTCATCGGCGTGATGGACGGCGATACGCCGCAGGGGTGCGTCGTGAACACGGTGTTTCAGGTCACGGCGGAAGGCATGCTCGCCGTGAGCATGAGCAAGAACAATTATACGCACAGGCTGATGCAGGATACGGGCCGGTTTTCGGTTTCCATACTCACGGAGGCCACGCCGCCCAGGACCATCGGCAGGTTCGGGTATTCTTCCGGCGCGGACGTCAAAAAGTTCGACGGCCTGGACTTTACATTGCGCGGCGGGCTCCCCATGCTCAAGGCGGAATGCGCGGGGTACCTGTTCTGCGAGATCGTGGGCAGCCACGACGCCGGGACCCATACCGTGTTCTTTGCCAACGTGTACGACGGCTGCATGGACGAAGCGTGCGCGATCAAGGGCTTCCCCGTCATGACCTACGATTATTATCATAAGGTCATCAAGGCGAAAGCGCCCAAGAACGCGCCCACGTACCAGGCGGCGGCAAAATAGGCGATTGGCCCCTTTAATTTCATAGCGGGAGACCTCCGCTTCCGTACCCCCGCGGGCGTTCTTGAGGAAGGGGGGTGGGGAAACGCAGTTTCCCCACAATAAAAAAATAAGCGTCGGCGCTTTAAAGCGCCGATACCTTGAAATTCTTGGCAAATACGATACTCTGAC
>DATMXR010000280.1:0-4641 GCA_035561315.1 Feifaniaceae bacterium
ATTACCATGGGTATCGACTACATGATCGAATTCAACATCGACGCCGCCGTGGCTCCCGCCGTCATGGAGAAGTTCAATGCCGCCAATATCCCCGTCGTTGCAATCGATGTGCTGCACCCGGGCGCGATATATTTTGGCGCAGATAACGCCAGGGCGGGGCAGATCGCGGGCGAGGCCGCCGCGGATTATGTCAATGAAAAATGGGGCGGCGAGTATGATTATCTGCTGATCATTACCCAGATGGCGGCGGGCGAGGTCGCGGCCACCCGCACCGGCAATGTGCGCGTGGGCATGGAAAACAAGGGCATTCAGGTGCCGGACGACAAATATGTGGAAATCGAAGGCCAAAATGACGCGCAGGTCGCGCAGGCGCGCGTGGCGGACTTCCTGATGGCGCATCCCGACGCGCATAAAATCGTGGTGGGAACCAACAACGACATCACCGCTGCGGGCGCGCATGCGGCGGCCGAAACCGCCGGGCGCGAGTTCGATATCGCCGTATTCTCACAGAACTCCACCGCCGTGTTTGTGGAGCCCATGTACGAAAAGCAGGGGAACTGGAGCTTTATCGGCAGCGTGGGGTATTTCCCGGACCGCTACGGCGAATGGGTATTCCCCATCATCGACAAGCTGGTCGCCGGTGAGCCGGTCGAAGAGAATTACTATATCGACCACGTGTTTATCGATTGGAGCAATATCAGCCAATATTATCCGCTGGATAACCTGCCGTGGAAGAATCTCGGCTAATGCCGGATACCCGGCCCCGTCGGCCCGTTTATGGGCGGACGGGGCCGGACTATGCGCCATACGCCCCGGAGGGGCGTGCATTTATCTAAATTTGGCATAACGGCAAAATGAGGTGAGGCAATTGGAACAAAACCGGTACGAATTGGACAACGGAACGGCTACCTCTAAGCAGCCCATATTGCGGGCAATCAATATCTCAAAAGAATTTCCGGGCGTAAAGGCGCTTTCGAATGTGGACTTTGAGGTGAAAAAAGGCGAGGTCGTAGCCCTGCTGGGCGAAAACGGAGCGGGAAAGTCCACGCTCATCAAAGTGCTGTCGGGCGTATACAGCTGCGACAGCGGCGCGATAGAGCTGGAGGGGAAGCGGGTAAAGTTTGTTTTGCCATCGGATGCAAAGGAGGCCGGCATCGGAATTATCCACCAGGAACTCAATTACGTGGCTACGGTTTCGGTGGCTGAGAATATATACATGGGCGATATCCCCAAAAAGGGGCCGATCATAGATTATAAAGCCATGTATGAGGGCGCCAGGACCATTCTGGGGCGCATCGGCGTGGATATCGACTCTAAAATGCCGATCGGCGCGTGTTCCGTGGCGCAAAAGCAATTGATAGAAATTGCAAAGGTCATATCCCACGACGTAAAAATCCTGATTATGGACGAGCCTACCTCGGCGCTCAACGACGTGGAAACGGAAAACCTGTTCAGGTTTATAGAGCAGGCCTCGTCGGAAGGCATCTCCATCATCTATATATCGCATAAACTGGACGAAATTTTCAGGGTGGCGCACCGCGTGGTCGTCCTGCGCGACGGCGTTGTAACGGGCGAGATCGCCGTTCAGGAAGCGGATAAGTCCACGCTCATATCGATGATGGTGGGCCGGAAAATCGAGGATCTGTATCCAAAGCAGGGCGCCGAAATCGGCGAGATTGCGCTGGAGGTGAAAAACCTTGTCACCGACTGGCTCAAAGGGGTCAGCTTCTCGGCGCGGAAAGGGGAAATATTCGGGATATACGGGCTGCTTGGCTCGGGGCACCAGGATATTGGCCCGGCGCTGTTTGGAAAGGACATTATCCACGCGGGCGAAGTTTTTATAAACGGCCGGAAGGCCGCAATCAAAAATCCGCGCGACGCGTTGAACCATGGCCTGGCATATGTGCCTTCCGAGAGAAAAACGGAGGGATTGGTGCTCAATTCGTCCGTGCGGAACAATATCATGGCGCCGTATTACGCGCACAACGGAAAACGCCGGCTTATCAACAACGCCTTTGAAAAAAGCGTCGTCCAGAAGTGGATCAAGAACCTGAGCATCAAGACGCCTTCGGCCGAAACCAGCAGCGAATCGCTTTCGGGCGGAAATCAACAGAAGGTCGTGCTGTCAAAATGGCTTGAAATAGAGCCGGACGTACTGATATTGAACGAACCCACGCGCGGCATAGACGTCGGCTCCAAAGCGGAGATTTATAAAATACTGGATGATCTGTGCAGATCGGGCAAATGCGTGATCATGATTACGTCCGAAATGCCCGAATTGATTACAATGTCCGACCGCATTATGGTGATGCATGACGGTGAAATAAGCGGCATGGTCGATGCTAAGGACGCAACGCAGGAAACCATAGTGAAATATGCCATTGGAGGATGAGGAAATATGGAACAGCAAAAAACACTGCAAAACAACGCCGGGGGAACCGACGCCGCTACGAAAAGAAAATTGAGCTCCCCCGACGCTTCCGCTTTGATGACGGTGAGCGGGGCGCTGCTTGTGCTGATCGTCTTTTTCTCGATTCAGTCGCCTTATTTTTTTTCGCTCAAAAACTTTCTCAATATCGGCCTGTATGCGGCCATTATGGGCACGATCGCCTGCGGCATGACGTTTATTAACGTATCCGGGTCCATCGATATTTCCGTAGGCTCGGTGGTTGCGTTTGTCGGCATGGTTGTCGCCGTGGTGGGGCAGCATACAACAAACGTGTTCCTTATGGTGGCGGCAGGGCTGGCGGCGGGCGCGCTGTGCGGCGCGTTCAACGGCTTTTTCATCACCGTGCTCAAGCTGAACGCATTCATCACCACGATCGCCAGCATGCAGATCATCCGCGGTGTAGCCTACCTGATTACGGACGGGCAGACGGTGGTCATCTCCAATTCGGCGTTCAATTTCCTGGGCCGCGGCTATATATTCGGAAACACGTTCCCGTTTACGCTGTTCTTTATGATTATCTGCTATATCGTGTTTCATTTCATAGCCAAATATACCGTTTTCGGGCGCACGATTTACATGGTGGGGGGCAATGCGCAGGCGAGCTTCCTGGCCGGAATAAAGGTGAACCGTGTGAAATTCATGCTGTACGTTATCAACGGCATTACGGCGGGGATAGCGGGCATCATGACGGCCGCGCAGACGGGCGCGGGCCTGCCCATGGCGGCCATCAACATCAACATGCAGGCGCTTTCCGCCGTCATACTCGGCGGCGCGGGATTAACGGGCGGGCGCGGCACGATACTCGGAACATTCATCGGCGTGTTTGTGCTTTGCACGCTCAATAACGGAATGACCATGCTGAACGTGCAGATATTCTGGCAGGATGTGGTGATCGGGGCGGTGCTGCTGATATCGGTTTCCATCGACGCGATCAAGGGCGGCTGCCTGAAGAGGAAGATATGATGCACAGAGAAGCGTTTGTTCTGAAGCTTAAGGACGGCATGGCGGAAGAGTATAAACGCAGGCACCGGGAGGTTTGGCCGGAGATGCTGGGGTTCCTGCGGGAAGCCGGTATCAGGAATTACTCCATCTGGCAGTCCGGCGGCATGCTGTTTGGGTATTATGAATGCGACGATATCCAGGCGGTGGAGGCGGCGAAGGCAAATAGCGACGTGCAAAAGCGCTGGAACGAGTATATGCGGGATGTGATTACCCCGGTCGCGCTCAGGAGCGCCGGCAATCCGCCGGAGCGGGCTTTTCTGATGGAATAGGGCGGGGTGATTCAGGACCTCGCGCCGCGGTAGTCGCGGGGGCTGCTGCCGGTCTTTTGCTTAAAAAGCTTTGAGAAGTGGCAGTAATCCTGAAAGCCGACGCTTTCGCAAACCGCGGCCAGGTCCATATTCGTGCCTGCGATCAAATCGATCGCCTTGGAAATGCGGTAGGACAGCAGGTATTGATGCAGGGAATGGTCGGTATAGAGCACCATCAGCTTGTTGAGATAGTTTGGGTGATAATTGAACATCCTTCCCATGCTCTCGTTTGTAATGTCCTCGGCATAGTGCAGGCGGATGTAATCTATGACCTGTTCTATCTTATGCTCGGAATTTTGCGGCTCCACCTGCCCCAATGCCAGCCTGCGCGCGATGCTGCTCATTACGCAGACCATC
Organism: Feifaniaceae bacterium; assembly: GCA_035561315.1. Lineage (GTDB taxonomy): Bacteria > Bacillota > Clostridia > Christensenellales > CAG-138 > JAEYLA01. The sequence continues at coordinate 4,117 of DATMXR010000280.1, forward strand.
ATGCCGCTCATACGCTCGAAGCAATAGGTCCTTTTGGATTGGTTTTCCAGAACCATATCGTGCAGCGTATCCTCGACCTGATGCATGCCCTGCACATACACCTGCTCGTTAAAGCGCGGGATATCCGAAAAAACGAGGCGTTCGAGTATGCTCTCCCTCCGAAGCTCTTCGAGCCTGACGGGCGGAAACGGATAAACGCGGTGATTGTTTGATTGGGTCAGGTCGAAGTTGACGGCCAGGAATTGCAGCGTTTTCTCCCCGTGGGTGTCCATGCGGTATGGTATGCCCGGCTGCCAGAACAGAAGGTCGCCGCGCTGCACCTCATACGTTTCACCCCCAAGCACCATGATGCCCGTGCCTTTGGTCACATAAAACAGCCTGCAGTCGTATGCGACCGTCAGGACGGGGTACTCGTTGTATGAGACGTCCATAGTGCGGACATACCGGACGAAGGGGCAGATATTGCAGAGCGCCGTATTGATGATCTTGGTCATACTATCACCGCCAACAATGTTTATTTAAGAC
>DATMXR010000281.1:0-8121 GCA_035561315.1 Feifaniaceae bacterium
CACAACGCCCATTGAAGAGACCATGGAGGCGCAGGATGGTCTGGTAAAGGCCGGTAAAGTCCGCGCTTTGGGCGCCTCCGCGATGTATGGATATCAGTTTTACAGCATGCAGGTCGCGGCCGAGAGAAACGGTTGGAGGCAATTCTGCTCCATGCAGAATCATTACAACCTGCTTTACCGCGAAGATGAGCGGGAGATTATACCTTTTTGCTTTCAGGAAAACGTGGCGCTGACTCCGTTCAGTCCCTTGGCGGCCGGCCGCCTTTCCCGTTTGGAGTGGAAAACGGACACGCTGCGCAGCCAAACGGATAGGACAGCCGCTGCAAAATATGACGGCACTCAGCAAAATGATTATAAGATCGTGCAGCGCGTGCATGAGACAGCCGAAAAATATGGGGCAACCATGACGCAGATCGCCATCGCCTGGCACACGGCAAAGGGCATGACTGCCCCCATAATCGGCGTAACGAAAATAAAGCATCTGGATGACGCGGTGGGCGCATTGGATATTTCGCTTTCTGCCGAAGATATCGCTTATCTCGAGGAATTATATCAGCCGCACAAGGTCGTCGGATTGCTTGCTGATGATGAACGCCGGTGAAATGCCGCGGCGGCGGAATACGCCTGTGTTTGCGTGTTAATATGGAGGCACGATAACTTGAGCGGTCATTCGATCAAAGAATCGCAGTCTCGGGGTCTTCTTCAGGATGCGTAAATTGCATCAAGGCCTATCGCTTGGGGCAAAGGAAGGCTCGCCGCCAGTAGCTGGGTAGCGAGGAAACAGACTAAGGCTAACAGGCTGGTTGCGATGAGCAATCAGCCTGTATTGTGTTGACTCGTTGACGATGGCAAGGATAAGAAGCAGCCCCGCGAACAAACCGTCACGGGGCTGCTGTATGCCTTGGTCAGTACAGGTCCGCTTTTCCGGCATCCCGGAACAGCTCGATTTTATGATAAGCGACCTCTTTCATCGCCCGGATGCAGGGGGGCTCGATCACATTGGGCTCCCTGAGGGATTTATTTTCAAGAACCTCCCGCATCTTGAGATAATAAGCGGCCTTAATATCGCTGGAAATATTGATCTTATTGACGCCCAGCGCGACGGATTCGCCAATTTCCTTATCCGGGTTGTTGGAACCGCCGTGCAGCACCAGAGGGATGGAGACTTTCGCCTTGATTTCCCGCAGGATATCCAGCCTCAGCTCCGGCTTCATGCCGGCCGGATACAGGCCGTGGCAGGTGCCTATGGCCACGGCCAGCGTATCCACGCCGGTTTGGGCCACGAACTGCGCCGCGTCGTCGGGAATCGTATAAATGATGACCTGGTTGCTGAAGGTTTCCGCAGAGTCGGTTGTGCCGATGGTGCCCAGCTCGCCCTCCACGGAGACGTTGACGGCGTGGGCCGTCTCGCATACCTTTTTGCAGATCGCCGCGTTTTCCTCGAACGGCTTGCTGGAGCCGTCGATCATCACGGAGGTAAAGCCGGACCGGATCGCCAGAACCACCTGCTCGAAGGAGGCGCCGTGATCCAGATGGATGCACACGGGAACAGTGGCCTTCAGCGCCTTTTCACGGACGGCGGTCACCATGTCGACGCCAATGTGGGAAAGTTCGTCGGGATGGATGGCGATGATGACGGGGGCGCGTTTTTCCTCGCAGGCCTCCATGATCCCGTTGAGCATGGCGTAGGAGCTGATGTTGAACGCGGGGACGGCAAAATTGTGCTTGTTCGCTACGGCAAGCAGGTCTTTCATATTGAGCAGCATAAAAATCCTCCAGTATGTGTTTCAAGTATAAAAATTTCTTCCGACGTCTCGGAAACAATAGAAAGGGATAGGCTCTTCGCCGCAGAGCATCGGTAGAAGGGTTCCTCAGGGCCCCAGGCCAAACCCATCTGAAGCGGAAGACGTTCCCGTTTGCGGAGCGCTTTCACGGCGCGTAGCCGAAATATTTGCGTTTCTCTCCCTGACATACTCGCCAGAGCCCGTCAGCCGCAGCGTCAGGTCGGAAGGCTGCATGCAGGAGCACAGTCGCGCGTTAGCAAGATCGCTTCTATCCACAAAAGCCTCCGCCTCCCGCCGGGGTATTCCGCTGAGCATCTTGCGTTGGATCAGCCTCTCCCGCAGCTGCCCTTCATCGGCAAGGATGCTGACGCTGTAATCGCATTCGCTCTTCAGCTCCCGCCAGCCTTCCGCATCCAGCAGAAGATAGTTCCCCTCGAGGAGCACAATGTTGCCCCGAACGCGGATTTTGCCCTCCTCCGGATTGTGCAGTTGCCGGTTGTAAAGCGGCCACGGACATACCGCGTCCGTTTTCAATTGCCGGATCCGCTGGGTCAGCTTTGGCAGATCGAACGTGACGGGCGCGCCCTTGATGGATACAAGCGGCACGTCCTTCCCGTTTAGAGCGACGGTATGGGAGAGCAAATAGTCCTGATCGTGATGAAACCCGTCCATGCCGACGGCCTCGACGGGCTCAATCCCCTCCGTATCCGCCGAGAGCGCCTGAAGGAAGTTCGCCAGCGTGCTCTTCCCCGCTCCCGGAGGCGCCGCCAGGAAAATAAGGATGCGCCTTTTAAGGCACCGCTGCAGCAGCGTCCATTCGCGAAGGAGCGGCAAAAAGATCCGCTCCACGCTCTCTTTAGAATATCGGGCGCAAACGTCACGGCCGTTGACGATCTGATCGAGAACGTAAAATCCATTTTCCCTTTTTACTTCATGTTGGGCCATGCCGTCACAGGACGTGGGCGTTCCCCTGGTCGAAGCTGAGATACGCGGCGTCGCCCACCTGGTAAGTCTTCCTGCCCCTTGGGTTATAATCCATCACCGCAACCTTGGTATCCCCGATCTCTACATGGTAGCTCTGATAAGCGCCCATAAAGCAGGAGAGAATCACCCTGCAGGGGAAAGGACCTTCGTCGGCCAATATAGCCGCCTCGGGGCGCAGCACAAGCGTCGCATCGCTGCCGTCGGGAATGCGCGCGGCCTCGAAAACCTTGACGCGGATGCCCTGGATATCCATCACGCAGGCGTTTCCCTCGTGGGCGACGATTTTCCCTTTTAGGAAATTAGCCTCGCCGATAAAGTCGGCGACGAACTCGCTGGCCGGGTGATAGTAGATCTCCTCCGGCGTACCGATCTGATCCACCACGCCGGATTTCATGACGATAATCTTATCGGAAATGCTCATGGCCTCGCTCTGGTCGTGCGTCACGTAAATGGCCGTGATGCCGGCTTCCTGCTGGATCCGGCGAATCTCCGTGCGCATGGAGACGCGCAGCTTCGCGTCCAGATTACTCAAGGGCTCGTCAAACAGCAGCACGCCGGGCTCCACAACCAGCGCCCTGGCCAGGGCGACGCGCTGCTGCTGACCGCCGGAAAGCTGGTTCGTCATGCGCGTTTCCATGCCGGAAAGGCCCACCAAATCCAGGATATTCGTGACCTTTTCCTTGATTTCCTTCGCGGGGAGCTTGCGGATCTTCAGGCCGTAAGCGACGTTGTCGAAGATATTGTAGTGCGGAAGCAGCGCGTAGCTCTGGAACACCATGGCGGTATCGCGCTTGTTGGGCGTCAGCTCGTCAATTTTCTCTTCGCCCAGATAGATGCTGCCGGTGTCGGGGCTTTCAAAACCGGCGATCATGCGAAGCGTCGTGGTCTTGCCGCACCCGGAAGGGCCCAGCAACGTCACAAAGCTGCCCGGCTGAATTTCCAGGGATACGTCGTTTACCGCGTAAAAGTCCTTCTTGGTTTTCGGGTCCTGATAAATCTTGGAGATATGATCCAGCCTGATGCCCTTCTTCTCTTTAGACATACCTCTCGTTCCCCCTCATCGTTTTACTGACGCCGAAGTATTTGATGAACAGGTTCATCAGCGCCACGGCGGCATAGACAATAACAATCAGAATCGTGGCGTACGCGCAGGCCTCGCCGTAGTTGCCTTTTTCCGCCAGGCTGTTGATCTGCACCGTCACCATGTTCCAGCGCGGCGTGACCAGCAGGATGACCGCGGAGATCGCCGTGATGCTGCGCACGAAAGCCGTCACGAGGCCCGAGAAGAAGGAGTCCTTTATCAGGGGCAGCGTCACTGTAAAAAACACCCTGCCCACGCCTGCGCCCAGGTCGGAGGCCGATTCCTCGATGCTCTTGTCGATCTGCCGCAGCGCGGAGATCCCGCTCCGCGTACCCGTGGGCAGCGAGCGGACGACGAACGCGATGATCAGGATCAGCGAGGTGCCGTAGATCCCCTGCATCAGCTGGGTGTGGAAGACGCCGTTTGAAAACCCGCGGATGAAGCCTACGCCCAATACCGTGCCGGGCACAGCCATGGCCAGCATGGAAGCAAATTCGATAAACCCGCGGCCTTTAAACTTCTTTTTGACCACCAGATATGCGATGACCATCGAGAGAAATGCGGTAATGGGCGCGGCAATGACGGACAGAAGCGCGGAATCCTTGAACGCAGTGAGCCCCCCGTATTTGAAGATGAATTCAAAATGCGCCAGCGTGAGGGAATAATTCCTGCCCCAAAGCTTAAAGAGCGCGCCGAGGGGGACCATGGCGTACATGAGAATGACGAAGGCCGAAATCGCCATGCACACAACGCTCAGGGGCGCCGTGATGCTCTTTTCGGTAATGCGCGCCCGGCCCCGGCTGGCCTTCCCGGTGAGGGTGGCCGCCGTCTTGGACTCCAAATAATATTTCTGGATGATGAACATGATGGCGGTAAGCGAGAGCAGGATGATCGCCATGGCCGCGGCGCCCTGTTTATCATACGCGCCGGTAATTTGCAGATAAATCGTCGTAGCCAGGGTATCGTAGTCCCCGCCGATGAGCATGGGGTTGGCAAAGTCGGCGGCGGATTCGATGAACGTTACGAGGAACGCATTGCCAAGCCCCGGCAACAGCAAAGGGAAGGTGACTGTGCTAAACACCTTCCAGCGGGATGCGCCCATATCCCGGGCGGCTTCCTCCAACGAAGGGTCGATATTTTTCAGAAGTCCGCGGAGCATCAGATAGCAAACCGGAAAAAACGTGAGCGTTTGCGTGATAACGATGCCGGTAAGCCCGTATACGTTTGAATCGTAAATCTGTAAGATCTGGCGGGTAATCAGGCCCGACCGCCCGAACAGGCAGATCATGCTCAGGGAGAGGACGAACGGTGGGGATACGACCGGAAGCAGGGAGACGACGTTGAACAGCTTCTCCATCACCCGGGAGCGCAGCCGGACGTATACGTCCACATACGCGAAAAGCAGGCCGATTACAGTTGAAATGGCGCCGGTCAGAACACCGGCTTTGAGCGTATTCCAAAACGCCGTCTGGAAGCGCTCGAGATGAATGACGGTGTCGAATATTTTGCCGGTAACACGCCCATCCGCAACCACGCTGTCCACCAGCAGGATCGCCAGCGGGTAGAGCACGAACAGCAAAAGAAACACAAACAGAATTGCGACCGTAAACAGCAAAACGGGGTCTGCAAAGAATTTCTTCCGGTCAAGCGCCGCGCTTTGACGCCGGTTCATGGACTCACCCCTTTCCCTTTATGAGGCAAGCGGGGAGGGATGCGCTTGTCATCCTCCCCCCGCTTCTGGGTATAGGATTACGGAAAAACCATATTAGGGAATTTACTCGGTCTTGAACCGGTCGTCCGCATTCGCGCCGATAGTGGTGAAGAAGGTCTCCACGTAAGTGGTGGTGTTTGCCTTCGCATCGGCGAAATCGTAATCGATGGTGTTGTCCGGATTGAGGTTGAACTGCGCCACGACTTCGGGCTGCTGGGCATCCTTGAGCAGCAGGAACTGGTAGCTCCCGGCTCCGGCGGCAAGCTCGACGCATTCGGAGGTCAGAGCGAACTCAATCCACAGCTTCGCCGCATTGGGATGCTTGCAGCCCTTGAACATGGAGGTCGCGCCGATCTCGCAGGATGTACCGGAGGCGGGCACGCACATGCCGATGTTGTCATAGCCCTGCGTAATCTGATAAATGGCGTCGTGCAGGAAGCCGATGCCGATGACGCACTCGCCGGAGCCGACGCTCTTAGACGGGCCGCCGCCGCTCTTGGTGTACTGGGCGACGTTCGGGTCCAACGCCTTGAAGAACTCCATGGCAGCATCCAGGCCGCGCATCTGTACGAACGTATTGATGGTCAGCTTCGCAGTGCTGGCGGTGTTGGGGTTGGAGAACCAGATCAGGCCCTTGTACTTCGCGTCCAGCAGGTCGTCCCAGTCGGTGGGATACGGCAGATTCAGGCGGTCCAGCTCTTCCATATTATAGAAGATGCCCAGCACGCCGCGATAAATGCCGTACCAATAGCCGTCGGGATCGCGGAACTTGTCGCTGACCAGATTGACGGCGTTCCTGGCATCATAAGCCTCGAGCAAGCCTTCGGAAGCGCAGACGCTCTGCGGATCGGACGTGCCGCCAAACCACACGTCCGCGGAGGGATTGCCATTCTCCTCCTCAATCTTAGCCTGAACCTCGCCGCCGGTCAAGCGCTGCCAGGAGGTTTTGATGCCGTATTTCGCTTCAAATGCCTGACAGGCGGCCGCGATATACGGATCCTCGCAGGAGCCGTAAACCACCAGTTCGCCTTCCGCCTGGGCAGCCGCGATCAGATCGGCCATGTAGGTGTCTTCTTCGGGGGTTGTTTCGGGGTTCGTCGTTTCGCCGACGGGGGCGGTGGCCTCAGGCGTTGGCGCGGGCGTGTTGGTCGTCGACTGGGGATTGCAGGCCACCAATAAAACGGTCATGAGGCCCGCAAGAAGGGCGGCAAGAAACTTTCTTTTCATAAATACTCTTCCTTTCGCTCCTTATTTTTTGGTAAACTTTCGGTAGATTTCACTTTTTGATCAATTACATCAGATTCGCCGTGCAGGTCTATCTTACCACCCCTTATACGAATAATCAAGAAAAAAGTTGAATCGATTTTAACGAAACGGCATAATATGTTTCTTGGGTTACCCTATGCCGCGGGCATAAATCCCAACATTTCCTGCTATTCTTAGAAATTCTTCCTCGAACCGCGTTGATTGACAAGGGTATTATGTGATGTTATATTATTGTCGAAACGGTATAATTCCATATGTCACACGCCGTTTCTCGCGGATTTACCCTGCCGGCATACGCGAGACTGCCGCGGGGCTTCGCATATTCCGCCTGAAGTTCCGGCGGCTTTCTATGGATCTTCAAGGGCTGGCCGAATCCGGGGTGCCGTTTCAGCAAGAAACAACGTCTCCCACCCTGATTATCAGCCCTCGCACCATTAACGAGGAAAGGACGCTTAGTTATGCCTCTCGTCACACTGAAGTCCGTTCTCGACGACAGCAGAAAGAACGGTTACGCGGTGGGCGCGTTCAATTTCAACGGAATTGAGGATGCGCGCGGAATCCTGGAGGCCGCCGAGGAGAAAAACTCCCCCGTCATCCTGATGGCGAGCACGAGCGCCATCGATTATTTCGGCGGAGCCGCCGCGCTGGCCGGATACATCCGCGCTCTTTCGCGGGGCCTGCGCTCCCCCGTGGTGCTGCACGTTGACCACTGCGCCGACCTGAACATGATAAAGGAATGTGTGGACAGCGGTTTTACCTCCGTCATGATCGACGCGTCCGCCAAGAGCTTTGAGGAGAATGTCGAGCTCACCGGCAGGGTGGTGAAATACGCCGCCAAATTCGGCGTATCGGTCGAGGGCGAACTTGGAAAGATCGGCGGCAGAGAAGACGGCGCCGACATGGCCGACCGCGAGGCGAGCATGACCGACCCCGCCGGGGTTCCCGAGTTTGTGGAGCGCACCGGCGTGGACGCGCTGGCCATTGCCATAGGCAACGCCCACGGTTTTTACAAGGGTGTGCCTAAGCTGGATTTCGACCGGCTTATTGCCATCCGAAGCATGGTGGACTGTGGCTTGGTCCTGCACGGCGGCACCGGCATCCCCGAGCCGGACTTTATCCGCGCCGTGCAATGCGGCATGAACAAGATAAACGTCGGCACGGAACTGAAATACTGCTGCAGCCAAACCGCCCGGGCGGCGGTGGCGGCCAGACCGGACGAAATCGACATCCGCAAGCTGGTGGGCGGCAACCGCAAGGCCTGCAAGGAGATCGTTTCGCACAAGATCGATCTCTTC
>DATMXR010000282.1:0-10467 GCA_035561315.1 Feifaniaceae bacterium
CGTCGGCGCTTTAAAGCGCCGATACCTTGAGACCCTTGAGTAGGTTATTGGTATTCGAGAGCGGGGGGCGTCTCGTCTCCCGCCTTTTTTAAGCAATGGCACGATTTCGCGAATTGCCCGATCCTATTTGGGAGGCTACGCTTTTATGAGCATGACAACCTTCTTGCAGCACTGCCTGACGGGAATCTCGCTGGGCGGCGCTTACGCGCTGATCGCCATCGGCTACACGATGGTGTACGGCATCCTGCGTTTGATTAACTTCGCCCACGGCGAGATTTTCATGATGGCGGGGTATTTCATGATATTCTGCATGTCCAGCATGCCGTGGCAGCTCGCCGTGCCCGTGGTGATACTCGTTACCGTGCTGCTCGGCGTCGGGATCGAGCGCATGGCGTACAAGCCCCTGCGCACGGCGCCCCGCATGTCCATCATGATCTCCGCCATCGGCGTTTCTTATCTGCTGCAAAATCTGGCGACGTACCTGTTTACCGCCATTCCGAGAGGATATCCCGAGATTCCGCTGCTCAAGCGGATCTTCCAGATCGGGGACGTTTCTGCAAGCCTCGTCACGTTCCTCACGCCCGTGCTCACGGTGATACTGGTGGTGCTGCTGATGCTTTTGATTAACCACACCAAGGTCGGCATGGCCATGCGCGCCGTCAGCAAGGATTTTGAAACCTCCAAGCTGATGGGCATCAAGATCAACTCCGTCATCAGCATGACGTTCGTCATAGGCTCCGCGCTCGCGGCGGTAGGCTCCGTGCTGTATTTTACGGACCGCATGTCCGTCACGCCGTTCTCCGGCACGCTGCCGGGCTTAAAATGTTTTGTGGCGGCGGTGTTCGGCGGCATCGGCTCCATCCCGGGCGCGGTGGTGGGCGGCTTTTTGATCGGCATCAGCGAGACGATGCTCGTCGCTTTGGGGTATTCCACGTTCAGCGACGCGTTCACGTTCCTGCTGCTCATCCTCATGCTGCTGTTAAAGCCCACCGGCCTCTTCGGCGAGAAAAGTACGGATAAGGTGTGACGCATATGAAACAGACAACAAAACGCATCTGTTCGGTTACGACGGCAGCGGTGCTCCTCATCCTCCTGTATATACTGGAGGCGAACAAATACCAGAACGGCATGCTCTATACGCTGCTGCAAAAGAGCGCCATCCTCTCGGTGGTGGCGGTCTCCATGAACCTTTTGAACGGGTTCACGGGTCTGTTTTCCCTGGGGCAGGCGGGCTTTATGTCCATCGGCGCGTACATTACGGCGCTGCTCGTCATCCCGGTGGAGCACCTTGACGGCGTCTATTACGCGGGCGGCGTCAGCCCCGCCATACTCGCCTTCCGCACGGCCATGGCGGCGGGGCCGGGGTGGCTCACGGCGCTGTATCCCTTCCTTGCGCTGATATTGGGGGGCCTGGGCGCGGCGCTGTTCGCGGCGCTCATCGGTTACCCGGTGCTGCGCTTGAAGAGCGATTATCTCGCCATCGCCACGCTCGGGTTTTCCGAGATCATACGCGCCGTCGTGTCGAGCCCGCAGATGGACAAAATCACAAACGGCTCGTACGGGCTCAATAAAATACCGGACTTCCCCGAAATGTTCTTCGGGCTCGTCCCCTCCATGATCACGCCGTTTCTGATCGCGGCGGTCTGCATACTCCTCATGGTGCTGCTCATCAATTCCTCCTATGGCCGGGCGTTCAAGGCCATACGCGAGGACGAGGTGGCGGCGGAGGCCATGGGCGTGAACCTGTTCCGGCACAAGGAGATGGCGTTTGTCATCAGCTCCTTTTTCACGGGCGTGGGCGGGGGATTGCTCGCGATGTTCATGCGCTCCATCGAGGCGAAGACGTTCTCTATCGCCCTCACATACGATATCCTGCTCATCATCGTCATAGGCGGCATCGGAAGCGTCACGGGGAGCATACTGGGCTCGTTCCTCGTCACCATAGGCAAGGAAGGGTTATTGCGCTTCTTTGACGAGCCGCTCTCTATCGGCGGCTGGGAGGTCCCGCTGTTCCGGCCGGGCTTCCGCATGGTGATATTCTCTATCCTCCTGATGGTGGTGGTGCTGTTCTACCGCAGGGGCATCATGGGCACAAAGGAATTTTCCTGGGACGCGGTGGCGCGCTTTCCGGCCTGGGTCAAACGAAAATGCAGGGGCAGGCGCCCGGCGGGGGGTGACGTAAAATGAGCGGCCATGTATTGGAGCTTCGGGACGTCACCATGCAGTTCGGCGGCGTCATGGCGGTGGATAACCTTTCCCTGGCGGTGGACAAAGGCGAGATCGTGGCGCTGATCGGTCCCAACGGCGCGGGCAAGACCACGGCGTTCAACGTCATCACCGGCGTATACGCGCCCACAAACGGCGAGGTGCTTCTCCATGGAAACGTCATTGCCAGTAACTTCCCGCGCGGCAAAATGAAGCGCCTGTACGCGGGGGCGAACCGCGGCAAGTATACCGCGGTGGTTTCAAAAACGCCGGACCGCATCACAAAGCTTGGCGTCGCGCGCACGTTCCAGAACATCCGCCTGTTTAAAAACCTGACGGTATTGGAAAACGTGCTCATCGCAAAGCATATGAACAGCAAGGCGGGCCTGTTTTCCGCCGTGTTCCGCCTCAACCGCAGGGAAGAGCAGGACATGCAGAATGAGGCGCTGGCGCTTTTGAAAATCGTCGGCCTGGAGCACGCGAAGGACGAGATCGCGGCCTCCCTGCCCTACGGCAAGCAGCGGCATCTCGAAATCGCCCGCGCGCTTGCGACAAAGCCGCAGCTGCTGCTCCTTGACGAACCAGCGGCGGGCATGAACCCGCAGGAGACCGACGAGCTGACCGCCTTCATCCGCAGGATCAAGGACGAATTCCATCTGACGGTGTTCATGATCGAGCACCACATGAATCTCGTCATGGAGATTTCCGACCGCATCTATGTCATAGATTTCGGCAGGCAGATCGCGGAGGGTACGCCCAGAGAGGTGCAGGACAATCCCGTGGTCATCGCCGCGTACTTGGGGGTGGAAAAAGCATGAGCCTGCTGAGCATACAGGACCTGAAGGTCGGTTACGGCGGCATCGAGGCGTTAAAGGGCATTTCCTTCCATGTGGACGCAGGGGAGATCGTGACGCTGATCGGCGCGAACGGCGCGGGAAAATCGACCGCTTTGCGCACCATCGCGGGGCTCGTGCCCGCAAGCGCGGGGACGATCACATACGACGATAAACCGATCGCCGGCATGGATACGCAGAAGATCGTGGAGCGCGGCGTGGTGCTTGTCCCCGAGGGCAGGCGCGTGTTCGCGAACCTTACGGTGCTTGAAAACCTGCGCATCGGCGCGTACTTGAGAAAAGACGAGGCGGGCGTCGCGGCGGACATCGAGCACGTCTATGCGCTTTTCCCGCGCCTGAAGGAGCGCCATTGGCAGATGGCGGGTACCCTTTCGGGCGGGGAGCAGCAGATGCTGGCCGTGGGCCGGGCGCTCATGGCAAAGCCCAGGCTCATCATGATGGATGAGCCCTCCCTGGGCCTGGCGCCCCTTATCGTGCAGGATATATTCGATATCATAGGCCGCATCAACGCGGACGGCGTGACGGTGCTGCTCATCGAGCAGAACGCGAACGCGGCGCTGCGCGTCGCCCACCGCGGCTATGTGCTCGAGACCGGGCATATCAAGCTCACGGGCACCGGCATGGAGCTTTTAGAAAACGAGGAAGTTAAGCAGGCGTACCTGGGCAAAAGCAGCAAGTAACAAATAATTGTCGCAATCCCGGTTAGACTAAACTCCGGCGGATAACGCCGGAGTATTTTTTCGTTTGGAGAGCTGGCATGGACAACATTTATACGGACCTTGCGCGGGAGGCGCGGGAGATTAACCCCGGCATACCGGGGGTTGAGGAGCAGGACGAAAAGCGGGAGGATATCGAAATTTCCCGCATCGAGGTGCAGACGGCGGAGGCCTCGCGCGCATTGGGAAAGCCCATCGGGCGCTACATCACGATAGAAGCCCCCGCGCTTTCCGAGCGGGATACCGAGGTGTTCCGCAAGGTATCCGATATCGTTGCGGAGGAGCTTGTCGGCCTGCTGCCCGACGGCAGCACCAACGGCAGCATACTGGTGGTGGGCTTAGGCAACCGGTTCATCACGCCGGACGCGCTGGGCCCGCGCGTGGTGGAAAAGACGTTCGTCACGCGGCATATCACGCAGCACCTGCCGGATATCATAGGCGAGCCCATGCGCTCGGTGGCGGCGGTGGCTCCCGGGGTGCTGGGTACGACGGGCGTGGAGACTTTGGAGATGCTAAGAGGCCTGGTGGAGCGCGTCAAACCCACCGCCGTCATCGCCATAGACGCGCTGGCGTCCAGGCGGGCCGCGCGCATCAGCACGGCCATACAGATCACGGATACCGGCATACAGCCGGGTTCGGGCGTGGGCAACGACGGCAGGCTGGGGCTGACGCAGGAATCGCTGGGCGTGCCCGTTATCGCCATGGGCGTGCCCACGGTGGTGCTCGCGTCCACCATATCGCAGGATACCATCAGCCTCATCGCGGAGGAAACGAACCTGCGCGGCGAGGAGGAGCGCATGAAAAAGCTCGCGGAGCAGGTGGTCAGCGAGCATTTCGGCCCCATGATCGTCACGCCCAAGGAAATCGACACCATCGTGACCGACATGGCGGGCATACTGTCCGACGGCGTCAACCTGGCGCTGCACAAGCCGTATTACGATCAGGTGAAGGAACTGCTGGCGTAAAGCGGGCAAAGCAGCGTAAACCCCGCGGCGCTGATTTAATCAGCCGCGGGGGTCTCCCGGGTTTTTGGTTAAAAAATCCGCTTGTAAAACAAAAATGAACACGCTTTTTGCCCACGCATACCCGTTCAGGCTGACGCATACGTTTTTACATGGACAGGACATGGACAAAACGCGGCAAAAAGAAAATAGGCAAGCCGCAGGCACGGCGGTTAAAGGGGGGCACCTCTTTTTCCGCCGTACGTTTGCGGCTGTTTGCCGCCGCGGCGGTGGTTTTGAGCATGGTGGGGATCGCCCTTTTAAGCTCCGGCTCGGCCAACCGGAGGCTTATGATGATGTCCGTGCCCATGGTGTACGCCGCGGAGCCGGAAGCACCGGTGCCGCCCGAACCCGATATTTCCATATCCCGCGTGGACATCATGCCGGAAGTCGGGGATGAGATGCGCATAGAGGTGCTCTCCCCCAAGGCGCAGCCTTCCGTGGAGCTGGGAGGTCCCGAGCCGCGTATCCTCATCTACCATACCCACGCCACGGAGGCATATGCGGAGGCGGAGGACAACGACTGGCGCACGCAGGACCAGAGCGAGAACATCATCGCCGTAGGCGAATTGCTGGCCAAAATCCTGCGGGAGCAATACGGCTGCAACGTCATCCACGATAAAACCAACCACGAGCCGCCCGTGCTTGCCACCTCCTATTCGCGCTCGGAAGTCACCATGAAACGGTATAAGCAGACGTATCCTTCCCTTACCCTGTTCATCGACGTCCACCGCGACGCGGGCGCAGGGCTGGCGACCGAGATCGGAGGCGAGCGGGTAGCAAGGATGATGTTTGTGGTGGGCACCGGGGAAGGGGCGACGGGCAAAGGCTATAAGGAAATGCCGGATTTTGAAAGCAACTACGCGCTGGCGCTCGCAGTGACAAACAAGCTTGCGGAAATCGACAATGAGCTGCCGCGCAACATCCGCGTCAAGGTCGGCCGTTACAACCAGCATGTCTCCAACCAGTGCCTGCTTCTTGAGGTGGGCGACAATAAGAACACGCTCCAGGAAGCATTGAACGCCGTTCCGTATTTTGCGCAGGCGCTCATGGAGGTCGTGGGCAACGGGGCGCCCATAGCCGACCCCGGCAAAGCCGCAAGCGCCGCCGCGAACGCCTCCGGCAAAGCGCCCACCCCCGCGCCGGAAATCAATTGGGCGCCCTGACTCCTGTTCCATACGCGCGTTTTTGCTGTATACTCTATGGGAAAGGCATAACGCGTGAAAGGAAGAGGGGGAAGGGATGCGCTTTTTGCACTGCGCGGATCTGCACATCGGCTGCTTTTCAGACGTTGCGGAAGGGATACAATGCCTGGACTTTCTTGCGGAGGCCGCGCTTGCGGGGAAGGCGCAGGCAATGCTCATCGCCGGGGACCTGTTCGACAAAGCGGCCCCCTATCCTTATGCGGCGCGGCGCGCCGTAGAGCCGCTTTCCCGCCTTGCGGATTGCGGCGTGCGGGTATATGCCGTGGAAGGCAACCACGATTGCGAACCGGACGGCGCTTTTCGTTCTCTTCGTTATCTGGAGGAAAGAGGGCTTATCCATGTGCTGCGCCCGGCCTGGGACGCTTCGGGCGGGCCGGTATTGGATACATGCGTGGCCGAATGCCACAAAATCCGCATCGTTGGGCTGGGGTTTTTGGGGGATCAGACGGCACAAAGGCTCAGGGCGTTTGTGGACGCGCTGCCGGACTATAAAGGCGCTACGGTCTGCCTGCTGCATACGGGCGTATATGAGGAAGGGCGTGTGCCGCCGGGCGGCGTCACGGAACAGGAGATCGCGTACTGCGCGAAAAAAATACAATACATCGCGCTCGGCCACCGGCACGGGCGGGAAGAACACGGCATAGCCTTTAACCCCGGCTCTCCCACCGGCGTCCGGCTGAACGATATGGACGCGGATTACGGATATTATTTGGCGGATATCGGCGCGGGTTCCGGCAGTATCGCGTTCTTCTTTACAAGAAATTGATAATCTTCATATATCCCGGGAAATATTGTCGAAATCAGATTTCTGCGCGCCCAAAAGCGGCTCCGGCCGCTTTTGCCGCAATGCCCCGCGCATACCCTTGACGGATTTTGCATTTGCGGCTATTGTAAAGCGGTAAAGAAATAGGACAAGGAGGGAGCAGCCATGGCCACGGCGATTACGGCCGACAGCACCTGCGATATTTCACCGGCATTGTACAAGCGGTACGACATTGCGATGGTTTCCCTGTATATTACGCTGGGGGACCAGACGTACCGGGACGGCCTGGATATTACGCCGAACGAACTGTTTCAATATGTGGAGCGTACGGGGGAGCTGCCCAAGACCGCGGCGCCCTCGCCGGAGGATTACCGCGCCGCATTCAAACGGCTTGCGGATGAGGGCAAAGGGGTCGTCCACATCTCCATCAGCAGTGAGATGTCCGCCTCCTACGCCAACGCCTGCCGCGCGGCAAAGGAATTTGAAAACGTATACGTCATCGATTCCCGCTCGCTTTCCACCGGCTCGGGCCTGCTGGTGGTAAAGGCGGCGGAGCTCGCGGCGCTCGGGCTTGACGCAAAGGAAGTCTCCTCCCGCATCGCTTCGCTTGTGCCGCAGGTGGAGGCGAGCTTTGTGGTCGATACGCTTACCTACCTGCACAAGGGCGGGCGCTGCAGCTCCGTGGCGGCGCTGGGCGCGAATTTGCTGCATTTAAAGCCCTGCATCGAGGTGCGGGAGGGCCGCATGCAGGTCTCCAAAAAATACCGCGGCACGCTCAAACGCTGCCTGAGCGATTATGTGAAGGACCGTTTAGTTGACCGGGCGGATATCGACCCTTCCCGCGCGTTCATCACCCATACGGTGCAGGACGCGGCGCTTTTGGAGCATACGAGGAAGGCGGTGCTCGATGCGTTCCCGTTCGCGGAGGTCATCATTACCGACGCGGGCGGCACCATCAGCAGCCACTGCGGGCCGGGCACGCTGGGCGTGCTGTTCCTGAGAAAAGAGGCGTAAGGGCACAGCTCCTGAGCGGAGGCTGAAATACGAAAAGCGGCGGGTTTCCCGCCGCTTTTCAACTTGCTGCCAAACCAGGTTCTATCGTTGGCTTAGCTTACATACCGCACCAGCCCGATGATGAGGGGCAGGGTGATAAGCGAGAGCAGCGTGGTCATGGCGACGATGGAGGAGGCCGCCTCCGTATCCTGCTTGTAGCGCACGGCGAACATGGTGGTCAGCGCCGCGCTCGGCATGCTTGCGCTCAAAATACAGCTGACCAGCAGGTCGCCCCGCATGCCGAGCAGGTACAGGACCGCAAACGTGACAAACGGGATCAGGATCAGCCGCACGAACGATGCGACGTAATACGATGCTTTTTTCCACATTCCAGAAAGGTCCAGCTTGGAAAGCTGGTACCCCACGATCATCATGGGTACGGGCGTGTTGAGCGCGCCCAGGTAGTGGACGGGCATATAAAGGATGTCGGGCAGCTTGACGGAAAACAGGAATATGATAAGGCCGATGGCCGAGCCGATGATGCCGGGGTTGACGGCGAGCTTTTTGAGTGAAATCTCGCGCCTGTCCCCGCTGACGGCCGCAAGCCCGTATGTCCAGGACATCAGCGTGAATATGATTACATAGGCCGCGCCGTAGAATATGCCGATGCTGCCCAGCACCGCGCCCAAAAGAGGCAGCCCCATGTATCCGCAGTTGCTGAATACCGCGCCGATGCGGAGCACGCGCTGCCTCTTGATATCTTTATCCCGAATGATCAGCGAGCTCAACACGATGCCCGCGATATGGGAAAACAGCGCGGCGCCGAGTATGATGAGAAGGTCCGTTAACAGCTCCGGCCGGAATTCGCGGCAGAACGAATCCACGATTGCCGCGGGAGTCACGACATAGAGCGTAAACGACGTCAGCCCGGCTATGACCTCGTCGTTGAACAACCTGGTCTTGCCGCAGAGAAACCCCACGAATATCAGGACAAACAGGATGACCACCTGCGTTGCGACCGTTGTGATCTGTTCGAGCATACCCATAGTTCTTTCTTAAAATTTATGGCGCGGTTGACGCGTATGCGGGAACGGCGCTTACGTATACATAACAAATCGCGGCGCTCCTGTCAACCGTTTTGCCCGGGAACTGTCCGCTCCGCTCCGCCGTTTTATGCGCGTGCGATTTTCGTCTGCGGCGCAAAAGCACATGCGCGGATTATACCATATCCGCTTCGCTCCTTTCGCTCCTATGGTATAATAGACGCGAACGGGCAGAATAAGCTTGGTTCCGTTAGAAAGGGCGATGGATGGAGGACGGCGCAGCATGACATTCTCTGAACTGTACGAACGGCTGGTGAAAGCTTCCGTGGAGAACCGCATGGAGGAGGAGCTTCAACACCTGAACGCTGACGAATTTGACCCGCACCACCTCGACTGCCTGCTTAACCCGCAGCAGTACGCCCCCGTCGTGCGCATCGGCGAATGCGCCTGTTCACAAAGCGAGCAGGGCGCGTGCGCCGGAAAGTGCCTGTTTGACGCGCTCTACCGGGATAAGGACGGCAATATCGCCATCAACGCGGAGCTTTGCGTGGGTTGCGAGGAATGCGTCAAAAACTGCCGCGCGAAGAAGCTGACCGAAAGCCGGGATATCCTGCCCGCGCTCGCCGCCATACACAGCGCAAAAGCGCCGGTGTACGCCATGATCGCGCCCGCGTTCGTCAACCAGTTTACAAGCGGCGTCACGCCGGGGAAGCTTCGCGCCGCGTTCAAGCGGCTGGGGTTCACCGGCATGCTGGAGGTCGCGCTGTTCGCGGACATCCTTACGTTAAAGGAAGCGCTGGAGTTCGACCGGAACATAGTGACCGAGGAGGATTTCCAGCTCACGAGCTGCTGCTGTCCGATGTGGATCGCCATGATCCGCAAGGTCTACCATACGCTCATGCCGCATGTGCCGGGCGCGGTATCGCCCATGGTGGCGTGCGGGCGCGCCATAAAGGCGCTTTACCCGGACGCGCTCACCGTGTTCATAGGCCCGTGCCTGGCCAAGAAGGCCGAGGCGCGCGAAAAGGACGTTTCGGATTCCACCGATTTTGTGCTGACATTCCATGAAATACGGGATATTTTCGAGTTTGCGGGCATTGACCCGGCGGATATGGAGGAGGACGAGCGGGATCATTCCTCCCGGACGGGCCGCATCTACGCGGGCACGGGCGGCGTAAGCGAGGCCGTGCAGAGCACGCTGGAGCGCATCAGCCCCAACCGCCGCATCACGCTGCGGGCCGCGCAGGCGGACGGCGTGCCCGCCTGCAAAGTTATGCTCAACGACGTATTGAGCGGCAAGATCACCGCGAATTTCATCGAGGGCATGGGCTGCGTGGGCGGATGCGTCGGCGGGCCGAAGATATTGATTCCCAGGGAAGAGGGCAGGAAGAACGTATATGAATACGGAAACAAAGCCGCATATCAGACGCCCGCCGAAAACCCGTACGTCGTTGAGCTTTTGCACCGGCTCGGATTCGATACGGTGGAAAGCCTGCTGGAACACAGCGACATATTCACAAGGGACTTTTCCTGAGTCCGTGGCATAAAAGAGAAAGATTCATAAAAGAAAAGGCCTTGCGCTGCGCAAAGCCTTCTTTTTTTCTGTTACTGTGAACTTTCCCGCGTTTATTGATCCTGCTGGATGCGTACCCAGCATCCGCCCTCGCGGGAGGGAACGTAACGGGTG
>DATMXR010000283.1:0-4839 GCA_035561315.1 Feifaniaceae bacterium
CAGGCGAGCGCCATAGAGGAGCTGACGGCCACCATCACGGAGATCGCCGCGCAGACCAAGGAGAACGCAAAGGCCGCGAACCGCGCCAACGAGCTTTCCATTGCCGCCAAGGAAGAAGCGTACAAGGGCACCGGGCATATGCAGGACCTGCAGCGCGCGATGGAGGAGATCAACTCTGCTTCCGAAAATATCGGGAAGATCATCAAGGTGATAGACGATATCGCGTTCCAGACCAACATACTGGCGCTCAACGCCGCGGTGGAAGCCGCGCGCGCGGGCCAGCATGGCCGAGGCTTCGCAGTGGTGGCCGAGGAAGTGAGAAACCTTGCCGCCCGCAGCGCACAGGCCGCAAAGGAAACCACGGATCTGATACAGGGCTCCATCCATAAGGCGGAAATCGGCACAAAGACCGCGGACAGCACGGCGGCGTCGTTAGCACACATCGTGGCGGGCGTGGACAAGACCGTAGAACTGGTGGGGCAGATCGCCGTGGCTTCCAACGAGCAGGCGACGGGCATCGCGCAGGTCAACCGCGGGATCGATCAGCTTTCCGACGTGGTGCAGACCAACTCCGCCACCGCAGAAGAAAGCGCCGCCACCACGGAGGAGCTTTCCAGCCAGGCGGAAATGCTCAAGCGCATGGTCGAGCAGGTAAAGCTCAAGGATACGGCCGCCGGGGAAGGGGATGCGGAACCCGCGGAGGACGCGGAAGCGCTGCCCGAAAAGAAAGCGGAGCCGGCCGCGGACGGCGAATTTGGCAAATATTGAGGCAATATCAGAAAGGGCCCCGCGGAACGTATTCCGCGGGGCCCTTTTGGCTGCCAAACGGCGTTATTTCCCCTGCGCGTGTTCCTTTGCCGCGCGTACGAATCCGGCGAATACGGGGTGGGCGCTGTCCGGCCGGGACTTGAATTCCGGGTGGAACTGCACGCCGATAAAGAACGGGTGCGAAGGCATTTCCATGATCTCCGCGAGCCTGCGCTCCGGATTCCAGCCGGTGAAGCGAACGCCTTTCTCCTCAAACGCGGGCACGAAGCCGTTGTTGATCTCATAGCGGTGGCGGTGGCGCTCGCGGATCATGCCCGTACCGTACAGCTTTTCCGCCAGGGAGCCGGGCGTGATCTCGCAGGCGTAGCCGCCCAGGCGCAGCGTGCCGCCGATGCGGATGGCGCCCTCCTCATCCATGTGGTTGCGCTGATCCGGCATGAGCGCCACGACGGGATGCGCGGTGTCGGGGTCCACCTCGGTGGTATGGGCGTCCGTAAGCCCCAGCACATTTCGCGCGAACTCCACGACCGCCATCTGCATGCCCAGGCAAATGCCGAAGAAGGGGATGTTGTTTTCCCGCGCGTAGCGGATGGCGGACATTTTGCCCAATAAGCCGCGCTCGCCGAAGCCGCCGGGCACGAGTATGCCGTCTATGCCGGATAAATGCGCCTTTACGCCGTCCCGCGTGACGTCCTCCGCGTCCACCCAGCGGATGCTGACCTCCACGTTTGCGGCGATGCCGCCGTGGTGCAGCGATTCCGCGACGGAAAGGTACGCGTCGTGCAGGCCGACATATTTGCCGACGATCGCGATTTCACACTTGCCCTCCGGGTGCAGCTCGCGCTCCACCATGGCCGCCCAGTTGCAAAGATCGGGCTTGGTGGGGGGCATCAGCAGGCGCTTCAACACGGCGTCGCACAGGCCGTTGCGCTCAAGCAGCAGCGGCACCTCGTACAGCGAGCGCGCGTTGAGGTTTTCTATGACGCAGTCCTCGGATACGTTGCAGAACAGCGCGATCTTCGCCTTCATGCTCTGGGGGATGGGCCTGTCGCTGCGGCAGACGAGAATATCCGGCTGGATCCCTATCGAAAGAAGTTCTTTGACCGAATGCTGCGTGGGCTTGCTTTTGAGCTCCCCCGCCGCCGCGATATACGGTACGAGCGTGACATGGATAAAGCAACAGTCCCCGGGCGCGCAATCCGTCTTCAGCTGGCGGATGGCTTCCAGGAACGGCTGGCTTTCGATATCGCCCACCGTGCCGCCGATTTCTATGATAAGTACGTCGGGCCTGACTTCCTCCACCACGCGGTACACCCTGGCCTTGATCTCATCCGTGATGTGCGGGATGACCTGCACGGTGCCGCCGAGGTAGCCGCCCTGGCGCTCGCGCTCGATCACGGTGGAGTACACCTGCCCGGTGGTCGTGTTGTTCGCGCGGGAGAGCTGCTCGTCTATGAAACGCTCGTAATGGCCCACGTCCAGGTCCGTTTCCGCGCCGTCGTCGGTGACGTATACCTCGCCATGCTGGTAGGGGTTCATGGTACCCGGGTCCACATTGATGTAAGGATCAAGCTTGCAAATGGAAACGGAGTGGCCGCGCGCCTTTAATAGCCGCCCCAGCGACGCCGCCGTAATCCCTTTGCCCAGCGATGATACCACGCCTCCCGTTACAAATACCAGCTTGGTTGCCATACTGTCCTCCTCATGCATTTACTTTTTTCGGCCTGCAAAAGGGCCTCTTTGCCATTTTGCCGCCGTATATGCCGTTCCATAAAAAAATAAAAAACGCCCCCGTTATCAGGAGGCGTTTTCGGCGTTTCTTTCGAGCCCTTATTAGTATAGCATCACATCGGATGCCCCGCAAGCTATTTTTGCCGGCCGGTTTTTTCTTCCGGTCATTCGGCCCGGGAGATGCGGACATCCCCGGACGTGGTCCTGACAAAAAGCGTGTTTGCGGGATTTTCGCCCACCTGGCCGGTGGCGTGCCTGCCCTGCTTGTCATAGCTGAGCGGAATGTCGCTGTCGATATCGCCGGAGGTAACGGAAGCCTCGATATTGGCTTCGGCCTCCTTTGCAAGCGCGATAGAAGCGCTGCCCGACGTCACGCGCACATCGAGGTCGCCCGTAAGCAGCGCTTCTTCGGCCCTGATATTGCCGGACTGCGTTGAAATTTCCCCGTGGCCGGTAAAGCCGTCCAGCCGGATGTTCCCCGAGGCGGTGGAAATATCCTGCGCGCCGCCCGAAACGCTGCCCACGCGGATATTGCCGGACGAGCTTCCGATGGAGCCGGTCCCCCGCACGGCCCCGACCTCCGTATCGCCGGAGGTGATCCGCATTTCATAGCGCGCGCTGTTCAGGGCGTCAAGCCGTATATTGCCGGACGTCAAGCCCAGGGCGAACTCTTCCGTATGGATATCGCCGGCGCTAAGATTGCCGGAGCTCAGGTGAAGCGCAAGGGAATGAAGCGCAAGCGTCTCGGGCAGCGTGATATTGCCGGAACTCGTTTCAATGTTCAGGGATTCCGCGTACCGTTCGGGCAGGTGGATCTCCAGCCTTTTGAACGCGCCAAATGAAAACATCCAGAAGAAGGAGCGGTGCGGCCTGCTCTTTACAAGAACCTTCCCGTTCTCCGCGGAGGAGACAAAAAGCTCTTCGGGCCTGAGGTCCCGGTTTGCGAGCAGCTTTACCGTGAGGTCCTCCTCCTTTGTCGGGTACACCGTAATATCCATGCTGGAAAAGTCGAATTCCAGCTCGTTTACCGACTCAAGCGGGAAGCTTTCCTCCTGTATGGTCCTGAGGCTGTCCCAGCTATTTGCCGACAGCCCCGAAAAGCCGGACGCGGAGCGGCTTAAAAGCACGGTGAACGCGCTTAACAGCAGGAACGCGACGACCCCCCAGACGATGATTTGGGTCAGGAGACTGTTTTTTTTATTCATGGCGTTCCTCCCGAAGCTCAAACGCCAGCTTGATGATGCGGTCCACCGCCGCGGCGATGAGGAATATGAGCCAGGAGAACGTCCAGGTTCCGGGCAGCAGGAACCCGACGAGGAAGTAGATGACTACCGTCACCATCCATAGGATGGAGGAAACGGACTTCCTCAGCCGCTCGCTTCGGGCGTTGTTCGATTTCCACTGTTTGAATTCCTCCACCAGCGTATCGTCCGCCCGCACATACTTGGGCCGGGATAAAAAATGGTATACGAGCATGCAGCAGGCCGTAACGATCATGGCGATCATGATCACCGTCATGACCACGGGGTTTAAATTCAGCACCGCCACGCCCAGTATCAGTATGAGCACGCCCAGCATAATGAGGGCCAGGGCGCTTGTGACGACTGTCGCCGTCTTTTTTCTTTGGCGCTGTACTTCCGAATGGTCCATGACGTCCGTCTCCTTTAAGCCGCGAATGAGTTCCTCCACATCCCCGATGCCGCTGACAACGTTTTTGAGCGCTTCCTCTTCCGGAATGCCCTGCGCGATCAGGTCGTTGTATTTTTCGTTGAGGTTCCCCAGGAGTTCCTCCTGGAGTTCGAGTGCCCTGCGGGTCTTTGGCGCGTCCGCAAAGAGCCGCTCTACCGTTACGCGTAATTTTTCGTTCATGTTTGCTCCCCCTACAGCAAGCTGTCGATGAGCGTCTTGGCTTCCTGCCAATCCGCCTTGTTCTTTTCGTACGCCGTCCTCCCGGAAGGCGTGATGGAGTAATACCTGCGCCTGGCGCCCGTGGTTTCATCCCCCCAATAGGAGTAGATGTGCCCGGCCGTCTCCAGCCGCCGGAAAGCGGAGTACAGCGTGGCCTCCTTGGCCTCGTACGCGCCCCCCGTTTTTTCCTGTATGGTCTTATTGATCTCATACCCGTAGCTGTCCTTATGAAGAAGCTGCGCGAGTATGATGGTATCCGTATGACCGCGTATCAGATCCGCCGTAATAGACAATCCGACGCCTCCTTCCCTTTTTCTGCTTGTGTATTATATCATATCTCAACATACTTCGCCTGTCAAGGTATATTTCTATTCGAGTTATATAAAATTTCAAAAATATCCGTTGTCGGTTTCCATTTTTGCGCAATTGCTT
>DATMXR010000284.1:0-9113 GCA_035561315.1 Feifaniaceae bacterium
CTTCCACCGAGCTTTGATGCGCTTGTAGAGCAGCATCACGGGGATCTCCGCCATCGCCTGCACGAACATGCCCAGGCCGATGTGCGCGTCGGAGCCGCCAAGCTCCGCGATGCGCAGCGAAAGGAACCCGTCCGAAGCGCAGATGCACATGGTGCCCACGAAATACGTCAGCACCAGCGCCACATACGGGCGGTTGTTCAGCAGATAGCGGATGCAGTCTTTCAGGCTTTTGTCCGGCGCGTTTTGAAGCGTTTGCTTCGGGTTCGGGATGCCGCGCGCGGCCAGGGCCAGCACAGCATACAGCAGGGCGAGGACTATGATACCGGGCTTTGCGCCAAAAAGGTCCATCACTACGCCGAAGCCCGCGGCGGTGAACGCAAACATCAGCGAGCCGCCGCTGCGCGTGGCGCCGTAGTTGAGATCGTACCCTTCGCTGATGAGGCGCATGGCCCAGGAGTCCACAAAGCTGACCATGGAGGAGATCGTGACGGCGATGCCGATAACCGCGATATGCGCGAGCGGCTTTTGCCCGCCCGAAAGCGCGAGCAGCGCAAAAAACAGGCAGCCCGCGAACATCGCAAAGAGCACCGTCTGCCTGGAGCGGGAGTATTTGTCGTGCAGGTATCCCCAGAGCGGCTTTGCAAACATGTTGAACAGCGCCGCCAGCGTCAGCGCGACGCCGATTTCCATTGGGCCGTACCCGTAGGCCATCAGCACGGGCGCGATAAAACTCGCGCCCACGCAGCAAATGGCCGCGGTCGCCGCCTGCAGAATAAAAAAGCGCGCGTTTAAATCGGGCTGTATCTTATGCCGAAGCATCGTTCTTTCCTCAAACAATCGATCACATCATCGTATTCCGCCTGCCGGGGTTTATTCCGGCCTTCGATACAGCCCTCCGTGGTAGCAGGCGATGCGCCTGACATGCGCGCACCCGTGGAGGAGGAATTTAAGCGAGGCCTCGGCCTTTGCGCGGTCCTGCGCAAAATCCAAGCGCGGCGGCTCAAAGCCGTGCGCTTTGAGCCCGGCTTCCAAAAGCGGCAGGGCGCCCGGGTATCCGCAGTCGGTGAGCACAAGCGTTTCTTCGTCCGCGAAAACGACGGGGTGCAGTTCTCCTTCGCCGTACGGGAGCGTCAGAAGGGCAAAGTTTGCCGATGCCGTCATATGCGCCCGCCCTCCTTTTCAAACGCCCGCAGCACGGCATCCGCAGCTTCGTCCGCCGTGCCCGCGTTTTTGATGCTTTTTTCCGCCAGGGCGCGGTAGACCGGCGCGCGCGTTTCATACATGGCGGCGAGGTTTTTGGAAAGCGGCCTGCCTTTTGTCGGGAGTTCTTCTAAATCCCGCTCGATATGGAAGATGCGGCCGTTCTGCCTGAGCAGCGTCCGGTTTTCTTTGAACATGGGCGCGCCGCCGCCTGTGGCGATGATGCGGCCGCCCTCGCGCGCGGCCTCGGCCACGGCGGCCTCCTCCCGCGCGCGGAAACCGGCTTCGCCTTCCAGCGCGAATAGATCCGGTATGGACATGCCCGCCTCGCGCTCGACAAGCGCGTCGGTATCGAAAAACGGACGTCCGGTGCGCTCAGAAAGCCTCCTGCCGATTTCGGTTTTCCCCGCGCCGGGCATGCCGATGAGCACGATATTGGAAAACGCTTTGCTTAACGCTTCAATGATTTCCTCTATGCGCTCCCGCGGGATGCGCTTCACAGAAAACAGCTCCGCGGCCGCGTGCGCCTGCGCCACCAGCATGGCAAGGCCGCCCTCGGCCCGGATGCCGCGGTCCCGCGCTTCCAGCACGAGCCGCGTATTGAGCGGGTTGTAGACGACGTCCAGCACCCCCGCGAGACGGTCGAACAGGTCAAGCTCCACCGGGCAGGCGTTCATCTCAGGGTACATGCCTACCGGCGTGGTGTTGACCAGGATATCCGCATCCGCATGCAGGCGGATGTTCCGGTAATTGTTTTCCCCCTGGCGGGATACGGTTACGATCTCCCGCGCCCCCGCGTCCTGCGCCGCCACGCACACGGTGCGGGAGGTGCCGCCGGAGCCGAGTATGACGACCTTCCGGTCCTTTAACGCCAGGCCCGCCCGGCCCACCAGATATAAAAATCCGTTATAATCCGTGTTATGGCCGGTGATGCGGCGGCGGGTCCTGTCATAGAGCAGCGTGTTCACGCTGCCGATGCGCTGCGCTTCCCCGGTGAGTGCGGCGCAGTATTTCATGACCTCCACCTTGTAGGGGATGGTCACATTCAGGCCGCCGATATCCGGGCCGCGCAAAAAGCCCGGCAGCTCGTCCGGCGTAAGCGGGTAGAGCGCGTACTCGTACTCCGCGAGCATGTGATGGATGGCGGGGGAATGGCTGTGCGCGAGCCTTCCGCCGATCAGGCCGTATTTCATGCGCTCCTCTTATATCTCGCTGTAGCTGCCCAAGAAGGCAAAGTGCGGGTTGGTCTGGCTAAGCTCCTCCAGCAGCTCCATCACGGCGGGCGTCCATACGGAGGCCTCCAGGTCCACATAAAACAGGAACTCGAACGCGCTGTTCCAGATGGGGCGGCTTTCGAGCTTCGTGAGGTTCAGGCCCAGCACGGAGAATTTGGAGATCATGCTGTAGAGCGAGCCGGGCGTATGGGGGACGGAAAGCATCAGGCTGATTTTGTTCGACCCCGGGTAAACGGCGGGCTCCCGCTTGATGCAGATAAAGCGCGTGTAATTGTTGGCGTTGTTCTGCACCCCTTCTTTGAGTATGGAAAGCCCGTAGAGCTTCGCGCAGTCGTGCGAGGAGATGCACGCAAGATCGGTCCGGTCGGACTGCGCCACGGTCTGCGCGGCGATGGCGGTGTTCTTGACCGAAGTGACCTTCACGCCGGGGAACTGCTCAAACAAATTGCTGCACTGATCTAAAGCGTACTCGTGCGAACAGATCTCCTTGATATCCGCAAGCTTTATGCCGGGCTTCGCCATCAAAAAGTGGTTCACATGCAGCCGGACGCTGCGCACGATGGAAAACTCGAATTTGTGCAGCAGGTCGTACACGCCGTTGACGGAGCCGGAGGAGCTGTTTTCAATGGGCAGCACGCCGTATTCGCACAGCCCGCTCTCTACCGCCTGGAACACGGCCTCGAACGTGCGGAAATACATGATGTCGGAGGCGGCGAACAGCTTGTCGCACGCAAGCTGGGAATACGCGCCCTCCACGCCCTGGCAGGCCACCACGGCGGCGGCGGGGAACACGGCGTCCACCGGCATCTGCGCGGCGCGCAGCTGCTCCGTCAGCGCCCCGCTTTTGGTCGTAAGCCGCTGCTGGTAGGAGCGGCTCATTTCAAACAGGTTCGAAAACAGCATCCTTGCGTAGGCGCCCATTTCGTCGCCCGCCAGGCGGGAAACGCGCAGCATCACCTCGCGCTCGCGCGCTTTGTTGAGTATGGGCAGGTCGTTGTGCTCCTTGTAAAGCGCCACCTCGCGGGAAAGCTCCATGCGCTCGCGAAACAGCGCGACCAGTCCGTCGTCCACCTCGTCGATCCTGCCTCTGATTTGCTCAAGATCCATCGTATACGCTCCTTTAAATATAGAAAGTTCAAATATAGAAAGCTTAAAGCATCATATCGAGCAGCACGCAGGCGGCGGCGGCTTCCGCCACCGGCACGGCGCGGGGGACGATGCAGGGATCGTGCCGGCCGTGGATGATGAGCGTTTCGGGCTCGAGAGTCTGCATGTTTACACTTTGTTGCGGCTTCGCGATCGAGGGCGTCGGCTTGAACGTCACGCGGAACAGAAGCGGCATGCCGGAGGAGATGCCGCCGAGCACGCCGCCGTGGTTGTTGGAAAGGGGCAGCACGCGCCTGCCCGCCACGCCAAACGGGTCGTTGTTCTCCGACCCTTTCAGCGCCGCGGCAGCGAACCCCAGCCCGAACTCCACGCCCTTTACGGCGGGGATGCCGAACAGCACGGGCGCAAGCCTGCTCTCTATCCCGCCGAACATGCCGCGTCCCAGTTTTCCCGGCTCCAGGCCGATGGCGCAGCATTCCACTATACCGCCCACGGAATCCCCTTCCTTTGCCGCCTCCAGGATCGCTTCCCGCATGCGCGCGCCCGCTTCCGGGTCAAGTACCGGGAACTCCGCTGCGCTTGCATAGAGCAATTCTTGTTTCGTGACGGCGACGGGATCATAGGGCATGTCAGCAATGCCCGCAATCGCCGCAATATGCGCGCCGATCGTGACGCCGCGCCGGGCGAGGATCTGCTTTGCGACGCCGCCCGCCACGCACAGCGGGGCGGTCAGGCGGCCGGAAAAATGTCCGCCGCCGCGCAGGTCGGCGTGTTCGCCGTCCCGCAGCATGGCGGCAAAATCCGCGTGGCCGGGGCGGGGGACGGCCTTTACATCCGAATAATCGTTTGAGCGCGCGTTTGTGTTCCGTATCACGGCGCAGACGGGCGCGCCGCAGGTATAGCCGTCAATGAGGCCGGAAAGGAATTCCGGCTCGTCCGCTTCCTTCCTTTTGGTGGCGTAGGCCGCGTTTCCCGGCGCGCGCCGCCCCAAAAACGCCCGAAGCGCGTCGATATCGACCGCCTCGCCCGCGGGCAGGCCGTCTATGACGACGCCTATGGCTTCCCCGTGGGACTGGCCGAATATTTGAAAGCGCACGCGCTCCCCGAAACTAGACGACATGGACGTTCCCTCCCAGCCTGGCGAACTCTTCAAAGAACGAGGGGTACGATTTTTGCACGCACTCCGCCCCGCACAGCGTGGTCTCTCCCTCCGCCCTGCTCGCGGCGATTGCCGCGGCCATGGCGATGCGGTGGTCGTTGCAGCAGTCCACTTTGGCGCCTTTGAGCTTTTCCCCATCCCCGGTGATAATCAGCGCGTCCTCGAGCTCCTTTATGCGCACGCCCAGCGCGCGCAGCATCCGCGTGGTGGCGGCAAGGCGGTCGCTTTCCTTCAGACGCAGGCGCTTCGCGTTGGCGAGGTGGGTCTGCCCCCTGGCGCACGCGCCCAGCGCGGCGAGTATGGGCACAAGGTCCGGCTTCTCCGAAACGTCCGCAACGATGCCGCGAAGCTCGCCCGGGGAAACGAGCACGGCGCCGTCAATAACCTCCACGTTCGCGCCGAAGCGCTGCAGCAGCTCCAGTATGGCAAAATCCGGCTGGTGGGTGGTAACGGAAAGCCCCGTGCAGGCAACGAGCCCATGCAGCGCCCCCGCCGCCAAAAAGAAGGCGGCGTTGGACCAATCCCCCTCCACGGCGACGGAGCCGGGCGAGCGGTAGGTCTGCCCGCCGGGCACATAAAACCCGCTGGGCCGAGGGTGGGCCTCTATGCGGAATTTCGTAAGCGCGGCCCGCGTCAATTCCACATAGCCCGACGATTCGAGCGGGCTCAATAATCTGATCTCGCTGTCCCCGTACAGCAGCGGCAGCGCGAGGAGCAGGCCGGAAATGTACTGGGAACTGACGTTGCCGTCTATTTCAAACACGCCCGCGCGCAGCCGCCCGGCGAGCGTCAGCGGCAGGTGCGCGCTGTCGGCCGCGGTGCCGTTTACGCGCAGGCACCGGAGCAATTCCTCCACGGGCCGCTCGGGCAGCCGCCCGCGCCCCGTGATATGTACGGTATCATAGCGCGCCGCCGCCACGGGGATCAAAAGCCGCAGCGTCGTCCCGCTTTCCCCGCAATCGAGCGCGGGCGCGCGCTTTTTGCCCTGCTGCGGGAATATGTCCAGGCCCTCCGGTGTGTCGAGCACCGTGGTGTCGAGCTCCCGCAGGCAGGAGACGGTAGCGGTAATATCCGCCGATCGGCCGGAAAGCAGCACCTGCGTCGGGCTGGCCGCAAGGGACGCGGCGATGAGCAGCCTGTGCGCGTCGGATTTTGAGGGTATGGCGCAAAACCGCCCGCCCAGGGCCGAACCCCGTATCACTGCCTGCATGCGTCGCCCTCCATTCCGTCATTGAAAAAGGAGAATACTTCAGAAACCGGGAACTCCAGCGCCTCGCACCTGCCGATTTCGCGCGGCACGATGAGCGAGATGCTGCCGCCCCTGCGCTTTTTGTCCGCGAGCGCGGCTTCGTACAGCGCGTCCGCGGGGTAGGGGGAGCGGGTGGGGAGCGCATTGCGCCCGAGCATCCATAAAATTTCATCCCGGCAATCCTTGGCGCACAGCCCGCGCCTGTACGCCGCGCGGGCGACGACCGCCATGCCCACGGCCACGGCGTGGCCGTGGGGGATCGCATATCCGCTGCATGTTTCTACCGCGTGCCCGGCGGTGTGGCCGAAGTTCAATAAACGGCGGACGCCAAGCTCAAACTCGTCCTCCCGCACGATCTCGCCTTTTATGGCGACGCAGCGCGCGATGACGGCTTCCAAGGCTTCGCCGCTTAAGGGTTCCGAAAACCGGCGGAACAGGTCCGCGTCCCATATGACGCCGTACTTGATGCATTCCGAGAGGCCGTCCCGGAACACTTCTTCGGGCAGGGTATATAGCGTATCCGTATCGCAGAGCACCAAAGAGGGCTGGTAGAACGCGCCCGCCAGGTTTTTGCCCGCGCTGAGGTCTATCCCCGTCTTGCCGCCCACGGAGGAGTCCACGGCGGAAAGCAATGTCGTGGGCAGCTGCACATAGCGGATGCCGCGCAGGTACACGGCCGCGGCAAACCCCGCCAGGTCGCCCGTTACGCCGCCCCCCAGGGCGGCGACGCAGTCCGTCCGCGTGATCCGCTTTTCGCCCATGAACTCCAATAAATTGGAGAGCGTATGGATGTTTTTGCTCGCTTCCCCGGCGGGGAAGGAAAAGCGCTCCACCGCATACCCGGCCTCGGATAAGAAGTTTGCGGCAGCGTCGCCGTAGAGCCTGTCCACGGTAGCGTCGGATACCAGCGCCACGGTGCATTTGGGCTGTACGGTAAGCAAAGCGCGGCCCGCGTCCTTTAACAGCCCGCCGCCGATCAGGACGTCATAGGATCTGGATGTCCGGATGGGAACCGTCCGCATAGCGCGCCTCCTCTTCCTCCATATGCCGCTTCGCGTCGCAGCCCTTTTGCAGCAGGCTGGATACGGTGTCGCCGTCGTCCTCGCGCAGCGCTTTCGCGTAGCTACTTAGCCTCGCGCACAGCGCCTCGACCTCTTCGGCCAGGTATTCGCGGTTTTCCAGAAACAGCTCCGTCCACATATCCACGTTCAACGTGGCGACCCGCGTCATATCCCGGAGGCTCCCCGCGGAAAATCCGATGTGCCGGGCGGAGGAGGGGCTCTGCGCGTAGGCGCTCGAAAGCACGTGCGCGAGCTGGGACGTATAGGCGATCATATGGTCGTGCTCGTCCGGCTGCGTCCATTTCAAGAACCCGAAGCCCATGGCACGGAACAGCGCCGCAAGCCTTTCCCTGAGCGCCGCGTCCGGCGTTTCCTCCGGCGTTAAGAGCATGGACGCGCCGCGGAACAGGTCCTTGTCCGAATTGAAGTATCCAAAGCGCGCCACGCCCGCCATGGGGTGCCCGCCGATATACGTAAACCCGTGCGCTTTCGCGAGCGGGGCGATCCCCGCGCACACATTGCGCTTGACGCCGCAGAGGTCTATGACCACCGCCCCGCGTTTGATAAAGTTCGCGTGAGCCTCCACCCATTTTACAGCATCCACCGGGTAGAGCGCCACAAATATCCAATCGCAGCCCGCAATCGTTTGCTCCGTCAGCACGCCCGTGAGCACGCTTTCGCGCAGCGCCGCATCAAGGGTCTCCCCGTCCGCATCCGCGCCGAATATGCTGCAATCCGCATACGCCCGCAGCGCCTTGGCGGCGGAGCCGCCGATCAGCCCCAGGCCCGCGATCCCAACCGTAAACCCCATGCCCTACCAGCCTTTCATCGCTTCGCGGATGCAGGCAATTTTCTGGGAAAGCGCCGCAAATTTCTTGGGCGTTAAGGATTGCGCGCCGTCGCACAATGCGTGCGGGGGATCGTTGTGCACCTCTATGATTACGCCGTCCGCGCCCGCCGCGGTCGCCGCCAGCGCCATGGGGGGCACCAGGTCCCATTTGCCGGTGCCGTGGCTCGGGTCCACGATGACGGGCAGGTGGGAAAGCCCCTTCAATACCGGCACGGCGGAAATGTCCAGCGTGTTCCGGGTGTAGGTCTCAAACGTGCGGATGCCGCGCTCGCATAATATCACCTGCGCGTTGCCGCCCGCCATCAGGTACTCGGCGCTCATCAAAAGCTCCTCAAACGTGCTCGAAAGCCCGCGCTTCAACAGGATGGGCTTCCTCAGGCGGCCAAGCTCCTTCAACAGTTCAAAGTTCTGCATGTTGCGCGCGCCCACCTGTATGATATCGACTTCGTCGAACACCGGCAGCTGGGAAATATCCATGATCTCCGTCACGATGGGGAGGCCCGTCTCCTTCTTTGCGAGCAGCAGCAGCCGGATACCCTCCTCGTGCAGCCCCTGGAACGCGTAGGGGGAGGAGCGCGGCTTGAACGCGCCGCCTCTAAGTATGTTTGCGCCCGCTTCCCTGACTTCCTTCGCCACGGTGACGATCTGCTCCTCGGATTCCACCGAGCAGGGGCCGGCGATAAGCATGTAGCTGCCGCCGCCGATCCTTGCGCCGTTTACGTCCACCACGGTATCGAGCGGGTGGAAGTGCCTGCTCGCGTTCTTGTACGGCTCCTGCACGCGCTTGACGTCCGCCACGATATCGAGCGCTTTGATCATTTCCATATCCACCTGAGTGGTGTCCCCCACAAGGCCCAGTATGGTATGCGTTTCGCCGGTGCTCTCATGGATGTCCAGCTTCTTGCTTTTGAGCCAGTTCAAAAGCGGCTTCAATTGGTCCCGCGTGACGTTGGGCTTGATGATGACGATCATGGCGCTTCCCTCTCTATTAAAAAATATTCGGCACTCTTATTGCGTTTATTATGATAAAAAAAAGCTCCGCAGCCTTTGCTTAGCTGCGGAGCCTTGCTTACAGTTTACGCGATGCGCACCCTGCCATTGCCTTTATGCAGCCAAACAACAATGAGCCTTGCGAAAGTAAGCAAAGCCAAAGTAGTAATAGCTGCTAAAGTACAGGTTCGGCATGCGGTTCTCCTTGCGGTATCCCCGGCGGTTTGCCGCTTTTTCCTGCGGCGTCCGGTTATGCATGCTA
>DATMXR010000285.1:0-13792 GCA_035561315.1 Feifaniaceae bacterium
CCTTCAACTATATTCAGTATATGCTTGAATCTATGAAAAGTCAACTGCACTTTTAATGCCAAAACCCCTCCCGTTTGCATATCCTGCAAACGGGAGGGGTTTTTATGTTGTGCCAGTGTTCCGGCAGGGAGCTTGCGTTTCTCTCTTCGGTCCTCGCAATACAGATTGCAAGCTGTGTGCCCGAAGGGCAGCTTGAGCTGCTTGCCGCGCTGTATTGCTCCATCGGCGATCAGCTTGCGCTCATAGCGGCCGCGGGCTGCGATGACGGCTGAAACCGGGTCAGTCCGTAATCCAGGAAACGCCCACGGTGCCCGCGCCAAGGTGGATGCACAGCACCGGCCCCAGCTTTGCGACCTGCACGGCCGCATCCGGAAAGCGCCTTAAAACGGCCTGGTAGAGAGGCTCCACGCTTTCGCGCTCCCCCAAATGGTGGACGACGATCTCCTTCGCGTTCTGCGGCACACGGCTGACCAGCGCTTTCACGCGCTCCGCGGTGCCGCGCGCCGTGCCGCGCGCCACGATGGCGCCCTTGATGCACATGAGCACCGGGCGGATGTTCAATACCGTGCCCACGGACTGCGGGACGACGCCAAGCCTGCCGCTTCTGCGCAGCGCCGCCATATCGTTGACCGAAAACACGATGCCCGCCTTATCCCGCATGGCCTCCAGTTTTTCCGCCGTTTCCTGCAGGGAGCCGCCCGCGTCGATGAGACTGCGCGCCGCCTTCGCGAGCAGCCACAGCCCGCCGGAGGTGGAAAGCGAGTCCACCACCGCGATATGCGCGCGGTCCACCTCCCGCGCCGCGATGCACGCGCTTGAATACGTGCCGCTCAGCCTGGAAGAAATGACGACGCACAGGACCTCCATATTCTTTTGGCGCAGTTCCTCGAATACCTGCACAAAGGAGGAAACCGGCGGCTGCGAGGTCTTGCACGCTTCCGGATCGCGGAAGATGCGCTCCTCAAAGTCCCCGTTTTCATCCCCAAAGCCTTCCAGAAAGGTCTTGCCGCCGACGCTGTAATGATCGGATACGATGGATATCCCCAGCCGCTCGGCTTCCTCCCTTGTGATGGAGATGGTACTGTCCGTTACGATGGCGATCATTCTCCGCTTCCCCCTATGTTTCGAAATCTTGCGTACCGCGCCCTGGCTAAAAGCGCCCCGTCCGTTGCTTTGAGCGCGCAAAGCGTATCATACAGCGCCGCCTTTAATTCGCCGAACATCGTTTCCCCTTCGGGCACGATGCGTTCTATGACTTTGAGCGCGTAGAGGTCCTCCGCCGTCAGCTTCAGGCTTTCCGCGGCTTCCTTTGTTTTGCCCGGGTCCTTCCAAAGTATGCTCGCGCAGCCCTCCGGCGTGATGACGGAATACACGGCGTTTTCCAGCATCCAGACCTCGTTGGCGACGGCGAGCGCCAGCGCCCCGCCGCTCCCGCCTTCGCCGATCAGCACGGAAACGACGGGCACTTTGAGCCACATCATCTCCATCAGGTTTTCGGCGATCGCCTGCCCCTGGCCGCGCTCCTCCGCCTCTATGCCGCAGTACGCGCCCGCGGTATCCACAAAGCAGAGTACGGGCCGGTTGAATTTTTCCGCAAGCTTCATCTGCCTGAGCGCCTTGCGGTACCCTTCCGGGTGCGCGGAGCCGAAATTGCGGGAAAGCTTCTCCTTTGTGTCATGCCCCTTCTCCAAGGCAATGACGGTAACGGGCAGATCGTTTAAGTACCCAAGCCCCGCCACAATCGCGCGGTCGTCCCCAAAGCGCCTGTCCCCGTGCATCTCCACAAAGCCGTCTATCATGGCGCCGATAAAATCAAGGCCCGTAGCCCTGCCGTTGGCGCGGGCTGTTTGCAGTTTTTCAAGCGCGCTCATACGGCAGCCTCCTTTTGGTGGAGCTTTAAGATATGCAGAAGTGTCTGCCTTAACTCTTTGCGCTCCACGATGCCGTCCACAAAGCCCTTTTCCAGCAGGAACTCCGCGCGCTGGAAGCCTTCGGGCAGCTTCTGGCGTATGGTCTGCTCGATGACGCGCGGCCCGGCAAAGCCGATAAGCGCCCCGGGCTCGGAAAGTATGATGTCCGCCTGCATGGCAAAGCTCGCGGTCACGCCGCCCGTCGTAGGATCCGTCAGCACACAGACGTAGAGGTTGCCTCCGTCGCTGTGCAGCTTGACCGCCCCGCTGGTCTTCGCCATCTGCATTAAAGATAGGATGCCCTCCTGCATGCGCGCGCCGCCGGAGACCGTGAAGCCGATGACCGGCAGCCCCTTCTGCGCCGCAAGCTCAAACAAAAGCGCCACCTTCTCCCCGAGCGCCGTGCCCATGGAGCCGAGCATGAAGCCGGGTTCCATGACGAAAAGGGCGGCCGGAAGCCCGCCGATCAACGCGGTGCCGCAGACGACGGCCTCCTCCTCCCCGCTTTCCTCCCTGGCCTTACTAAGCTTCCCCTCGTAGCCGGGAAAGCGCAGCGGGTCGTTTGAAACAAGGCCGGCAAACGCCTCCTCAAACGAATTCGGGTCGCAGACAAGTTCGATGCGCTCCCGCGCGCCCAATCTCGAGTACGCGCCGCAGCGCGGGCAGACCTTGTGGTTGTAGTTCCACTCGCTTTGAAACAGCGTGGCGTTGCAGCGGCCGCATTTGACGCAGAGTTCGTCCGGGATCGCGGGCCTTTTCGCTTCCTGCGCGGGCTCGCCGGTTTCAAGCGGGTTCTTCGGTTTTTTGAATAAGTCCTTTTTGAGCATGCGCTACCCCCTGTTCGCCATAAAATCGGTGGTGTAGACGCCCGTTAAAAAACGCTCGTCAAGCAGTATCTCCATCTGCAGCTCGCTGTTGTGGGACACGCCCTCTATCACAAGCTCGCAAAGCGCGGCCTGCATCTTGCGGATAGCTTCCTCCCGCGTTTTCGCGTGGACGATCAGCTTGGCGATCATGCTGTCGTAATACGGCGGCACCACGTAATCCTGATACAGCGCCGTATCGAAACGCACCCATGGGCCGCCGGGGATGTGCAGAAGCGTCACCCTGCCGCAGGAGGGCCTGAAATCGTGCATGGGGTCCTCCGCGTTGATGCGGCACTCTATGGCGCAGCCCGAAAGCCCGATCTCCTCCTGCGTAAACTGCAGCGGCAGGCCCGCCGCCACGCGGATCTGCCATTTGACGAGGTCTATGCCCGTGACCATTTCCGTGACCGGATGCTCCACCTGAAGGCGGGTATTCATTTCCATAAAATAATAATTGCCGTCCCGGTCCAGGAGGTATTCGATCGTCCCGGCGTTTTCGTACCCCGCCGCCTTCGCCGCGCGGACGGAGGTCTCCATCATTTTGGCGCGGAGCGCCCCGTCCACCGCGGGGGAGGGGCTTTCTTCGATCAGCTTCTGGTTTTTCCGCTGCACGGAGCATTCCCGCTCGCCCAAACACACGGCGTTGCCGTGCTTGTCGCAAATCAACTGCATTTCCACATGCTTGACGGGGAACAGGTATTTTTCCAGGTAAAGGGCGCCGTCCCCGAACGCGCTTTCCGCTTCCATGGAAGCGGCGCGGAACTCCTTTTCGAGCTGCTCCCTTTTTTCCGCCAGCCGGATTCCCCGCCCGCCGCCGCCCGCGCGCGCTTTGATTAAAAGCGGGTAGCCGACGCGCTCCGCCTCCTTTTGCGCCTGTTCCAATGAGCCCAGCACTTCGCTTCCGGGGATCACGGGCACTTTGGCCGCGATCATGGCCTGCCGCGCCGCGTTTTTATCGCCCATTTTGGAGATGACTTCGGCGGAAGGGCCGATAAACGCGATGCCGCAGGAAGCGCAAAGCTCCGCGAACCGCGCGTTTTCGGAAAGCAGGCCGTAGCCGGGATGTATGGCCTCCGCTCCCGTGACGACCGCGGCGGAAAGTATGGCGGACATGTTCAGGTAGCTGTCCTTCGCGCGCGGCGCGCCGATGCAGATGCTTTCATCCGCAAGATTGACATGCAGGGCGTCCCTGTCCGCCTCCGAAAACACGGCGACGGTGGAAATGCCCATTTCCTTGCAGGCGCGGATGACGCGCACGGCAATCTCCCCGCGGTTGGCGATCAATATTTTTGTAAACACGCCTTCACTCCCCCTGCTGTTCCAGCATAAAGGAGAATTCCGCGCTGACCGCGGCCTCGCCGGAAACATAGCCCGTCGCCTCCGCAAAATAGAAGGGCGTTTTTTCCCTGACCAGCACGCTCTCGATCTCAATGGTGTCCCCCGGCGCCACCTTGCG
The DNA here is from genome assembly GCA_035561315.1 of Feifaniaceae bacterium. GTDB lineage: Bacteria > Bacillota > Clostridia > Christensenellales > CAG-138 > JAEYLA01. The sequence goes on from DATMXR010000285.1 coordinate 4,233, forward strand.
CTTGAAGCGCACGCGGTTGAGGCCCGTAAAATACGGCGTCGTGCCTTTGATTTTTGACGCGACCAGCACGCAGGACGCCTGGGCCAGAATCTCGCACAGTATCACGCCGGGCACCACCGGATTGCCCGGAAAATGCCCCTGCAAAAACCACTCGTCCCCGCGCACAAAATAACTTCCCCTGGACCGGGTATCCGAAACGAGTTCCGCCTCGTCCACAAGCAGCATGGGTTCCCTGTGCGGCAGTATTGTCCTGAGTTCTTTTCTGTCCATATTCCGCCCCCTGTTAAAACACCTTAAAGAGGATCTGCGCGTACTCCACCACCTGGCCGTTTTCCACGCAGACGTCCACGATCTCGCCGTCCACCTCGGCGGTGATCTCGTTCATGAGCTTCATCGCCTCGATCACGCACAGCACATCCCCTTTTTTGACCTTGGAACCCACCGTAACGAAGGGCTTCGCGTCCGGCGCGGGCGCGGAATAATACACGCCCACCATGGGGGATTTGATTTCGACGATGTTGTTGAAATCCACCGCGCCGTCCGGGGCTTTAGCCGCCGGAGCCTCCGGCTGCGGGAATTTCTGTACCGGCAGCCCCTGCGCCCGCTGCGGCGCGGGGTTCTTTTCCAGATGAATTTTGGTATCCGCTTCCGAGACCTCCAGCACCGTCAGGTCGGAGTGTTCCAGCAGCCTCACCAGTTCCCTGATGCTCTTTAAGTTCATAGCTGTTCCTCCGGTTTTTTGAGCGCGACGCAGGCGTTATGCCCGCCAAAGCCCAGGGAGAGCGAAAGCGCGTACTTCGGGTCCGCCTTGCGCGGCGTGTTGGGCACGACGTCGAGGTCGCACGCCTCGTCCGGCTCCTTGTAGCCGATTGTGGGCGGTATGACGCCGGTGTGGAGCGCCATGGCGGAGGCGATCGCCTCCGCCGCGCCCGCCGCGCCCAGCATATGCCCCGTCATGGATTTGGTGGAGCTTACCATGACGTCCCCGGCATGTTCCTCCAGCGCCAGCTTGATGGCCAGCGTCTCCGCCTTATCGTTGAGCGGGGTGCTGGTGCCGTGCGCGTTGATGTACATATGTTTTGCGTCCTCCGGCTTTAAGCCCGCCTCCTGCATACCTAAGCGGATCGCCTGCGCCGCGGCCAGCGATTCCGGGTGCGGCGCCGTGACATGGTACGCGTCGCACGTGTTGCCGTAGCCCGCGACCTCGGCGTATATTTTTGCGCCGCGCGCCCTGGCGTGTTCGTATTCCTCCAGCGCCAGAATGCCCGCGCCTTCTCCCATGACAAAGCCGTCCCTGCGCCTGTCAAAGGGAATGGAACTGTCTTTCGGTTCGTTGCGGGTGGAAAGCGCCATGCAGTTGGAAAACCCGGCGATACCCAAAGGATTGAGCGCCGCTTCCGCGCCGCCCGCCAAAATCGCGTCCGCATAGCCGTGCCTGATGGCGCGGAACGCCTCGCCTATGGCGTGGGAGGACGTGGCGCAGGCGGTGACCACCGGCAGGCAGGGGCCCATGGCCCGGTACTTCATGGCGATGCTGCCCGCGGCGATGTTCGCGATCATCATCGGGATAAAATGCGGGGAAACGCGGCGCGGGCCCTGCTCGAAGAGCTTCCGGCATTCATTCATGAACGTTTCCATGCCGCCGATGCCGGAGCCGACGTATACGCCGAAGCGGAACGGGTCTAAAACCGTAAGCCCGCTTTGCCGCATGGCCTCCTCCGCCGCCGCAATCGCGTACTGGGCGTAGAGGTCCGTCTTTCTCGCCTCGCCCTTTTCCATGTATCGCGCGGCGTCAAAATCCTTGACCTCCGCCGCGATTTTGACCTTTAACGGTTCCGTGTCGAACTTTGTAATGTAATCGATGCCGCAAACGCCATGGGACAGACTGTCCCAGAACGCGTCCAGCGTGTTGCCGACGGGGGATATGATTCCCATGCCGGTAATAACGACTCTTCTCATAATATTGCTCCTCCAATCCATTGCGGGAAGCTGAACGTACGTGAACGTTACATGGCCAGGCCGCCGTCCACGCGGATGACCTCCCCGGTGACGTACGCGGCGGCGGGGCCTGCGAGGAACGCCACAAGCCCGGCGACGTCCTCCGCTTTGCCCATGCGTTTTAACGGGATGGCGTCGAGGAGCGCGCGCTGCGCCTGCTCCGGAAGCGCGCCGGTCATATCCGTCTCAATAAATCCCGGCGCCACGGCGTTGCAGGTGATGTTTCGGGCGGCAAGCTCCCTGGCGACGGATTTCGTGAGGCCGATCAACCCCGCCTTGGCCGCGGCGTAATTGACCTGCCCGGCGTTTCCTGTGAGCCCCGCGACGGAAGAAATGTTGATGATTCTTCCGCTGCGCTTTTTGATCAGATGCGGCGCGACATGCCTGATGGTGTTGTACGCGCCCTTCAAATTGGTATCCAGCACCGCGTCGTAGTCCGCTTCCTTCATAGTCAGAAGCAAGCCGTCCCGCGTGATGCCCGCGTTGTTCACCAGGATATCGATCGACCCGAACGCGGACAGCACGGAGGCTACAAGCTCCTTTACGGCGGCGTGGTCCGCCACGTCGCACTGGAAGCTTTCCGCCTTCACGCCCAAAGCGCGCACCTGTCCCCGCGCCTCCGCCGCGGCCGCGGCGTTGCCCGCGTATACAAGCGCGATATCCGCGCCCTCCTTCGCGAGCGCGAGCGCGATGGCGCGGCCTATGCCGCGGGATGCGCCCGTGACGAGCGCGGTCTTTTCCTTTAGCATGCGTTTCCTCCTTTGAGCGCCCGTATGGTTTCCATAAGGCCCGCTTCGTCCTGTACGTTATAGACCTTGGCCCCGGGCAGTATCTTTTTGACGAGGCCCGCCAGCGTCTTCCCGGGGCCGACCTCCACAAACGTATCGATACCGGTTTCCGCCATGGCGCGCACGGACCGTTCAAAAAATACGGGAGAGGCGATCTGCCGCGCAAGCAGATTTCGGTAGGGCGGGGCGTAGGGCGAAGCCGTCGCGTTGGCGTATACGGGGCAGGAGGGTGTCTGAAAAGAAAAATCGGATAATAGCTGAAAAAACTCCTCCGCCGCTTCCGCCATATAGGGGGAATGGAACGCGCCGTTCACCGCAAGGGGCATGCTCCTTCCGCCCGCCGCCTGCGCCGCCGCGCAAAACGAGGCAAGCGCATTCTGTTCGCCCGCCGCCACCAGCTGGCCGGGGCAATTGTAATTGACGGGATACACGCCCGGATGGGAAACGCACAGCGTCTCCACCTGTTCGTTCGTGAGCTTTAATACCGCGGCCATGCCGCCGCCCGTTTGCTCCGCCGCCCGCTGCATCGCCTGCGCGCGCCCGCACACAAGGCGGAACCCGTCCGCATGGGAGAACGCGCCCGCGAATGTGAGCGCCGCTACCTCGCCCAGGGAAAAGCCGCATACGGCCTCCGGAACGATTTCCGCCTCCCGCAGCGCGCAGGCCGCCGCCAGATCCACCGAAAATACGCAGGGCTGCGTGTTGGCCGTCCGGCCCAATTCCTCCTTCGTCCCGGCAAAGCACTGCGCGCTTGTGCCGGGGCGGAAGCCGTCCGCCGCGGCGAACACGGCGCGGGCCGCTTCGGAGCTTTTAAAAAGCTCTTCCCCCATGCCGGGGTACTGCGCGCCCTGCCCCGCGAACAGAAAGGCTATTGCGCCCATTTGCAGGCTCCTTTCAGCAGCGTTTCCGCTTCGTCGACGAGCTCCCGTATGATTTCGCACGCGGGCTGCTCGCGGTTTACCAGGGCGGCAACTTGCCCCGCCATGACGCTGCCGTTTTTCATATCGCCCTCGCGGGCGGCAAGGCGCAGCGCGCCCGCGCCGTACTTCTCCAGCTCCTCGTTCGTGACGGAGCTGTCGTATTCGCGGCGGATGAATTCCCGCATGAACTGGTTTTTGATGGCGCGCACGGGGTGGCCCAGGCGCTTGCCCGCCGTGGCGGTATCGATATCCCTGGCCTGCAGGATACGGTCCTTGTAGTTTTGGTGGATCGTGCATTCGTTGGCCACAAGGAACCGGGTGCCGAGCTGCACGCCCACCGCGCCCAGCATGAACGCCGCCGCGACGCCGCGCCCGTCCGCGATGCCGCCCGCCGCGATGACGGGAATTTCCACCGCGTCGCACACCTGGGGAACGAGCGCCATGGTGGTTAAGTCCCCCACATGGCCGCCGCTTTCGCCGCCTTCCGCGATCACGACGCTTGCGCCGCTGCGCGCGACAAGCTTGGCGACCGCGGTGGAGGGCACCACGGGAACGACCTTGATGCCCGCGTCGATCCACGCGCCCATAAACCGGGAAGGGTTGCCGGCGCCCGTCGTCACCACCGGCACGCGTTCGTCGATGACCACCTGCGCCACTTCTTCCACATACGGGCTCATCAGCATGATGTTCACGCCGAAGGGTTTGGCCGTTTGCGCGCGGGTCTTGCGGATCTCATTGCGCAGCCAGTCCGCGTCCGCATTCATGGCGGAAACGATGCCGAGACCGCCCCCGTTGCTGACGGCGGAAGCTAAAGAAGCGTCCGCCACCCAGGCCATACCGCCCTGCAGCACAGGGTATTCTATGCCCAGAAGGCCGCACAGCGGGGTCTTCATGCGTTTTTCTCCCCGGCTTTCAGCTGTTCCTCGATGGCGTCGACGAGCCCCTGCACGGTGCGCATGGATTCGGTCAGCTCCAGCTGGATGGAAAACGCCTCCTCCACGCTCATAGCGAGCTCCACGCGGTCGAGCGAATCTAAGCCCAGCTCCTCAAACGTGGTGTCCGGCGCAATGCTTTCCGCCTCGATGTCCTTATAGTCCCTAAGGATTTTCACGATTTTTTCGAAGATCATACGAATAATGCCTCCTGAAATTTTATTGCCCTTTGCACCAGCGCAGGACGCAGGCCCCTGTGGTAAAGCCCCCGCCGAATGCGCTTAAGGCCAGATATTCGCCCTTTTTGAATGCCCCCGCGCGGTTCAGTTCATCCATCAGCACCGGAATGCTCGCGGCGGAGGTGTTGCCAAAGCGCGCAATGTTCATGTGGTACCGGTCCGCCGGGATCTTAAGCCGCCCTTTTGCCGCCTCGATGATGCGGCTGTTCGCCTGGTGCGGCAGGACATGTTGAATCTGCTCCTGCAGCAGGCCCGCCGCGGATATCACGGCGGCAAGGTCCCGGCAGATGGAGGATACGGCGAACTTGTATACCTCCTGCCCGTTCATATACACATACGGGTCGCGCTTCGGCCGGTTGGAAAACGGGCTGTTGCCCTGCACATTGGGGATGAAAAGATGCTCGTCGTTGCCGCTTGCCGTGACCTTCAGGGAAAGAAGGTCCTCTCCCTCCCCCAGGACGGCCGCGCCCGCCGCGTCCCCGAACAGCACGCAGGTCGCCCTGTCCGTCCAGTCCGCCATTTTGCTCATGGCCTCCGCCGCGACGACCAGCACTTTTTTTACGCGCTTTCTTGCGAAGTAGCCGTCCGCCACGTCCAGCGCATACAAAAAGCCGGAGCACGCGGCGTTGATATCCATTGCGGGGCAGTTCGCCCCCAGCTCCTTTTGCAGCATGCAGGCCATCGTGGGGGTGATGTACTCGTTGCGTATGGTGGCGCAGAGTATCAGGTCAAGCTCCTTCGGGCTTACGCCCGCGTCTTCAAGCGCGCGCTTCGCGGCCGTAAGCGCGATATCGGTGATCGTCTCGTCGGTCAGCACGCGGCGTTCCCGTACGCCCGTGCGGGTGCGGATCCATTCGTCCGATGTATCCACCATGGCGGAAAGCTCGCCGTTTGTCACAACGCGCTTGGGGTACGCGCTGCCGGTGCCGCATATTGAAAAGCTCATTTATGCCTCCGCAGTGTTAATCTTGCCCTTGAAGAACGCGTTGAGCTTCATGACGCCCTTCATCAGCGCATGCTTCTCTTCCTCGTTCATTTCGCGAAGGACCGATCTGACCATGTTTTCATGGAAGTAACGGTGGGCGGCGTCCGCCTTTTTACCGCTTTTGGTCAGCTTGACGTATACCGTCCGGCTGTCCGCTTCCCCGCGCACCTTTTCCACATAGCCCTTTGCCGCAAGCTTGTTGATCGCCACCGTCACCGAGGGCAGCGTAATGCGCATATCCTCCGCGATGGAGCTTATGGTTCTTCCGCTTTCCTGAAATTTGCCCACGGATTCGATCAGGTGCAGCTCGCCTATGGTGAGGTTTATGACGCTGCTCTCAAGCGTCTTTTCCTCCACCTTGAGAATGTTGCGGAACGTATCGACGAACAGTTCATTCAGGTGCGCCGAAAACTCATCCAAACGTTTGGCCCTCCCCGCAATACTTAGATTGACTAACTAATGATAATGCTCCCATGTTATGTTGTCAAGCGGCACAGCATGCCGCAATTGCGCGCGTTTTGCTGGAAAGAAGCCGCCCTTCGGGAAACAGCTGGCGGCTTATTACCCCTTGCACCATAGCTGGATTCATAGGCTAAATCAACTCAACCTAAAGAACAAAGGCAGTGTACTATGCACTGCCTTTGCCGCGGTCGTTTGATTTAAGAACGGCATCCAATCTTTTCCGTCCGAAAGCGCGATATACTTTGAGGGCTCCTTATAAAGCCGTTGCGCGGCTGCGGATGGCTTTCAGGCGCTTCATGGCGTCGTTGGCGCCGCGGCCGAAATAATCGTGCAGCAGGTCATATTCCGCGTACAGCTCGTCATATACCCGGACGTTCTCGGGTATGGGCGCGTACACCGTATCCTTTAGCTTGCCCATGACCCCCGCCGCTTCAAACACGCTGTCGTACCCGCCTTTTTCCCTGCCCGCGGCCACCGCGCCGAATATCGCGGAGCCCAGCGCCGGGCCCTGCGCGCTGCCGCCGATGCGGATGGGAATGCCCAGTACGTCCGCGTAAATCTGCATGGCCATGGGATTTTTCTGGGAAATACCGCCGGAGGCGATGAACTCGTTTACTTCCACGCCGCTTTCGCGGAAGGTCTCCACGATCTTTCGGGTGCCGTAGGCGGTCGCTTCGATTAGCGCGCGGTACATCTCCTCCGGCTTTGTGGCAAGCGTCATGCCCAGCATCACGCCGGTTAAATCCACGTCAACAAGCACCGAGCGGTTGCCGTTCCACCAGTCCAGCGCAACGAGGCCGCTTTCGCCGGCCTTGAGCGTTTGCGCCTTTTCGGTCAATAGCTGGTGTACGGATATGCCCCTGTTTTGAGCTTCCTCCATATAGGAAGCCGGGCAGCAGTTTTCCACGAACCAGGCGAAATGGTCGCCCACGCAGGACTGCCCCGCCTCGTAGCCGAAGTAGCCGGGCAGTATGCCGTCCTCCACCACGCCGCACATGCCGGGGACTTCTTTTTCCTCCGTCCCCACCATCATATGGCAGGTGGAGGTGCCCATAATGGCGAGCATTTTGCCGGGGCCCGCGATCTTGCAGGCGGGGACGGTGACATGCGCGTCCACGTTGGCCACCGCCACGGCCGTGCCGGGCAAAAGGCCGGTGAGCGCCGCTGCTTCCTCCGTAAGTTCCCCCGCCTTTACGCCCAGCGGGGAAACCGGGCAGTTGAGCTTTTCCTCCACGACATGTTCCATGCGCGGGTCCAGCGCCTTAAAAAATTCCGGCGAAGGGTAGCCCAGGCGCTTATGCCACATGCCTTTATACCCCGCCGTGCAGGCGTTGCGCGTCTGTCTGCCCGTCAGCTGCCAAACAACCCAGTCCGCGGCCTCGATAAAGTAATCCGCCGCTTCGTAGATTTCCGGCGCTTCGTTGAGCGTCTGCCAGATCTTCGGGAACAGCCATTCCGAGGAAATTTTGCCGCCGTAGCGCTTTAAGAAACTTTCCCCGCGCTCCCCCGCGATTTTGTTGAGCCTGTTCGCCTCATCCTGCGCGGCGTGATGCTTCCACAGCTTGATGTAGGCGTGCGGCGTATTTTCATATTCCGTCAAAAAGCACAGCGGCGTGCCGTCCTTTTTGACGGGCAGCACGGTGCAGGCGGTAAAATCCACGCCCACGCCTATGACGTCCTTCGCGTCAACGCCGCTTTTTTTGAGGACCTCCGGCACGGTCTTCTGGAACACTTCCAGATAATCCCGCGGGTGCTGCAGCGCCCAATCGTGCCCCAGACGCGCGCCGCCGGGCAGCCGCTCGTCCATGACCGCGTGCGCGTATTCAAGCGTGCTGTCCGAAAGCTCCTCCCCCGTCGTAACGTCCACGATGAGCGCCCTGCCGGACAGCGTGCCGAAATCGACCCCTATGGCGTATTTTTTCATTCGATTGACCCTCCTGTAAGATTATTGCAAATAAAAACGCTAGCTTTCTTCCGGCAGCCGCCGGACCGATTCCCGCTCCACCAGACGCGGCTCAAACAGATGGCCTCCGGCAAATCCGGGCTCCGCGATCATCCTCAGCAGCTGCCGCGCCGCAAGCTCACCCAGCGCCTGCCCCGGATGCACGATGGACGTAAGCGCCGGAACGCATACGGCGGCGAGGTGGGAATCGTCGTACCCTATGACGGATACGTCCTTGGGAATCTGCTTGCCGCTCTGGCGGAGCTGCTCGATGAGTGCGAGCGCCACCTGGTCGTTGTAGCAGAACACCGCGGTGCAGCCGGACACGCGGACAAGAAGCTGCGGGTCCTTCATGGCGAATATCGTTTCCCTGTCCTCGGTGGAATACCAGTAGACATGCTCCTCGTTCTGCAGCAGGTCGTGCTCCGCGAGCGCCTTCATGAACCCCTGATACCGAAGATGGCCCTGGTGGTCGTCATGCTTGAATATGCCGCCGATGCGCCTGTGCCCCATCCGGATGAGGTGCATGCACGCAAGATAGCCGCCCTTTTCATCGTCCACCGCGACACAGGGAAGCGCAACGTCTTTCACGAAGGCGTTGACCTGCAAGACAGGGATCCCCCTGCGCATGAACTCCTCATAATACGCCGCGTTCACATGGGGCAGCGCGCTCTTCGCGGGTTCCACCAGCACGCCGTCCACATCCTTTTCCAGCATGGCGCGCAGGTGCTTGGCCTCGTTGTATGTTTTGTCGTACGTGATGCCCAGGTGCATGCTGTACCCGTGCTCGCTGAGCACGCGCTCCACGCCCTTGGTCTGTGTGGGAAAAATATAATCGTCCAGATAGGAGCTGATAATGCCTATGGACATGGTGGGCGTTCTTTCCGGCTGCATGTCCTGCGCGATATACGTGCCGCTGCCCCGCCTGCGCTCGATCAGGCCTTCCGATTCCAGCTCTTTTAACGCCTGGCGCACCGTCTGGCGGCTGACGTGGAATTTCATGCACAGCGCGTGCTCGGAATACAGCCTGTCTCCCCGGCGGAACTCCCCGGATTCCAGAAGCGCGCGGACGGATGCCGCAAGGCGCATATATTTTGTGCCGTTTTTCGTCAAATTGACTCTCCCGCTTTGAAGAACTTGGATTCCGTAAAAGAACAAAAGAACGCCGTTCCGTCTTGCTCCCACCAGTATACCGGATATCCCGGCAAAATACAACATGCCCGGGATAAAAAACAAAGTTGTATTTTATTTGTGTATCCATTGCACTTCCTTCGTCTTTTCAGTGGTATTATGT
>DATMXR010000286.1:0-15505 GCA_035561315.1 Feifaniaceae bacterium
ACAAAGGCTCCGCGTTCCTTGTACAGAAAGCGGAGCGTCCAAAAGGAGTTCTGGTGGTAATTGACATTATTATGAGGAAGTGTTTCAATAAACTCATATCATAACAGCATTGGAAGGGAACAACTATATGAAACTGCATCACAAAGTCTGCGCTTTGGTATGTGCTGTTTTGTTTGTCTGCGCCACAACAGGATGCGCTGCACAGCCTGATATGACTGTTCCCGCTTCGACCTCCAAGCCCGTTCTAACCACGCCTGCCCCTCCTGTGTCTCCCGCCCTGCCAATTAAAACGACGGATGATGAGCAACAGGATATCAATGCGCGCACCGTAACATGGCTGAAGCAAAGTATGGAAAAGGATGTCAGGCAACAGAAAATAGGCAACGAAGAAAGTAAGAAGCTCAACGATCTTGCCTGCAGGCTTTCCTACATTGGTACCTATTTTAACCCCGATGAACTTGAAAAGCAGGATATCCTTTACATCCTTTATCATTACTATCAGCTGGCGTCCGATGAGGGGGCGCTCAAGTATGGCGCCGAAGCGGTCCTTTCTTCTGAAAAAGCATCCGCACTCATCCGCAATATCATTGGCATAGATATTCCGAATGCAAGCGCGAACTACGGGGACGAAGAAGACGGGACGATCATTTGCAGAGACGGCATGTATTATATCTATCCAAGCGATCTGGAATACCCGGAGTATTATTTGAGCGCGTCCCAGTATCTTGGCGATGATATCTTTTATCTTTCCTTTGATGTAGACGATAGGTGGACGGCCGGAGCGGAGAGTAGCAAGAAAGGGATCGTTGCCGACGATTGCAGGATGCTGGTCAAACGCTCCGACTTCGAATGGGGGTTCACCGTGCTTTCAAAGCTGAAGGATGGGGATGAGACCATCCTGCCGGACGATTTTCCGCCGCCGAAGTATTCCATCGCTTATGAACCGGAAAATTTAACGTAAGAGCTGTTTGGAATAAATAGAACCTGCAAAAGGCTCCGCATTTTCTTGAACAGAAAGCGGAGCCTTTCGTCTTATTGCTTGAATGAAATTCCGTCAGGAATTTCTGCCGCAAATATTCATTCCCTGAGCTTCCCGCCCGCCGCATCCAGCGAAGCAAGTATCGCCTTGACGGAGGCCGTAATATCCTCGTCGTTCAATGTCCTGTCCTCCGCGCGCAGCGTGAAGGAATAGGCCATGCTCTTTTTGCCCGCGGGTACCGCGCCACCGCGGAATACGTCGAATAGCTGCACGCTTTCAACCAGTACGCCTGCGGGCAGGCCTTCCGCCTTTTCGATTGCGGTTTTCAATGTTTCCGCCGCCACGCTTTCTTCCGCGAGCACCGCGAGATCGCGCTGCACCACGGGGTAGCGCGGCAGCGCCTTGTAGGTGCGGGCGCGGCCGGAAAGCGCGAACAGGGAAGCGAAGGAAAGTTCCGCCGCGTAGACGCGGGCGTCGATACCGAACGCGGCGGCGGTGTCCGGGTGGACCTCGCCAAGCTCGCCCAACAGCGTACCGCCGGAATACACCAGCGCCGCGCGGCCGGGGTGCAGGTACGCGCCGCCGCCGCGCACGAAGCGGACGGCCGGAATGCCCAATACCTCAAGAAGCTGCTCTATGGCGCCCTTGAGCGTGAAGAAGTCCTCCCCTTCGCCTATGAATAAGAGGCCCGCCATCTTGCGCTCCTCGGCCAGCACGTCGCTGTTATCGATATGGACGTTGCCCACCTCAAAGAAGCGGCCCTGCGCGGTGCGGCGGTTGATGTTCAGTGCGGCGGATTTGAGCATGCCGGTCAAAAGCGTGGTGCGCATGAGGCTCTGATCCTCGCCAAAGGGGTTCAGTATGCGCACGGCCTTGCGCTTTTCATCCCCTTCCGGGAGGCGCAGCGCGTCGAGCGCCGCGGGGCCGGTGAAGTTGTAATTATACATTTCATACGCGCCGAGGGCGACAAGGCTATCCTTGACGGCGTCGTCCATCTTAAACGCCGGGGTCAGCCTGCCGCGGAACGTATCCCCGCGCATCAGCGTGGGCGCGATGTTGTAATACCCGTAGATGCGGGCGACCTCCTCCGCGATATCCCAATCCGCCTCGATGCCGCTTTCGATATCCGTGCGGTAATGCGGCACGCTCACGCGCAGCTTTTCCCCGCGCGGCGTGGAGGAGATGTTGATCGTAGCAAGCATATCCGCCATTTCCTTGCCGGTGAATGCGGTGTTTAGTATACGGTTGACATGCGCGGCGTCGATATCGACTTCGCGGTTCGTAAGGTTTGCGGCGCAAACGTCTATAACGTCGCCCACCACGCGCCCGGCCTCCAGCTCTTCCACCAGCTCGATGGCGCGGTCTAAAGCAAGCCCGGCGTTCACCGGCTCCACGCCCTTGATGAAGCGGGCGGCGGCGTCCGTCATGTGCCTTAATTTCCTCGCGGTGGCACGGATGTTGCTGTTTTTGAATACGGCGCTTTCAAACAGCACGGCCTTTGTTTCCGGCTTGATTTCGGAATTTTCCCCGCCCATGACGCCCGCGATGCCGACACCCTTCTGCGGGTCCGCGATCAAGAGCATGGAGGGGTCCACGGGCCTGTCCTTGCTGTCCAGCGTCCGCACGGTCTCGTTTTCGTACGCGTTACGTACGACGATGTGCGCGTCCGCCACGCAGGCGAGATCGAACGCGTGCATGGGATGGCCGTATTCCACCATGACGTAGTTCGTGATATCCACGATGTTGTTGATGGGCCTAAGTCCCACGCTCCGGAGCTTCTTCTGCATCCAGGCGGGGGAGGGCGCGATCTTGATATCCGTCACCACGCGCGCCGCGTAGCGCGGGCAAAGCTCGGTGTTCAGCACCGTCACCTTCGCGTATTCCTCCGCGCGGCCTCTGCCCTTGACCTTTTTGATCCCTGGCTCCTTGAACGGCTTATCGAGCGCCGCCGCGACCTCCCGGCACATGCCTATGATGCTCTGGCAATCCGGCCGGTTGGGCGTCAGCTCGATATTGAACACCACGTCGTTTAATCCCAGCGCTTTGGCGATGGGTTCGCCCGGCGTGCGGCCGCCCTTTATATCCAGCAGCCCGTGGACCTCGCTGCCGGGGTAATCCGCGTCCGTCAGCCCAAGTTCCTTGCCGGAGCAAAGCATGCCCGCGCTTTCCACCCCGCGCATGACGGTGGGGGAAATGGTGACGCCGCCGGGCAATGTCGCCCCCGGCAGCGCCGCGGGCGCCACCATGCCCTCGTATACGTTGGGCGCGCCGCAGACGATGGTGCGCAAAGCCCCTTCGCCCGCGTCCACGGTGCAGACATGCAGCTTTTCCGCGTTGGGGTGCGCCATCACTTTTACCACGCGGCCGGTCACCACGCCGGAGACGTCCGGCAGTTCGGGCAGGATATCCGCCACCTCGAAGCCGCGCCACATCATTTTTTCCACGAATTCCTCGTGGGTCACGTCGTATTCGATGTATTCCTTGAGCCATTTCAAAGGCAATTTCATAATCCATTCCTCCCAATTAAGGATTCAGAGAAATTCCCTTTCGGGAATTTCCTCCGCAATTATTCATGATCCATTATTAATTATTCATTAAGCTAGAACTGCCCCAGGAAGCGCGCGTCGTTCTCATACTCCAGCCGGATGTCGGTGATGCCGTATTTCAGGCTCGTCACGCGGTCCACGCCCAGACCGAACGCGAACGCGCTCCACTCGTGCGGGTCCAGGCCGCAGTTTTCGATCTCGTGCGGGTTGGTGACGCCGCAGCCCAAAATCTCCAGCCAGCCGGTGTGCTTGCACACGCGGCAGCCCTTGCCGCCGCATATGGTGCAGGAGATGTCAAGCTCCGCGGAAGGCTCCGTGAACGGGAAGTAGCTCGGGCGGAACCTTGTTTTGACGTCCTCGCCGAACACGGCGTGTACGAACGCCTCCAGGGTGCCCTTCAAATCCGCCAGGGTGATGTTTTTGTCCACCACCAGGCCCTCCATCTGCATGAATATGGGGGAGTGGCTCGCGTCCACCTCGTCCACACGGAAGCAGCGGCCGGGGATGACGACGCGGAACGGCGGCTTCATGGTCAGAAGCGCCCTCGGCTCGCAGTTGGTGGTATGTGTCCTAAGCACCACGCGGTCGTTGATATAGAACGTGTCCTGCATGTCCCGGGCGGGATGGTCCGGGGGCATGTTGGGCAGCTCGAAATTGTACTCGTCCAGCTCCACCTCCGGGCCGTCGAACGTGATAAAACCCATGCCGATGAGCGCGTCGCGTATCTCGCGGTAGGTCTGCGTCATGGGGTGGAGCCTGCCGCGCGGCAATATGCGCTTGCCGGGTTCGGTGATGTCCAGCGTTTCGCGCGCAAAGCGCAGCTCCTTTTCCGCCGCGGCGATGGAGGCGCGCTTGTCCGATATCGCCGTTTCCAGCTCCCGCTTCAAACGGTTGGCCTCCTGCCCCAGCTCCGCGCGGGCGTCTTTGCTCAGCTTGCCCATTGTGCGCAGCACCTCGGTCAATGTCCCGTTGCGGCCGAGCACGCTTACCATGAGGGCTTCGAGATCGCTTTCCTCCTTCGCCTCGTTCAACCGCGCCCTGGCTTGTTTGCCTATGGATTGTAATGTTTCGAGCATGGGTCATTCCTCCTTGTGTTTCCTGTCCAAACGAAATCAAAAAGCGCGCCGTCCCGGAAAGGGACGGCGCGCTGCCGTGGTACCACCCAAATTCGCCCCGCAAACGGAGCCTTTCAAAAGCTGTATCGGGCTTACCCGCCGCCGGCTACGCACCCTAACGGGCTTCACCGGGGATGCTCGGGAGAGAAGGGGCGCATCCCTGCCGCATACGCCGCTTTCAGCGCGGGAGGCCTTCCCCCCGGCGGCGTTCTCTTTCCATGCACAGCAAAAGGCTGCCCGGCTCCGTCATCGCATTGCCTGTATGGAACATAGTTTAGCACAAACAGGCGTAATTTTGCAAGCGCGGCGGCGTTCGGCCCGCCGTCCGGTGAAAAACGGGGCCTGTCGCGCGCCCGCCCGGGCGTTCGACAAACGTCGCGCCAATCATTTATTGGAAAAATAATTGCGTTGGGACTACTATATGGTACAATAAACTGAATCTACCTAATTCCAGTTCAATCCACCCCTGAATTTGCCCAAATTTCAAGGCAGGAACATCTTTATGGCCGTTTCTACCCCGTTGTTTCCCGGTAGCCGCATCCGTCCCTGTGGGCGCAACTGCGCCGACGGGCTGTTTCTGCTGGGAGAAATTCAGGGTGAAAGCATTTCCGCGGCGTTTTTCGACCCGCAGTACCGGGGGGTACTGGACAAGCTCAGCTACGGCAACGAAGGTGTTTCAAGAGGCATGCGGCGGGCAAAGCTGCCGCAGATGCGGGAGCCGCTCATCCGCGACTTTTTATCGGAGTTCGACCGGGTACTGAAAAAAAGCGGCCATCTGTTTTTATGGGTGGACAAATTCCACCTGTGCGAGGGAATCCCGTGCTGGATGGCGGATACGAAGCTTGAGATCGTGGATATGATCGTATGGGACAAAGGGCGCATCGGCATGGGCTACCGCACGCGGCGGACCGCCGAATATCTTATGGTGCTCCAGAAGCGCCCCAAGCGCGCCAAGGGGGTATGGCGGGACCATGCGCTGCCTGACGTATGGCGAGAGCCCGCGCCCAAAGGCCACCCGCACGCAAAGCCCATAGGCCTGCAGACACGGCTCATCCAGGCGGTGACGGAGGAAGGCGACTGGGTGCTGGACCCCACGGCGGGCGGCTATTCGGTGCTGACCGCCTGCAACGCGGCGGGGCGGAACTTTATCGGCGGCGATATTGTGCCTTATGGGGAGGAGGAACAGGCCTAGACCTGCCTGTCATGAAACGAAGCGATGCCCTGCCTGCTGCAAACAATCCACAGCATGGAAAAGGGTATCGCTTTTTATGAAAATATAATCCGTATTGTAGGTGGAAACCGCAAATATCGGGATGTCGTTCTGGGCGAGTATCCCTGCAAGCCGGGCCAATATGCCGGTAAGCGAAAAATCCAGCTCCCCCAAGATGCGCATGGCGCGCCAGCCGTGCTCCGCGGCGGCGGCAGTTTTCGGCGCGTATTCCGTGGGGCACACAACGGAAAACTCTTCGTCCGTTTTGCCGATAAACAGGAAGGGGGCGCTAAAATCCACCCCTTCCGGCCCGTTCAGCCTGCAAACGGAAAATTCCCCGTCAAGAAGCTTCAGCTCCATGCGCTATCCTCTCACGATCTCGCCCAGGACCTCGTAGGTATCGGCGTCCACCGCGTAGGCGGGCGCGTTTTCCGCACTGGGGTCCGCCTCCACCCAGTAGATGCGGGCGCGGGTGATTTCCACCGCCTCCGCGCCGGAAAGCGGACGGACGGTGAACGTGGCGTCCTCCAGCAGCGTGACGAGCGCCGCGGCGTCATCCACCCGGCCCCGCTCCTCCGGCAGCGCGGCGTTGACGGCGTCCACCGCCTGCCGCTGTTCGGGCGTCAGCTCTACGGGGCCCGACATAATACCCATATCCGCCTTGCCGCTCCCTGCGGCGCTGTCCGCCGACGCGGACGGCGCGGGCGCGGCTTTGTCCTTCGTATCCGCCGCGGGCGCTTCGGTTGCCGCGGGGGCCTCCAAAGCGGGCGCTTCGGGGGCTGCGTAGAGCGCCTCGGGCAGAGCGGATTCGGACGGCGCGGGCGCGGCAGGCGCGGCGGCGTCATAGGGCGCAGCCTCCGCCGCCATGCGGATTTCCTCCGGCGCGGATTTCGCGCTTAAATTCTGCTGCCAGTACTGGCGCGTTCCCAATACGATGAGGAGCGCCGCCGCCACGGTGGAGAAGCCGACCGTGAACCTGCGCATATTTTTGCGCCTGCGCGCCGCAAGCTCATCCGCTATGGGCAGCTCTTCAGGCGGCTCATCCCGCCGCGGCTGATCGTCGCTTTCGATTTTCTTATACAGCTGGCGTTTCCAATCCTCAAGAGGCAGGGCGTCGTTTTCCTTTGCCGCCGCGTCGCGCAGCAGCAGGTCGATATCCGGCTCCCGGTCATTTTTCCCTTTACGCATACAGCCCGCCCCCTTTCCTGAGTTCGTTTTTGAGCATATCGCGTCCGCGGGACATGCGGCTTTTGAGCGTGCCTTCGCTCGTTTGCAGCAATGCCGCGATCTGGTGGTAATCCAATTCCGCAAAATAGTAGAGGAACAGCGGTTCCCGGTATTTTTCGGGCAGATTGTCCAAGGCCTTTTTGATTGCCGCGCGCGTTTCGTTTTTTTCGGCCTGCGCCTCCGGCCCAGGCGCCGTATCCGGCTCCAAAACCCCCGCATCTTCCACGGGGATGCTGCGGCGGTTGCGGCGGAGCATATCGATGGAGCTGTTCACCGCCACGCGGTACAGCCACGCGCGGGCCTGCTCGTTTGTCATGGTAATTAAAGTTTCCATATTGCGGTGCGCGCTCAAAAACGCGTTCTGTACGGCGTCCGCCGCCGCCTCCGCATCGCGCGAGACGCCGTAGGCCGCCCAGTAAACGGTCCTGGCGTGCGCCTCGTAAAGCGCTTCCAAGGTTGGCTTTTCCATACCCTTTGCCGCTAAGCGGGAGTGACTTGCCCGTTCCCGCCGCGCCCCCTTCCATCCGTTGCTAAGTTCATAGACAGATATAGCATAGCAAAACGGCAGGGGGTTTGCAAATGGCGGAGGGCCGCATGCCGATGAACGATGTGTGAACAAGCTTTCAGGCTTTCCTTAAAGCTGGTTCACCACGCCCGTAAAGAGCGCCTGCTCCCCGCCTTCGGGCGTCCACCGGTACAGGATGAACACGAAGGGTCTGTCGCATACCATGGAGAACGGCTCGGTGGGCAGCGGCAGGGAGGTCCGTTCCATAATTTCCACCGTTACAGCGGCGGCTGTGGTGCCTTTTTCGTCCACGTTGATCGTCGCCTGGTGCAATGAGGCGCTGATGAACGCGTCGGTTTCTTCCACCAGCCCCGTCAGCTTGGGGTCGGCGGGATTTAAGAGCGGCACGCCCAGGTCTTCTAGCGCGTCGTTTAACGTAAAGTCCGACCGGAGCGAGAATCTGGGCAAAAGAAGCTTGCCGGTGGAGGGCTCTGTATCTGAAACGATGTTTATAAACCGCTCGGCGTCCATCGTTTCGATCAGCGCGTCCGCGTCGCCGTCCTTAGGCAAGAGGATATACATGCCGCTTCCGGTTTTGAACGCAAGGTCGACAGCCTGGAGCGTTTCATCCTCATAGTAGGGGATCGCGCCGCCTTCGCGCAGCATGAAGGGAACGGTAACGTCTTTCTGCGCGCCGTGGAACGTCATATCCCGCGTTTGCGCCTCGTCAAACTCCACTTTCCAGCGGTCGCTGAAATATATGGCGTTGGCCAGAGCCACAATGGCGTCCTTAGGCATCTCCTTTACGATATCCGTGATGAGGCCGTTCGTGTGTTCGCTCGCCCAATCGTTGATGGCCTTGATGGCTTCCGGGCTCTGCATATCCACATGCATGGCCGTGCCGCGGTAATAATCCAGGAACTGCTGCGCAAATTCCTTTTTGAGCGTGACGGATTCGTCTACAAACACCGCGTTCGCGATGGCGAGCGGGTTGTATGTTCCGCCTTCGTTGCCGGTCAGCTCATACAGCATACGGGAAACGGAGGCGTTGAGTTCCTCCGCGGTGAGGTCCCCGACTTCGAGAGCCTCCAGAAGCTGCGGCAGCGCGCTTTGGTCCGTGGCGTTTGCGAGCGCCGCAAGCGTCAGCCAGACGGAGAACGGGGAAACGACCATGTTCTCCCCTTTTTTGTAGAGCTTTCGCATCAGCGCGAGCGTGAACTCGTTGACGCCGCTCCCCGCTTTCTTTGTGTCCGCGCCGTCATACTCTGGCGCCAGAAGCGGCTTTGCCCGGTCCAGCGCGGGCATTGTGAGCGGCGCCGCGCTTACGGGCGCGGCGTCAATGGGCGCGGGCGTTTCAATCGGCTGAGGGGCCGCGCACCCGAGCGCGAACAATAGGATGGCTGCAAGCGCAAGCGCCAGATACCTTGTTTTCTTTTCCATGCTTCCTCCTGTTTCCCTGCTGCAGCCGGGGCAACTTGCTTTGTACATCCCTAATACGCAGATCAAACCCCCGCGGTTCCGGCCGGACCTAAAAAGTTTACATTCACGCGCGTATGGGCATACTATTCCCGAATAACAGCGGGATAACCCGCAGCGTGCCTAAAAGGCGCGCCAGTAATCAAAGGAGGAAAACCATGAAACGCATTTTCTGCATAGGGCTTGTGCTGCTCCTTGTCGCTGCGGCCGGCTGCGCGCCGACAACTCCGCCCGCGAACACGCCGAGCCTCCTGCCCGACCTGACCCCGGACGTTTCCCCGGATATCCCGGGCGGCCCCGGAACCACCGCGGATGTGGGCGGGAATGGGACCGGCGGGAACGCGGGCGCCATGATCCCGGATTTCGCAGAGGGTACCGTAGTGAATGAAAGCGACGTGCCGGATATCAAGGCGGCGCTTCAGGCGCAGTATCCCGGCGCGGCCATTACAAGCATCAAGCACGGCATGCAGGGCACGCAGCAGGCATATGTCGTGGAGTATACCGCAGAGGGCGGCGAGACCGGAACGGCTTACATACTGCCCGACGGCACCATACTGCCCGATACCGCCGCCGCTTCCCCCGGCGCTTCCCCTGACACTTCCCCCGGGACAGAGACAACGACGGACGGCGCCGCGGCTTCTCCGGCGGGTTAAAATAACCGAGCATATGAAAAAAGCCTGCGAAAAACCGCAGGCTTTTTTGTTGGCTTGAACCCTTTATTTGATTTCGATGGTCGCGCCGACTTCCTTGAAGGCCGCGGCGATCTTCTCGCACTCTTCCTTGGAAGCGCCTTCCTTGATGGGCTTGGGCGCGTTGTCCACGAGGTCCTTGGCTTCCTTGAGGCCAAGGCCGGTCAGCTCGCGCACGACCTTGATGACCTTGATCTTTTCGGCGCCGACGTCCTTCAAAATGGCGTCGAACTCGGTCTTCTCTTCCGCAACTTCCGCAACGGCGGCGGGGCCGGCGACGGCAACGGCGGTAGCGGCGGCGGATACGCCGAACTCCTCTTCAAGCGCCTTTACGAGCTCGGAAAGCTCCAACACGGACATCGCCTTGATATCGGCAATCAATTGCTCCTTATTCATGGTACTTCTCCTTTTTGTACTGAAATTTTTGTGTTACGCGGCTGTTATACTGGTGACAGCATTATTCCGCAGCGGGGGCTTCTGCGCCGCCCTGTTTCTTTGCGATCTGGTCGAGCACGATGGCGAGACTGGATATGGGGGACATCATGCTGCCCAGCAGGCGGGCGATGAGCACTTCGCGGGAGGGCAGATCCGCGATCGCGTTGATAACGTCCGCATTTTCCACCTTGCCTTCCACGACGCCGCCCTTGATGGCGCATTTCTTGACCTTCTTGACGAATTCCTTGAGGATCTTGGCGGGAGCCACCGCGTCCTCATACGCGATCGCGAACGCGCTGGGCCCTTTGAGCAAGCCGTTGACGGACGCGTCGATCCCCGCAAGGTTCGCTGCGCGTTCCACAACGCCGTTCTTGAGCACCAGGTACTCGACGCCCGCTTTGCGCATTTCGTTACGAAGCCCCGTAACCTCTTCCACGGTCAGGCCGCGGTAATCAAAAACGATCACGGACTTGGCCTTTTGGAGCTTTTCCTGTACTTCGGCGACCTTGGCAGCCTTCAATTCGATGATTTGAACGTTTGCCATGGTTTCACCTCCTTCTTTTCCATACTGTATTGCTTTACCGGCTGATTGCTCTAAACCGGACGACAACCATAAAAAACGCGCTCCCTTTGCCAATAGACAGAGAGAGCGCGTTAAAAAACGCTTGATGCTCCACCTCGGCAGGAGATTAAGCGGCATGCCGCGCCTGCTGTCTATGGCGAAAAGGTTTGTGACCGGAACGGAGTATATCACACTTCCGGCGTTTTTGTCAACGTTCCTTCGCTTTTAGCTGAAGCGCAGGGGGTTGAACTTGACGCCGGGACCCATCGTGGAGGAGAGCACCACGCTCTTCAAATACGTGCCCTTGGCGGCGGACGGCTTTGCCTTGATGATGGCTTCCATCAGCGTGTTGACGTTTTCCTCCAGCTTTTCCGCGCCGAAGGAAACCTTGCCGACGGGGCAGTGCACGATGTTGGTCTTGTCGAGGCGATACTCCACCTTGCCGGCTTTGATGTCCTTGACGGCCTTCGCGACGTCCATGGTGACGGTGCCGCTCTTGGGGTTGGGCATGAGGCCCTTGGGGCCGAGCACGCGGCCGATGCGGCCGACGAGGCCCATCATATCCGGCGTGGCGACGCAAACGTCAAACCCGAACCAGTTTTCCGTCTGGATCTTTTTGACGAGGTCCTCGTCGCCCACGAAATCCGCGCCCGCTTCCAAAGCTTCGCGCGCTTTGTCGGCCTTGGCGAACACGAGTACGCGAACGGTCTTGCCCGTGCCGTGCGGCAGGACGACCGCGCCGCGGACCTGCTGATCCGCATGGCGGGAGTCGACGCCCAGGCGGACGTGGACTTCCACGGATTCGTCAAACTTGGCCTTCGCGGTCTGGAGCAGAAGGTCCAGACCCTCGCGCGTGTCGTACTGGCGGGTGGAGTCGATGAGTTTTTTGCTGTCCTGGTATTTCTTGCCGTGCTTCATAACTTCTCCTCCCCTCAGTCGCCCACCACGACGCCCATGCTGCGCGCCGTGCCTGCGACCATGCTCATGGCGGCCTCTACGCTTGCCGCGTTGAGGTCCGGCATTTTCAGCTCCGCGATCTCCCTGACCTGCGCCTTGGTGATGGTGGCGACCTTGGTCTTGTTGGGAACGCCCGAGCCGCTCTCGATGCCTACGGCCTTCTTGATGAGGACCGCGGCGGGAGGGGTCTTGGTGATGAATGTGAAGGAACGGTCCGCATACACGGTGATGACGACGGGGATGATAAGCCCCACCTGTTTTGCGGTGCGCTCGTTGAACTCCTTGCAGAAGCCCATGATGTTCACGCCGTGCTGGCCCAGCGCGGGGCCGACCGGCGGCGCCGGCGTCGCTTTGCCGGCAGGAATCTGAAGCTTCACATAGCCTGTGATCTTCTTTGCCATTGCAGTTTCCTCCTACTGTGTAATTTGTAGTTCGTGGTAAACGGGGTGCCGCCCCCTCCCACTTTATATCAAAAAATCCAGCGGATTCTTTGAGCCTTGTATTCAGAGTTTCTGAACTTGGATGAAATCAAGCTCCACAGGCGTTTCGCGGCCGAACATGGAGACGGTGAGCTTGATCTTCTGGCGCTCGGCGTCCAGCGCTTCGACGCGGCCGATGAATTTTTCCAGGGGCCCGGAAACGACGCGAACGTTTTCGCCCACCTCGATATTGAGCACGATGGGGATGCGTTCCACGCCCATCGCCGTGACCTCTTCATCCGTCAGGGGAATGGGCTTGCTGCCCGGCCCCACGAAGCCCGTCACGCCGCGGGTGTTGCGCACGACATACCACGTCTTGTCGTTCATGATCATTTTGACCATGACATAGCCGGGATAGACCTTACGCTGCATCGTCTTCTTTTTGCCGTTTTTGCCGACCTCTATGGTATCCTCCGTGGGATATTTAACCTCCAGGATCTGTTCCTGCAGGCCCATGTTCTCCACGGATTTTTCAAGGTCCTCTTTTACTTTGTTTTCGTAGCCGGAATAGGTATGCACGACATACCACTTGGCTTCTTCACTCACAGTACTCCGGCCTCCTTTCCAAAAACATGCGCCGATATGAGGCGCCGCGGCGTTTGTTCATTTACGCGCCAATCAGCGCGATCAACTTGATGCCCTGCGAGAACAACAGATCCAATACGCCTACGAGCACGGCCATGGCGACGACAAACACGACCACGGCGCCCGTGCGGGAAAGAAGATCCTTGAACGTGGGCCAGCTGAGCTTCTTAACTTCGCCCGCGACCTCCTTGAGGTAACGCAACGGATGGAAGCGGGAAGGCTTCTTGGCCTTGGCCGGATGCTTTTCGGCTGCCTTTTTATCGGTAGGCTTTATTTCGTTTGCCATTTGATAGTATCCCCCATTGCTGTTATTTTCATCCAATGTATAGGCTTATTAAGCTTACTTGGATTCCCTGTGGACGGTATGCTTGCGGCAGAAGCGGCAGTATTTAGAAAACTCCAGCCTGTCCGGATCATTCTTCTTGTTTTTGAAAGTGTTGTAGTTCCTCTGCTTGCACTCGGTGCAGGCCAATGTGATCTTCACGCGCATAATCCTTACCTCCCGGAATTCAAACGGCCGTGCCCGCGCCGTTCGCCTAAACAAATTTGGCTCATCAAAAGAAAGCCCCTTGCGGGGTGACCTTTTCAAATCTAACACAATCCTCACACGGTGTCAATGCCAAATTCCCATACGGCGGGGATTTTTTTAACTTTCGAAAAAGTGGCGGAACCACTTTTTCGAGGTTTCCACCCGGGGCTGACGGAGCAGCCCCGGGTGCAAGGTGTCCCATCTGACGCACAGGTCGCCAGATGGGACGTATTTATATGGATGCTCCTTCGTTTCCTGCGTTTGCCGGGCGGCGGGGCGCCCGTCTATGCAGGTACCGCTTTATACCCTCACTCTCACAAAACATACGAGATTGTGCTATATTTACGGCTTTTTCCAAGATTCGCGTTTTCCTTTTTGCCCCGGTCTGCTATACTGGTAAAAAAGAGTTGTATGTGTGCGGCGCTGTATATGCAGCGCCGTACTGGCGGGGGGAGAAAGTATGGGCAGGATGCGTCTTTTGAGCATGGCGGACGGCGCGAACGTCGAGGGCTATTGCATCATCAAAAGCGTACAGGTAAAGACGAACATCAAGGGCAGCGCGTACCTGGACCTTGTGCTGGCCGATTGCGAAGGCGAAACGGACGCCAAGCTGTGGGATTACAGCGCCCAGCAGCACGGCGTATATGACACGGACCAGGTGATCTGGCTCAAGGGCAGCATCAACGTCTGGAAGGATGCGGAGCAGTTAAAGGTGGATAAAATGCGCGCCGTCACGCAGGCGGACGCGGTGGATATGTCCCTGCTGGTGCCCTGTGCGCCGTTCGACCCGGAATGGATGTATTCCGAGCTGTTTGAAACGGCGGAGGCGTTTTCCGACGACGACCTCAGGCGGCTGGTGCAGTACCTTTTACGCACCAACAAGGAGCAGCTTCTGCGCGCACCGGCGGCGGTAAAGCTCCACCACGCCACGCGCGGCGGGCTTTTGCACCATACGCTCGCCATTGTGCAGGCGGCGAAGGCGCTCGCCCCGCTTTACCCCCTGATCGACGCGGAGCTTGTGTATGCGGGGGCGATTTTGCACGACATCGCGAAGCTGCAGGAAATGGATACGGGCGTCCTTGGCCTTGCGGGGGGCTATACGCCCGCGGGGCAATTGATCGGCCATATCAGCCTGGGCGTGAGCGCCGTGGGCGCGGCGTGCGAATTGCTGGATATCCCGCAGGAGCTTTGCATGCTGATCCAGCACATGATACTTTCCCACCACAGCGTGCCGGAATACGGCAGCCCCAAGGGGCCGATGTTCCCGGAGGCGGAGATGCTCGCGCACCTCGACATGCTGGACAGCAGGCTTTATGAAATGTTCGACGCGCTTTCCGGCGTGCCCAAGGGCGGCTTTTCCGAACGCGTGTGGGCGCTTGACAACCGGCAGATGTACCGGCACGGGCACGGGGATATGAAGTAACGATATGGATCTGTAACAAGGGCGGCAGCCTTCCGTTCTTGTTCATTGGACCGCTTCATGGTGCGAAAAAGCGGGGCTCATGTGCCCCGCTTGCTCTATATGGTATGTTCGCTCTCTTTATCCGTCACACATATTGAGATGCAATACTTTTTTGCCGTGCTACGAACGGTATCCAATATTTCCCGCATACTGATTTGGGAAGGATCTATTTTTACGCCAATTCCATCTTTATCTCCAGTGGGATAGATGTAAAACCGATGGTTCTTTTCCACCCCCTGCAGATTTCCTCTTGTGAATGCTGTTTCCCGGCTTGCGGCATAAATCCTGCAGCGCTCCACTAAATCAAATAAATCCGATGAGCATTCATACACGGTCGTCAAGACGGATTTAGAAGCCCCGCCCAGCAACACATACCTGTTGCACGCACGGTCCACTTGGTCAAAGGAATCCGCGCAATATGCTTTTGCCACCTCCGTAACCCACTCGCTCTGCCAACTCTTATACAAAGATGCGTGCACAAAAAAAACAGCGCTGTTCCCTTGCAGCAGATCATACATCATATCTACCATGAGGTAATCAAAGACTTCCCCATTGAAAAAGTCGCCTTTGTAATGTTCTGGAATTCCAAAGAATACTTCATCCGGAGAACATACAACCGCTTCGAGTTCCGACAGATATCCTGCCTCCGGCTCGGATTTGGGGGCGCGTTTTATCATCGATTGCAGCATTTTTGATAGAATGCGCATGGCAATCCGCCTTATCAGCCAATTTACAATATAATACCATAG
>DATMXR010000287.1:0-3234 GCA_035561315.1 Feifaniaceae bacterium
CTACCCGAAGCCGCTTTGCCCCGGCGGCACGGTCGGGCTTATCTGCCCCTCCTCCCCCGTGGATGCAAAAAAGGCGGCGGAATGCGTTTCCTTCGTCCGCGGCCTTGGGTTCCGGGTGAAAGCGGCATCCAATCTCACCGAGAATTACGGCGGGTATATGGCGGGCGGCGGAAGACTGCGTGCGGAATGGATCAACCGGATGTTCGCCGACCCCGAAGTGGACGCCGTTTTCTGCATGCGGGGAGGGGACGGCGGGAACCGCGCGGCCGGGTACCTGGATCTGGAGTTGATCAAAAGGCATCCGAAGCTTTTTATAGGCTTCAGCGACGCCACCGTATTCCACCTGATATTCAACCAGATCTGCCGCTTTGTTACGCTGCACGGTCCCATGGTTTCCACCAATATGCTCGAACGGTTTGACGGCGGGACCAGGGCGGGCTTCTTTGAAGCGCTCAACTGGATCATTGAAATCAACTGCGCGGGGCACGGCGTGCCCTGCGCGTTCCGCAATCCCCCGGACATTCCGCTCAAAGTCCTCAAACACGGGGCGGCCTCCGGCCCCCTTGTGGGAGGAAATCTGTCCATACTCTGCGCCTCGCTCGGCACGCCCTATGAGCTAGATACCCACGGCAAGCTCCTGTTCATCGAGGAAGTGAACGAGGAAGTCCGCCGTATCGACAGAATGGCGTTCCAGCTTCTCCATGCCGGGAAGTTCCGCGATTGCGCCGGGGTGCTGCTCGGCCAGTTTACCGGCTGCGTAAACAAGGATATGCCTTCCTATACGGAACTGGACGTCTTTCGGGACGCCCTGGAAGGGTGCGGCATTCCGGTTCTATATAACGTTCAGGCGGGGCATGGCCGCCCCAACATGACGCTGCCGCTCGGCGCGAATTGCGCGGTGGACACCGCGCGGGGGACGATCGTGTTTGGGGAAGGGTGAGTATTATTCTTTGAAATACCTTTGAAAGCAGGCGAACGCCTCCTCCCGGCTCATGGGATTTGCAAGGCAGCCAAGGCCGGTGGTCGCGTGGCCGCCCAGCACGTTTCCCATACGGACGCAATCCGCGAAATCCCAGTTTTCATGCAGCCCGAAGGCCACCCCGGCCAAAAAGGCGTCCCCCGCGCCGGTGGAATCCACCGGCAAAAACTCTTCCAGCGCGGGCATTTCCACAACGGCTCCGTCCAAAAGCGTAATGCAGCCGCTTTTGCCCGTCTTGACGACGGGATGGGGCACGTACGGGGCAAGCTGCCTGAGCGCGGAGCAGGCGTCCGGCGCGCCCGTGATCTTCAAAGCTTCCTTTTCATTGGGGCAAAAGGCGTCCACAAACCGCAGCATGGGCTTTATCCGGTCCATGCAGAGCCAATCGTGCCAGCCGATATCGAACACCATGGCGGTGCCGTCCTCAAAGAGGCGCTGCCGGACGGCCTCGCTGGCCGGCGCAAAGCAGACTTTGGAGCCCTTTAAAAACCGGTATACGTCTTCCTCCGGAAGGTCCGCGTCGGATACGCCCTCATTGTAGGCCAGAAACGCCCTGTCGGAAGGAAAAGAGAGCACGCTCGTGATCACGGCGGGGTGCCCGCCGCCGTCATACAGGTTTTG
Organism: Feifaniaceae bacterium; assembly: GCA_035561315.1. Classification (GTDB taxonomy): domain Bacteria; phylum Bacillota; class Clostridia; order Christensenellales; family CAG-138; genus JAEYLA01. The sequence continues at coordinate 1,601 of DATMXR010000287.1, forward strand.
ATAGCTTTCGTAGCCATACTGGCGCAGCAGTTCGATTCCTAAGAAGCTTTGCACATCCTTGCCGATAAACGTGCCGAAGCGCGTGGGGATACCGGCGCGGTGCAGCGTAAGGAGCATGGCCTGCGGCCCGCCCCCCAGCTGTATGCCGAACTGGTCCGCAAAGACCTCCTCGCCCAGCTGCGGAAACTTGGAAAAGCCGGAAAAAAGCACGTCAACGTTCAGTTGCGCAATGGCCGCGACGCCATGCAGCATATCATGCGCCCTCCTTTTTAAGCGGGGTGAATGGTCCATCTGCCAACGTAGTCCCCGTAATGTGCGATATACGCCTTTGCAAGGGAATAGGCCGTGGGATAAGAGGCGATCAGCGGATGCACGGTAAGCGCCCTGACCGCTTTGTCAAAGCTCTTTTCCAGTATCGCCTGCGCGGCGAGGTTTTCAAATGTTTTTACGGATTGGATCAGGCTCATCTGCATCGCGGGCACGTCGCCGATAAAATCGCGCGCGACTCCCTCACGGCCGACGGTGCAGCTGATCTCCACAACATCGGCATTCTCCAGCCCACGGATCGCGCCCTCGTTGGGGACGTTCAGCACCATGCGCGCGGGCTTGTTTTCGCGCAGCGCCCGTATAAACCGCAGGGCGACCGCCGCATACCCGCCCCTGTCCGGGCTGCGGACGAATTCCTCAACGGAAGGAACCTCCGCCTGTTCCGGGCGCAGCAGGCCGGATTCCACTTTAAAATAGCTGTTTTCCCTTTGGTTGTAATGATACATATAGCATTGAAACGCGGTTTCAAACTCCCGGTCGATATCGATGGAGGAAAGCGCCGCATCCATATCCGCGTTGGTATGCAATATCAATTCCGCCCGGGTGGTCCGCGCGCCGGAAATCGCCGCTTTTGATTTTTCCGGGTAATAGTAGAAATATAAGTACTCGTTTGGGAATATCCCCCCGCCGATCCGCACCAGCTCCGGGTCGAACAGCCGCAGCTCCGTTTCCGAATACAGTTTGGGATGCGCGGCAATGTCTTTCGTGACGTCTTTTCCGTTTAGCGTAAAGCGGTCGAACCAGGAAAGATGGTTCAGCCCGTAACAGCGCGCGTCAAAAACGGAGCCGGGTTGATTGATTAAACGATGCAGCTGCCGGAAAAAGCCGGAAGGGGCGTCGCAAACGCCGTATACCGTAGAGAACCCCTGGCGCCGCAGGGCCTGCGTCACCAGCCCGCTGGGGTTTGTAAAATTAAAGACCGGCGCCCCGGGTTTCGCGTAGTTTTGCGCCAGCGCGCAATACCGCGTGAGCACCGGAATGCTGCGCAGCGCCATGGCGAAGCCGCCCGCCCCCACCGTCTCCTGCCCAAGCACGCCGTGATTGATCGCCGTTCTTTCATCATACGCCCTGCCTTCGTCTCCGCCCGCGCGTATTGTGGTGATGATAAAATCCGCCCCGGAAAGCGCCTCCTTAGGGTCCCCCGTCAACAAAACCGAAAGGCCCGGGCAGCACAGGGAAGCGATGCGCGCGGCTATTTTCCCGTACCGATACAGCTTCTCCTCGTTTGTATCCATGAGAACCAGTTCACAAAGGCCGATGTCCTTTGCCGCCATGGCGATGGATTTGGCCAAAAACGGCGTCCGGAC
>DATMXR010000288.1:0-6046 GCA_035561315.1 Feifaniaceae bacterium
GGTCGTAGGGCATAATCTGGAAATTTATGGGTATTGCAACGCCTGCGCGCACAAAGAGTAAAGTACATTCTTTATAAATACTTTCTGATCTCCAGCCACTGGGGGAGTTTGTCCTCCCTTGTGCGGATGTGCCGCCTGGGCACGGGGCTAGAGGAGGGCAGCAGCAGGTAAGAAATATCCTCCTGCGCCTCAAAATGCGCGAAATACGTCCGCCGCGCCGCCGTGCCGTTGAAGCATACGGTTTTGATCGAAGGATGTTTTTTTAAAAAGCCGCGGATGTCGTTGGGGACCGCGGCCTTTATGTTTTTATCGAGGCTGCCCTCGCGCTCGCATTCGTATATGACGTCCCACAGCGCGATTTTGTTTTTTAACAGCGCTGCGATGCGGGCGTCGTAGGAAACGGGGTCGTTTTCACGCAGCACCGCGAACAGCAGCGGCCAGAAATCGTTGCGCGGATGCGCGTAATACTGCCCGGCTTCCAATGAACGGACGCCCGGCATGGAACCGAGTATCAGCAGTTTCGCGTCCGCGTTTTCCGCGGGAGGCAGGCTTACGGACCGCATATCGGGCGCTCCTTTGTGTTTCGTCGGCACTGCATATTGTGTACCGCCGCGCCGCATACTAAAACCGATCGAACCCCGATCAAACGAAACAGGAGGTAACATACATGCAAGACAACAGGGCAGGGCAGCAGACCATCGGATGCGAGGTAAACAGCTGCGCGTATTTCAAGGACGAAGGCATGTGCAACCTGAACCGTATCGTGGTCAAGCCATGTCAAAGCTGCAACACCGGCAACCCGGAAGACGAGACGCTGTGCGGTTCCTACAAGAAAAGGTAAAACGGCTTGCCTCCGGCACGGAAAAAAAGCGGCGCTGCCGCTTTTTTTCATGCGAATTTTTTATAAGCGAACGGCGTCATTTGCCCGGCCTGTACTGCCTGTAAAACACCTTTAACTCCGCCTTCACTTCCTCGGGCAGGTCGTGCCGGCGCACGCCGCGGACGGCGCCTTCGAGGGCGCACAGGCGGCTGTAGCAGGCGGAAGGGTCGAACGCGAATATCCTTCGCCACGCCTCCCGCGCGCCGACGGCCTTTAATTCTTCCGCCGTATGGATATCCGCGCGGTCCAGCTGCTGCTCCATCGCTTTGGCGATATTGGGAAGTGAAGTCAGTTCCGCCATTTTTTACGCCTCCTTCAGGCGCTCGCCCGCCATCATCAGCCCCAGGCCGTTTCTTGTGGCCTCCTTCTGGTCTACGATTCCCATGACCTCGCCCTCGTACATCACGAGGATGCGGTCGGAAATTTCCAGTATTTCATCGAGCTCCGTGGAAACCAGCAGCACCGCTGCGCCGCGGTCCCGCTCCTCCACGATGCGGGATTGGATGTACTTTGTCGCGCCGATATCCAGGCCCCGGGAAGGATGCACGGCAATCAGCAGTTTCGGTTCGCGGTCGAGCTCCCGCCCCACCACGAATTTCTGCTGGTTGCCGCCGGAGAGGTTCCCCGCGAACTCGGCCACATTGGGCGTCTTGACGTTGTAGCGCTCGCACAGCGCTGCCGCGTGCTTGTCGATCCATTTCCAGTGCAGGATGCCGTGCTCCGAGAACGGCTTTTGGTCGTAGCTCATCAGCGTCAGGTTTTCGCGGATGTTCATTTTTGCGACCATGCCCATCTTGTGCCGGTCCTCCGGGATGTGGGAGACCCCGTGCCGCAATATTTCACGCGCGGATTTTTTTGTGCAGTCCTCGCCGCAGATCAAGATATTGCCGCCCTTGGGCTTTAAAAGCCCCGTGACGGCGCGTATGAGTTCGGACTGTCCGTTGCCGTCCACGCCGCATACGCCAAGTATTTCCCCGGCCCGCACGGTAAAGGAGACGTCCTTTACGGCGGTGAGCCTGCGGGAGTTTTCGCACGTCAGCCCTTCCACGCGGAGCACGACGTCCGTAGGGGCGGCTTCCGCCTTATCGGTCACAAGGTTCACGTCCTGCCCCACCATCAGCGCCGCAAGCTGCTCCTTATCGGAGATCTGGCTGATGGGGAGTCCGGATGCCACCACCCTGCCCAGGCGCAGCACCGTGCACCTGTCGCAGATTGTCATGATCTCCGCGAGCTTGTGGCTGATGAATATCACCGTCTTGCCCTCGGCGGTCAGCTGGCGGATCATACTGAACAGCCCTTCCACCTCCTGCGGGGTCAGTACGGCGGTGGGTTCGTCCAGTATCAGAAGGTCCACGTTGCGGTAGAGCGCCTTCAATATCTCCAGGCGCTGCTGCTGGCCCACGGAAAGCTGCTCCACCCGCACCCAGGGGTCGATCTGCATGTGGTAGCGCTCGGCCATTTCCGTAAAGCGGGCGGCGGCCGCCTTGAGGTCCAGCACCCCCTTGTTGCCGCTGTAGCCCAGCACCACGTTTTCGATCGCGGTGAGCGCGGGGATCAGCATGAAATGCTGGTGCACCATGCCGATGCCAAGCTCGATCGCCTGCCTGGGGTCTTTGATATGCGCCTGTTTGCCGTTGTAGTAGATTTCGCCCGCGGACTGCGCGTACATGCCGTAGAGTATGTTCATCAGCGTAGATTTGCCCGCGCCGTTTTCGCCCAACAGGGCGTGGACCTCGCCGCGCTCTACGGAGAGGCTGACGTCCTCGTTCGCGACGACGCAGCCGAATTGCTTTGTCACATGGCGCATTTCAAGCAGAGGAGCCATTTTTGTTTCCTCCTATTCCTTGACGTAGGGGACGGCGCTCGAGGCGGGCTTGTTGCTCTTGCGGATCAGGCCGCACAGCGCCAGTATGGTGATGAGGTAGGGCAGCATCATGAGGAACTGGGAGGGGATGCCGGTATTGAGCGCCATCAGCTGGAATTTTAACGCGTTGCTCACGCCGAACACCAGCGCCGCGCCCATTACGCCGAGCGGCGTGTAATTGCCGAATACCACCGCGGCGACCGCCATAAAGCCGCCGCCCGCGATCATGTTTTCCGTAAAGAAGCTCATCTGCCCCATGGAAACGAAGGAGCCCGCAAAGCCCGCCATCAGGCCGCTGTAGAGTATGCTCATGTAGCGCGTGCGGCCGACGTTGATGCCCACGGTATCGCAGGCGCGCGGGTTTTCGCCCACGGCGCGCAGCTTCAGCCCGGTGTTGGTGCGGAACATCACAAACCAGGCCGCGGGCACGAGCAGGAACGCGATATACACCGGTACGGGCTGGTTGAACAACACCTCGCCCAGCACGGGGATTTTGCTTAAGCCGGGGAGCGCGAACGGCTCAAAGGAGTCGATCTGCGGGGGGCTGGTGCTCGCGCCGAACATCGCGCGGTTGACGGTGATGGTAAGGCCGGAGGCGAGTATGTTGAGCCCCGTGCCGATCACGGTCTGGTCCGCCTTTACCGTGACGGTAAAGAACGCGAATATGGCCGCGAACAGCACGCAGACGAGCATGGCGAACAGAAGGCCCAGCCATACGGAGCCGAACAGGTACGAGCCGATGACGCCCGAGAGCGCGCCTATGAGCATCATGCCCTCGGTGCCGATGTTGACGATGCCCGCCCGCTCGCTGAACACGATGCCTAAAGACGCTAAAAGCGTGGGCGTCGCGAGCATCACGACGGAGGAAAGAAAACTGACAAGGTTATTCATTCAGGCCACCCCCTCGTCCGGAATGGGTTTGGTCGGGTCGGAGGGCCCCTGGGTCTTCACGCATTCCTTCCGTTTGCGCGTTTTCCATTGGAACATGGAGCGCCCGGCAATGAAGAGTATGATAAGCGCCTGCACCACCAGTACCACGGAGGAGCTGACGTCGGTGAGCGTCTGCATTTTTAAGGAACCGGACTGCAGGCCGCCGAAGAGCACGCCAGAAAGCAGGATGCCCAGCGGGTTGTTGCTGCCCATCAGCGCCACGGCGATGCCCGTAAAGCCGTATGTAATGGTAAAGGACGTCTGCATCAGCCGGTACTGGATGCCTATGATCTCCACGCAGCCGCCCAGGCCCGCGAAGCCGCCCGCGATGAGCATGGAAAGGAGCGTGGAACGGTTGATGCTCATGCCCGCGTAGGCGCCCGCCGTGGGGTTGAGGCCCACCACGCGCATTTCAAAGCCCTTTGTGGTTTTCCATAAAAAGAAGTAATAAAAGAATAAGGCAAGTATCATGAGGAGGAATCCCCAGTGCAGGCGGGAGGCGCCTTCAAACAGCCGGGGCAGCTGCGCGCTTTCGAATATCGGAGCGGACTGCGGGTAGGAGCTCGAGGCGCTGTCCTTCAGCGGCCCTGTCACCGCGAAATCGATGATGTTGATGGCCACGTAATTGAGCATGATGGTGGTGATGAGTTCGCTCGCGCCGAAGCGGATTTTGAGCGCCGCCACGATAACGCCGTAGAGCGCCCCGCCGATAAAGCCCGCGAGCAGCGTAAGCGGCAGATGCAGCGCCATGGGCATGTCCGGGAAGCTTACGCCCACGATCGTCGCCAGCAGCGCGCCCATGCGGAACTGGCCTTCCGCGCCCAGGTTGATGATGCCGCACCGCCGGGCGATCGCAAAGCTCAAAGCGGTGAATATAAAGGGGACCGCTTTCACGACCGTTTCGTCCCAGGCCTTTACGGTGCCGAACGCGCCCTTGAACATGGCGGCGTAGGCTTCCAGCGGCGGGGTCTCGGACGTAAAGAGAATGACAAGGCTGCCGATAAGAAGCGATGCGACAAGGGCGATAACGGGGAAATACAGGGTTTTCAGAGAGGAGAGCAAGCGCTTTGACAGGTTGGCGGTGGCCATTGTGATCCCCCTTCACATTTTTTCCGGAGGACAGGATGCCGCTCCGGACGCTATTAATAGCGTCCGGAGCGTCCCGATCCGAAACCGCGCCGGAATTTCCGGCACAGTTCTAAAGTATCACGGCGAACGGGTTTAGTCGAGGGTGATTGTGATTTCGCCGGCGGCGAGCTTCTGGTAGATTTCCTGCATCCGGGTCCTGACTTCCTCGGGGACTTCGATGTAATAGTCGCCGATGTAGACGACGCCCTGGGCCGCGCCCATCTTAAGGACCTCGTCGGAGATCGTGCCGTCAAGATAGGCCTTGTAGGCGGCCTCATACGCGATGGAGGTATCCTTCACGATCGCGACGACGGCGGCGTCGGGCGCTACGGTTTCCTGATTGAGCCCGGAGCCGATCGCCTTGACCTTGCCTTCCTGCGCGGCTTCCATTACGCCCAGGGAAGCCTGGTTCGCCATGGGGGAGAGCACGTCCACGCCCTGGCCGATGAAGGACTTCGCGAGTTCCTTTGCGGCATTGACGTCGTCAAAGCTGCCCGTGTTGTTGGAAAGCACCTTGACGGAGGGGTCCACATACGCGACGCCCTGCGCAAAGCCCTTGCCACCGTTGATGATGGGCTGGATCTCGAGGCCGCCGATGAAGCCTACGGTCTTGGTCTCGGTCAAAAGCGCGGCGAGCGCGCCCATCAGGAAACCCTGCTCGGCGTCCTGTATGGCAAAGGAAGAGGCGTTTTCCGCGATTACGCCGGAGTTGATGAAGAAGAACTGGGTGTCGGGATATTCGGCCGCGGTGGCGGCGCCTGCGTCCGCATAGCTGTTGGTGGAAAGGAATATGACGTCATAGCCCTCGTCCCCGAACGTGCGGATGGCGTCGGCCACGGAGGAAGCGGGGGTGTTTTCCGTATACCGGATTTCGGCGCCCAGGGCCTCGATCTTCTTGAGGCCGTTGTACGCGGTGGCGTTCCAGCTCATGTCCGAGATCGCGCCTTCCAATATAAGGGCGACGAGGGGTTTCTCCTCCGGGACCTCCGCGGGGGTTTCCGCGGCGCCGGGGGCTTTGGTCGCGTCGGCGGGAGGTTCGGTCGCCGCGGGCGCAGGGGTGGACGGGGCGCAGCCCGCGAGCACCGCAAACACCATCAGCAGAGAGAGGGCAAGCGCGATGGTTTTGACGTGTTTCTTCATGTGGTTCCTTCTCCTTCAAAGAAATATTATTCAGGGCCGCGCGAAACAAAAAATCCGCGTTTCCCACTGAACCGACATACTTTGTAACATACCCGCAAACGCTT
>DATMXR010000289.1:0-8057 GCA_035561315.1 Feifaniaceae bacterium
CCGGCGGAAGGGTACGATTATATCATAGGCGCCCTGCATTACCTCCATGTAAACGGCAAATACCACACGCTGGATAACTCCCATGAGCAGATGCGCGCCTGCATCGACGAAGGCTTCGGCGGCGACGCCCTCGGCATGGCCCGGGCGTATTACGACATTCTGGTTTCCTACGTGACGACCGACAAAGTGGATATCGCGGGGCATTTCGACGTCATCCAAAAGCGCAACGGGGACAACCGCTATTTTGACGCGCAAAGCCCAAAATACCGGCGCATCGCGCTTGACGCGATCGAAGCGATCGCAAACGCCGGAAAGATCATAGAGGTAAACACCGGGGCCATCGCCCGCGGATTTCTTTTAGACCCGTACCCCGCCCCGTTTTTATTGAAGCGGCTGCTGGAGCTGAAGGCGCCTATTATACTCTCTTCCGACGCGCACGCGGCGGAACAGTTGGACGCGCAGTTCGATACGGTCTCCGCCATGCTCTATGAGATGGGCTTCCGCGAAACCATGGAATTAAAGCGCGGGCACGGCTTCGTGCCGGTTCCGCTGCAAATCTGAGCGCTTTTTTAACGCGCTGTGCCGGAGGCAAAATGCCTCCGGCTTTTTTACGCAGATTTTTCCTGACTTAACCTTCCATTGTCCGGACCTTAACGGGTTTTTTGCAAACGCCCCCTACAATGTTCTCGTACCAATTTTGTAAGGGGGAGTAAATCCATGCTGAAAAAACTATGTACCGCCGCGCTGGGCGTCGTCCTGGCGGCGGCAGCGCTCGCAGGCTGTGCGGCGCCCGTACAGGCGCCTGAGGCGACCGCAGCGCCGGCGCCCGCAGCCGCGCCCGCGCCCACGGAAGAACCGGAAAAGACTCCGAAGTATGTGTTTGTGTTCATCGGCGACGGCATGTCCCACGTGCAGGTCAACGCCGCGCAGGTATTCCGCGGCGACAACATCTCCGGCGAAGTTACGCCCGAGCTTCTGAATTTCACGCAGTTCCCCGTGGCCGGCGTCGCCACCACGCACGACTCTACCTCCTTCTGCCCCGATTCCGCATCCACCGCCACCGCGATCTCCTGCGGCGTCAAGACGCACAGCGGCGTGATCGGCCTGAATGTGGACAAGACCACGGTTCCGGTGAGCATTACGGAGCTCTTAAAGGCCAAAGGCATGAAGATCGGCGTGGTTTCCTCCGTCACCATCAACCACGCGACTCCCGCTGCGTTCTATGCGCACATCGCTTCCCGCAACGATTATTATGATATTTCGACGCAGCTTGCCGCGAGCGGCTTCGATTATTTCGGCGGCGGCACCTCCAGCCAGCCCACCGGCAAGGACGGCGACAAGGAAGACATCTACAAGGTCATCGGGCAGAGCGGCTACAAAATTGCCGATACCAGGGAAGAGATCCTGGCGCTTGACAGTACCTCCGGCAAAGTCTACGCGGTGACGCCCGTGACGCAGGACTCCGGCGCGCTGCCCTACGCCATGGACGCGAAGGACGGCGAGCTTGTGCTTGCGGACTACGTGAAGAAGGGCATCGACGTTATGGACAACGAAAACGGCTTCTTCTTAATGGCTGAAAGCGGCAAGGTCGACTGGGCCTGCCACGCGAACGACGCCATGGCCGCCATCGCCGACGTTTACGCCTTTGAAGACGCCATACAGGTCGCGGTGGATTTTGCGAACGAGCATCCCGACGAGACGCTCATCATCGTCACCGGCGATCACGAGACCGGCGGCATGACCATCGGCTACGCGGCGACCGGCTACAACACGGCGTTTGATATCATCAGCCGCCAGAAGATATCCTATATAGCGTTCGATTCGCTTGTAGCCTCCATGAAGAAGGAGAACCCCGAGCTCAGGTTCGAGGATGTCTATCCGGCCATCAAGGAAAACTTCGGCCTCATCGCGCCGGACGACGCGGACGCCGCCGTGGAGGCGAACAAGGACTTCGTGCTCACCGAGTACGAATATGAAAAACTCTTAAACGGCTTTAAACAGTCCATGCTGCCCGCCGAGGAGCGCACCAAGAACATGGAAACCGAACTTCTCTACAGCACGTATGATCCGCTTTCCGTCACGCTGACCCACATCATCAACAACAAGGCGGGCATCGGCTGGACCTCTTACGCGCACACCGGCACTCCCGTCCCCGTATACGCCATGGGCGTGGGCGCGGAAGCGTTCGGCGGCTCCTACGACAACACGGATATCTTCAAAAAACTCGTTGAACTCACCGGCGTAAAGGCCGCCTGATCGCTTTTTAACAAGACGGCGCTTCCCCGCGTCTTTTGATGCGGGGAGGCGTTTCCCTATCCGTGCGTCTTGCAGGGGCAGGGGCTTTGGGAAAGGAGCATTCCATTGCTGCAAGCATTGCAAAAGCTGAAAAACCGCGTGCGAGCCATACGCATCAACCGCAAGGAACTGCTGTTTACCCTCGTGTTTACGGCGATGATCGCGGCGCTCGCCGTGCTGGACACGGGCTTTGAAAAACAGATCTACATGAATTCGGAGGGCGTGCGCGCGCGGGTCGTTTCCGTCAACAACGAGGGCGTATACAACACTGGGCTTATCAAGCAGGGCGCGCAAAGCTGCGTCATCGAGATCCTCTCCGGCAGCCATAAGGGGGAGACGGCGCCCGCCACCAATTTTTATACCGGCAAGCTGGAGTTCGATAAGGTGTTTTCCCCCGGCGATATCGCGTGGGTGCTGCTGGAGCGGGGCGCCGGGGACAATATCGTGTTCGCCAACATGGTGGAGCATTACCGCATCGACAAGGAGCTGACGCTTATCTGCCTGTTCGCGCTGGGCATCATACTCCTTTCCGGTTTCACCGGCATACGGACGCTGCTTTCCTTCGCGTTCGCGCTGCTTGCCATATGGAAAATACTTGTGCCCGGCATGCTGCGCGGGTACGACCCCGTGCTGCTGGCGCTCATCATCGGCAACCTGATCACCGTCGCGACGCTTCTGCTGGTGGGGGGCTTTACCAAAAAAGCGTACGCGGCGACCCTCGGCTCCGTCGCCTGCTCGCTGTTTACGTGCCTGCTCGCCATACTGCTGGGGAGGTGGTTCAACATCCACGGGGCCGTGATGCAGTGGTCCGAATCGCTGCTTTACGCGGGATTTGAACATTTGGATCTGACGGCGATATTCCAGGCGGGCATATATCTTGCCTGCTCCGGCGCGATACTGGACCTCGCCATAGACATTTCCTCCGCGCTCGACGAGGTGGCGCTTGCAAACCCCGCCGTCACCCGCGGGGCGCTGCTGCGCTCCGGCCTCACAATCGGCCGCTCGGTGGTAGGGAGCCAGACCACCACGCTGCTTTTAGCGTACATGGGGAGCTATATCTCCGTCATGATGGTGTATATGGCGCAGGGCACGCCTATGATGAGCATATTCAATTCCAAGATGGTGGCGGCGGAGATTTTGCATACGTTCGTGGGCTGCATCGGCCTCATACTCGTCTGCCCGTGCACCGCGGCCATCTCCGCGGCCATGTACAGGCGCGCCCCCGCGCAGGCGCATGGGCGCGCGCCGCAGCCGCTTGCGGGCGATCTGCCTGTTGAATAAGCGCCTTTCCCGTGTTATACTGACATGGATATTCCGTGAGGGAGTAGTTGCGCGGCCTGTCCGGGCTGCGAGGCAAGTCAACATGCTGGCTTAACCGCCTGGTTTGCCTTTTTTGATAACAAGACTCATGGGCAGCATAGGTCTGCCCATGAGTCTTTTTGTTTCCGATCCAAAGAAAAAGCATGGAGGAACATATGACAGTTTGGGAGCTTGCGCTTCTCGCAATCGGGCTTTCCATGGACGCGTTCGCGGTCGCCCTATGTAAAGGGCTCGCCATGCGCGAGCTAAGCTATAAAAACATATTCTTGACCGGCGGGTTTTACGGCGTGTTTCAGGCGGCGATGCCCATGCTGGGCTTCCTTCTGGGCACGCAGTTCAAAAGCTATATCGTTCCTGTCGATCATTGGGTCGCTTTCGGGCTGCTTTGCTTTATTGGCGGCAAAATGATATACGAATCCCGCGAGACCTGCGACAAAAAAGGCGAATGCGGCTCCGGGGCGGGCGCGTTCTCGCTGCGCGAGCTCACGCTTTCCGGCATCGCCACCAGCATTGACGCGCTGGCGGTGGGCATCACGTTCGCGTTTCTGGAGGTGCGGATCATCCCCGCTTCGCTTTCCATCGGCCTTACGACGTTCACGCTCTCCTGCATCGGCGTGCGGCTCGGGCATGCGGCGAGGGGGAATTTGCAGTCTAAGGCCGAAATCGTGGGCGGTGTCGTGCTGATACTGATCGGCACGAAGATATTGCTGGAGCATCTTGGCGTCATACGTTTTTAAGCGGCAAATAACGGAAAGCTCACGCGGGGCCGCCCTCTTTCCGGCTGTCCTGCGCGGGCTTTTCTTTTTCCTGCTCCGCGGTCTTGATCAGCATCAGGTGCAGCGTGACGCCTATCCCCACGATGATAAGAATGCCCCAGACGAGCGGCTGCCGGACCAGCGCCGCGGAAAGGCACAGCCCGCCCCATAAAAAGAGGAGCGCCTCCCGCTTGCGCTTTTTCGGCACGCCGCAGCCGTGCCGGTAGTTTTCAATAAACGGGCCCAGGCGCTTGTTGCGGACGAGCCACGCATACATCCTGGGGCTTGAAGCGGCAAAGCATCCCGCCGCAAGCAGAACAAACGGCGTGGTGGGCAGCACCGGGACGAATACCCCCAGCGTGCCGAGCGCGACGCATACCGCCCCGGCGGCGCGAAGCAACAGGTTTTTCATACGCTCTCCATTTCTTAAAACCGGCAGAGGATTCCGGCCGGTCTACTATACTCTATCGGCCGGGCGGCCCCGTTTCAAACAAATGCTTTTAAAATCAATCCTGTTTTTTGTTTTGAATATGGCCTTTGCCAAATGGTTTTTTTCCGCATAGCGCATGCGCGGGCATCCAATACTAAGAGCAAACTTCAAAAGGAGGTCTTACTCGTTATGAGCAATTTAACGGAAAAAGAACTTTCCGCGCTGGGCGACCTGCTGAGCTTTGAAGAGTTGTTGGTGAAAAAATACAACAACCTCGCGGAAACCGCAACGGACCAGGAGGTCAAGCAAAAGATGCAGAGCATCGCGCAGAAGCATCAGGAACACTTCGACAAGCTGTACGGCCAACTCTAAGGAGGAAACTATGAACAACAACAGCGGAAGCAACTGCTTCACCGAAAAAGAAGTCCTTCACGATGCGCTTGCGGCGCAGAAGCATATCACGGGGGTGCTCAACAGCTATTCCAACGAATGCGCGAACCCCCAGGTGCGCAAGGTGATGCTGGATATCCTCAACGACGAGCACAGCATCCAGTTCGACGTATTCAACGATATGCACAAGCGCGGCTATTACCCCACGACCCCGGCTCAGCAGGACAAGGTCAACCAGATGAAGAGCACCTACGCGCAGCAGGCCTCCTCCGGAAGTTCGGGCGGCTCCGGCGGCATGGGCGGCATGGGAAATTCCAACAACTGGAACAACCTGGACACGACTCCCCTCCATACGCCCGGCGGCGGCAAGGACAAAAAGTCCGGCGGCTGACCGCTTAAAGCCCCCGAAAAATGCCCGGTCGTGCGCCGGGCGTTTTTTATACCCATTTTACACAAGAAACCCGCAGATTTTCCCGATGCGGTATTGAAGGCGAAGGAAACGGGTGTTATATTGAATGTAATATTTTAACATATATGGAAGCGGGTAAGGAGCGGCAATGAAGGATCGTTTTACGGCCTGCCTGCTGGGCGGGGCAATGGGCGACGCGCTCGGCTATACGGTGGAATTCATGGATATGGCCAGATCCAGAGCTGGTTTGGCCGCATGGGCATTACCGAGCTCCAGATGGAAAGCAGGACGCAAAAAGCGATCGTCTCCGACGATACGCAGATGACGCTGTTCACGCTCGACGGCCTCCTTTGGGCGCACGAACGCTCTATGCCCTATCTTTCCGGCCTGTATCCCTCCTACCTTCGGTGGCTGTATACGCAGACGGGGAAGACCGCGCATCCGGAAATACTCGATTTACAGCCTCATGAAAAGGACGGCGGCATACTCGGAGAAACCGCGCTGTTCTTCCGGCGGGCGCCCGGCTCCACCTGTTTGAATGCGCTCCTGGGCGGTACGATGGGCACCATGGCGCACCCGGTCAACAACAGCAAGGGCTGCGGCGGGATCATGCGGGCCGCCCCTGTGGGCCTGTTTTTCAACAGCGACCCCGCCTACGCCTTCCGCATCGGCGCGGAGGCGGCCGCCGTCACCCACGGGCACCCGACGGGGTATCTGGCGGCGGGCGCGTTCGCCGCCATGATCGCGCTGCTGCAAAACGGGCAATCCATATTGCAGGCTTCCGCGGAGGCGCTGCGGCTGCTCAGGCGTTACGAAAATCACGCGGAGACCGCCGCCGCCGTCGAGCAGGCGCTGGAGCTTGCATCCGGCAGCCTGCCCGCGGAGCGCGCCATACGCATGCTGGGCTTAGGGTGGATCGCGGAGGAGGCATTAGGCATCGCGCTCTACTGTGCGTTAAAGGCCAAAAGCTTTACGCGCGGGCTTATCTTGGCGGTCAACCACGACGGAGACAGCGACTCCACCGGCGCCATCTGCGGAAATCTGATGGGCGCGGCTGGGCAGTATGAGCTGCCCGCAGGCTGGGAAAGCAAGCTGGAACTTGCGGACTATATCAAACTCCGCGCGCGGGAACTGTGTGAAGCGCGCACGCGTCCGCCCGCGCGGATATGAGCGTTCCTTGCCGTTCATAAACCGGCTGTGGATACGGTCGGCTTTTTATTTTTATTCCGCCGCCTTGGAAACGGAAAAATATCGTTGTCCTCAAACGAGAATAATGATACTATATAACGGAACATCACATCACGTATGAGGGAATTATGAAAAAGCTCCGTACACAGGACGCGGTGGGGCGCGCATTATGCCACGACATCACCGCGATTACAGACGGGAAGCAGGGGCCGCTTTATCAACGGGGCCATGTCCTCCGCGCGGAGGATGTGGAAAAGCTCATGGATATCGGCAAGGCGCACGTGCTCGTATGGGACCCGGAAGCGGATGAGGTACACGAGGAAGAAGCGGCGCAGCTTGTCACGGAGGCGGCAGCAGGCCCCGGCGTTTCATATTCCGGCCCGTCCCAGGGAAAATTCACGCTGCGGGCGGAAACCGGCGGGCTGCTGCGCGTGAACGGCGAGGGCCTGCTGCGCTTAAACCGCGTGCCGGATTACACCGTCGCGAGCCTGCCCGACCGTATGCCCGTAAAAAGCGGCGCGCAGCTTGCGGGCGTGCGAATCGTGCCGCTGGTGACCGCGCGGAACAACGTTGCGGAAGCCGTCCGCATCGCGCAAGCTTACGCGCCGCTGTTTCAAATAAAACCCTACCGCCCGCTCAAAGTTGGCATCATCATCACCGGCGGCGAAATATATTACGGCCGCAGACCGGACGCGTTTGAGCCCGTGCTGCGAAGTAAGCTTTCCGCGTTCGGCGCGGATATATTGGGCGTGACCAAATGCCCAGACGAACTCCCTCCCATACTGGACGCGCTTTCGGGGTTCATGGAAAAAGGCGCGGAGCTTGTACTGTTTACCGGCGGCATGAGCGTGGACCCGGACGACCTCACGCCCGCCGCCATACGGCAAAGCGGGGCCGTGCTCGTAGCGCAGGGCATGCCCATGCAGCCCGGCAACATGCTCACCATTGCGTACCTGGGGGATACGCCGCTCATCGGCATACCAAGCGCTGCCATACACGCAAAGACCACCAGCCTGGACATATTTCTCCCCCGCATCTTCGCGGGCGAGCGCATTTTAGAAGCCGATATGCGGGACGCCGGCGAAGGCGGCTTCTGCCTGAACTGCGAGGTCTGCCATTATCCCATCTGCTTTCTCGGAAGAAAGTAATCCAAGGCTGCTCCTTGCGTGAGCAAAGCGCACGCTTTTGCGATATCTCAAAAACCAAAGGAGGATAACTCATGAAACGCAATTCCATAGCTGCCCTGCTGCTCGCGCTGATGCTGCTCCTC
>DATMXR010000290.1:0-6687 GCA_035561315.1 Feifaniaceae bacterium
ATGTTGGAACCATCGGGGCAAGCAGGAGCATTGCCGCACTTGGGGGCAACACAAAAGCAGTTTTAGTTTACCCCCACATCTAAAGTTCTGTCAATGCTTTCTGCAACGCTAAGAGAAAGGAGTGTAGAAACGTTGTCCTCAGAACTCATTAAAGAAAGGGGGTAGCCAAAAATGAAGGCTACTAAAATTCGAATGAAGCAAGGCTGCTTCTACTCCAATGACCTAACGGAAATTGATGAAATCTACCTTACTGGTTCTCAGACGGAAATGTACTACAAAAAAGAGGTTCTGCATGATTACGTGCAGAAAAATCCCAATTCTATTCAGGTGAATATTCCGCCGTACCCGTCCTTAATTCCCGCCGTCAGTAAGCGAAGAGAAAAGTACGTTCGTTCTATGCCAAATGATTCTGCAAACGATAATCTGCTTCGCCTACCACGGGAATAATTGCTGTACCAAATCAGCCGTGCATAATTGCGCGGCTGACTCTTATTTCCTCATACATTGCTTTGCTTTATAATACTGAAAACTGCTTGAAAGGCATTCACATGGAACTGATCCGTACGGATGGCAAGCATCCCGATTTTATCCGATTGTGCGCCATGCTCGACGCATACCTCAACGCGCTCGCGGGCGGGGAGGAAAAGCGCGCCGAATACGTGCCGCTCAACAGGCTGGACCATATCCACGACGCGTTTGTGCTCTATGACGGCGCGCTGCCCGTGGGCTGCGCCAGCTTCAAGGAATACGAAGAGGGCGTGGCCGAGGTCAAGCGCGTGTTCGTGCGCGAGGAATACCGCGGGCGCGGGCTTTCCTGGAGGCTTATGGAGGCGGTGGAGGGAAAGGCAAGGGAAAAAGGCTATGTGAGCCTGATCCTCGAAACGGGCAGGCCGCTCATTTCCGCCATCGCGCTCTACACCAGAATGGGCTACCGGATAATCCCAAACTATGGGCCTTACGTTTGTATGGGCGAATCCGTCTGCATGCGCAAGGAACTATAACCCAATAAAAAACGGAGATCAAATTGCCTGGCCTCCATTTTTGTTGATGTTTAACGGCTCCCGGCCGCGCTTTGCTTTGCGGCCTTCGTTGCGGCTTTGGAAGCGGTTTGAAACCCCATTGTGATGACATGCCGGGGGCAGGCGTCCGCGCAGTTTGCGCAGAGTATGCATTCGGTATGTTTCATATCGCCTCTTGCCGCCATGGATGAAACGGGGAGGCTCATGGGGCAGGCTTTTTCGCACGCCTTGCAGGACGTGCATTTTTCTTTTTCGGGCTTCATCCGCAGCGCGGGCAAACACAGCGCCCGGCCCATTCGCCCGCCCAGCACCATGAACGGCGCCATCCAGCACACGCTGTGGCAGGCGCCGCGCCTGCCCACCGTAAAGGCCAGCAAAACCAGCAGGAAAATCACGCCGAAGTATATGATATACCCCTCGGGGCTGTTTACGGAGATCCCGCCTTCCGTATAATAAAGGGGATCTACCCGCTTCACGCCGCCCGCAAAAACAAAGCCCGCGATGATGGAACCGAGCCACGGCGCCCAGATGATGTATTTCACGATGTCCGCCCGTTTCTTTACGGGTTTCTCCACAATTGTGGCGCACGCCTCCTGCAGCGCGCCCGCCGGGCAAAGCCAGCCGCAGAACAGGCGCCCGAAAAATATAGCGAATAAAAATTGCCCCCCAAACAGCAATGCGCTCCCCGCCAGCACGCCCTCCATACTGCCCTGCAATATCAGATAGGGGGAATAATAGTTGATTGTGATGGGAAACAGCAAAAAGGAAACAAGCAGCAGCGCGCGGCGCAGTCGTTGACGTTTTTTCATGGTCCTACCCCTCGATCTGTTCCAGCATGGCCTGCGCTTCCTTTGCCCAGGCAAGGTACGCCTGGTAGACATGTTTCCCAAAAAGCGCGGTGAGATAATAATACGTATGGTCCGGCCCGGCATCCAGTATGGGTTTTAGCTCGCCGGTAAATTGTTCCATCAAGTGAAGATTTTGTTCGTGCCGCGCCTGGAAAGCCGCGATGCGCCGCAGGCTGTATTCTGCCGGAAGACTGGCGCTGAAGAAAAGCTTGAGCAGCAGTTCATAGCGCGTATACTCCTTTTCTTCCGGAAGCTGCAGCCAGCCTAAAAGCGCTTCCCGTCCCTTCTGCGTAATGGAATACACGATTTTATTCGGCCCTTTTGCAGACGGGCATTCTTTTTTTTGCACCAGCCCCTCGGCGCTGAGTTCTTTGAGCGTGGGATAGATCTGCCCGAACCCGACGTTCCAGAAATGGCTGACGGAGAGGTCCATCCGTTTTTTCATATCGTACCCGCTCATATCCTCGTGGCTCAAAAGGCCAAGCACGATAAACCTTGTGGTATTCTCTTTCGCCATATTGGCCCCCTTTCCGGCATTACTATATCATCTTGATATAGCGTGGTCAAGAGTCCGTCAGAGAATTTTACAAATTTCGTATTTCCCGCTTTAGCCGGAAGCCGATTCAGCCGATACCTATCATAGCGAAACGAAAGGGCTGCGGCAGGACTATGCAGAATTCCATGCCGGTATCCGTCTTCTTTTTTTCACTTTGCGCCTTTGCCATATTCGCTTCTTTGTATGTCCTGAGGCTGGACCTCCGTCAGCCGGAAGAAAGGTGCCTGTTGCTGGACGAAAAAATGCATACCAGGCTGTTTGATTATTTGGGCCTGCTCTACCTTTCCGGCGGCTGCCTGTATTTTCTTGCGCACTGTTTCGGCGGCCGAGCGGCCGCATTTGAGGCGCTGCCGTTTTCCGGGCTGCTGCTTCTGTTCGGGCTCGTCATATTTGTCTCCTCCCGCTTGCGCCTCAGGGGCAATACAAAAGAATACGTCGCGCTTGCAGCAATCTGCGTCTCCATTCCGGTCATTACCCTCCGCTTTTCCGCCGACGGCGCCGAGACGATCTGGCCGTTTCCGTTTCTGTTTCTGTTTGCCGCCATGCTTTACGAAAAGAAGACCGCGCTGATCTGTGTGACGTTTTCGGCGCTGGTTTCGCAGATCGCGCTTGTTTTGTTCACGCCCGCGCCGTATGTGGGAAACCAGCCGGGCCGTTATATGGTCCGTATCTATCTGTTTCTCTTAGGGTTTCTCATCGCGCTTTTTATCAACGGCGTGTACGTATCCCGGATGAAGCAGAGCCGGTCGCAGATCCGGCTGCAAAAGCTCTTTTTCGAGCTTTCCTCCGAGCTCGTGTCTTCCAGCCTGTTCAATATCCGCGAAAAGATCGAGCATACGCTGTTCCGCCTCGGCATGTTCTTTCAGGTGGAGCAGGTCTACCTGCTGCTTGCGCTGGGGAACGGAAGCATGATCAATTCCGTGCTGCAGTGGGGCAGGGACGGCGTCCCTTCCATAGAGCCAAACTTCCTGGGCATGGATATGGACGAGGCGGCAAAGGTTCACGCCGCCATGGAAAAAGAGCATACCATAGCCATGTTCCCGGTCAGCGTAAACCAGATCTCTTTCGGCATTTTAGCGATGCCCTGCACCGACCAAAGCGTTTGCACCGAGGAAAACCGGGCCGCCATGCGCATCATCGCCAACATGCTGGGGGACGCGCTCTCCAAAGCCGAATCCGAGCGCGCCATCAACGAAATGGCGTATTACGACCATTTGACCAACCTGCCCAACCGCATTTCCTTCAACAGCCGCGTGGAGCAGGCCATCCAGATGGTATCCCGCCGAGGCCGCCAGTTCGCCGTGATGTTCCTGGATCTCGATTCGTTCAAAAACGTCAACGATACCATGGGCCACGAAAGCGGGGACCTGCTATTAAAGCTGATCTCCAGGCAGCTTATCTCCTCCCTGCGGCCCAAGGATACCGTGTCCCGCTTCGGCGGGGATGAATTTTTAGTGCTGATCAACGATCTGACAACGCTCAGCGACCTCCCGCTGATTGCGGACCGCATCATGAACCTGTTCCGGGTGCCGTTCTTATTGGACGGGCAGGAGTTCAACATCACCGCGAGCGCGGGCATTTCCGTTTACCCGATGGACGGCGGCACCGCGGACGCGCTGGTAAAAAACGCGGACATCGCCATGTACCAGGCCAAGGCGAAGGGCAAAAACCAGTATGTGATCTGCTCCCCCTCGCTCAAGCAGGAGGTCACGGACCGCCTCAACCTCACCAACAACCTGTACCGTGCGCTGGAACGGGAAGAATTGATGCTGTACTACCAGCCGCAGATCGACATCAAGGGCGGCGCGATCATAGGATTGGAGGCGCTGCTCCGGTGGAAGCACCCCGAACTGGGAATGGTCCCGCCATACAGCTTTATCCCCCTTGCGGAGCATACGGGGCTTATCAACCCCATCGGCGAATGGGTGCTGCGCACCGCGTGCGCGCAAAGCGTGCTCTGGCAGCAAAAAAATCTCCCCCCCGTGCGCATGGCGGTCAATATTTCCGCCATACAGTTTACCAACCCCACGTTTGCGCCGCAGGTCGCGCGCGTGCTGCAGCAGACCGGGCTAAATCCCGCGTGCCTGGAACTGGAACTGACCGAAAGCGCGGCTTTGCAGAATGTGGAGCATACCATCCATGTGCTTTCCGGCCTTAAGGAACTGGGCGTTTCCATCTCCATAGACGATTTCGGGACGGAGTACTCGTCTTTGAGCAGGCTGAAGCTGCTGCCGATCGACCGGATCAAAATGGACATGCAGTTTGTCCACAGCATCGGCGGCACAAGCAAGGACCAGGCGATGACAAAGATCATCATCAGCCTGGCAAAAAACCTGGGGCTCAAAGTCATTGCGGAGGGCGTGGAGACCAAGCAGCAACTGGATTTTCTGACACAGCGGATGTGCGACGAGGTGCAGGGATACTACTACTTTCATCCCATGCCGCCCGAAGAGGTGGAGGCTGTGCTGCGGGAGCGCGGGGCCGTAAGCCCCTTATCGGACATCGGCACGGCATGAGCAAATATACAACTGCAGGCGGCCGAAAGGCCGCTTTTCCAGTTCAGCCGGCCCGCAAAATATGCTATACTAAGTCAATAAGCGTATTATCTGCGCTTACTCGGCTTAGGAGGACTCATATGTTTGATATCGTTGTGGCAGGGGAATATCTGATCGATTTTACGCCGTCCGGCCGCGGCTCCATGGGGAACCCGGCCTATGAAATGAACCCCGGCGGCGGCCCGCCCAACTGCGCGGCGGCAGTCGCGGCGCTGGGCGGTAATGCCGCGGTGATCGGTGCGGTGGGGGACGACCTGTTCGGCCGGTTTTTAAAGCAGATGCTCTCCGCCTGCAATATCGAGGCCCGCGGCGTGCAGACCGTGCCCGTCATCCATACCACGCTCGCTTTCGTGAGCCTGCAGGACAACGGCGAGCGCGAGTTCGCCTTCCTGCGCGATCCAGGCGCGGATACGGAGCTGAAAGAGGAGTCTCTGGACTATTCCCTGATTGCGGAGTGCCGCAACCTGCACTTCAGTTCCCTTACCTTAAAGCGCGATCCCGCGCGGGCGGCCACGCTTTCCGCCGTGCGCTACGCCAAGGCGCGCGGCATTCAGATTTCCTATGACCCCAACTACCGCGCGATGCTGTGGGACGGCAGGGAACAGGCCATAAAGGAGCTCTACGGCGCGCTGCCGATGGCTGACGTCGTAAAGCTTTCCGAGGAAGAGATGGCCATGCTGCTGGATGTTCCTGCGGACGACCCTGCGGCGGGCGCCAAGAAGCTCCTGGACATGGGAATAAAAACCTGCTACATCACATACGGCGGAAAGGGCGCCTATTACGCCACCGCAGCCGAGCACGGGTTTGTGGACGGATTTTCCGTACAGGCCGTGGATACCACGGGCTGCGGGGATGCGTTCATGGGCTCGGCCATTTATATGCAGCTGAACCACCCCGAGCTCAGCCTGGCTGAGCGCGTCCGCTTCGCGAACGCCGTGGGCGCGCTGTGCGCCACCAAGAAGGGCGGCATGATGGCCATGCCCAGTTATGAGCAGGCGCTTACGCTGTTCCGGTCAAGGTAGCTATCAGAAGAATCGGATAAGGCTCCGCGGGACATCGCGGCGGGCGGACCTAGCATCAGTTGCAGAGAAATGACGGAGCGGACACTGGAGAGATATAAAGCCTTTCCACACAGAAAGCGCCCGTAATATGCGGGGCGCTTTCTAATCTCTCAGCGGACGATTTCATTGCCTTTTTTCCAATCAATCGTTCCATGGACTGCTTCAAATTCTTCAATGCGCTTTTTGATCATCCGTTCCAATTCCTTATTTTTTGTCCGCCCTTCAAACTCCGCAATATATCCCAATTTATTAAGCATTATCGGGCTGACGCGCAAGGTGTATCTGGATAAAGAGTCCTTCATTACGATCGATCCTCCTGTTAGAGGCATACACAATGTTGTCGTTGCTTTGCCATTCTTGTCCCGACCGCACAGCTATTTTTCTGGCGGTATAAATTCCAGTAAATCTCCAATCTTACAATTGAGCACCGTACAAATACGGGCGAGAACGTCAATGTCCAATCTGCTTATTGTGTTGTTGCAGTAATTGTTGATCTGCGAACGCTGCATTTCTGCTTTATGACTCAATTTATTCTTGCTGATACCTTCCTTTTTGATTAGTTCTTCCAATTTTATTTTGACTGTTCCATATTCCATTGCAATCCTCCCCCTATTCGTTAGAAAAATATAAGATTGACATATACAGTAT
>DATMXR010000291.1:0-8084 GCA_035561315.1 Feifaniaceae bacterium
GCGGTATGTTATGTATAACATAGTTATCAGATAGGAAATAATGATATAAGGAGGAGCAAACATGTCGAACATCTACAAGAGCCTTATCGATCTCATTGGGAAAACCCCGCTTTTGGAGCTTGGCAATTACAACAAACAATACGGCGTCAAGGCGAACATCGTCGCGAAGCTGGAATATTACAACCCCGCGGGCAGCGTCAAGGACAGGATCGCGAAGTCCATGATAGAGGACGCCGAAAAGCGCGGCGTATTAAAGCCGGACTCCGTCATCATAGAGCCCACCAGCGGCAACACCGGCATCGGCCTCGCTTCCGTGGCCGCCGCGCGCGGCTACCGCATCATACTCACCATGCCGGAGACCATGAGCGTGGAGCGCAGGAACCTGCTAAAGGCCTACGGCGCGGAGCTTGTGCTCACCGAAGGCGCAAAGGGCATGAAGGGCGCCATCGCCAAGGCGGAAGAGCTCGCCAAGGAGACGCCGAACGCATTTATCCCCGGCCAGTTTGTAAACCCCGCAAATCCCGCCGTGCATAAGGCGACGACGGGCCCCGAGATCTGGGAGGACACGGACGGCAAAGTGGACATTTTCGTGGGCGGCGTCGGCACGGGCGGCACCATCACCGGCGTGGGCGAATATTTAAAAGAAAAGAAGCCCGGCGTCAAGATCGTGGCGGTGGAACCGTTCGATTCTCCGGTGCTTTCCGAAGGCAGGCCCGGCCCGCATAAAATCCAGGGCATCGGCGCGGGCTTTGTGCCGGACGTATTGAATACCTCCATCTATGACGAAATCATCAAGGTCAAGAACGAGGAAGCGTTTGCGGCGGGCCGCGCGGTAGCGGCCGCGGAAGGCCTGCTGGTCGGCATCTCCTCCGGCGCAGCACTCCATGCGGCCACGTTGCTCGCGCAGCGGCCGGAGAATGCGGGCAAGCTCATCGTGGTGCTGCTGCCGGATACCGGCGAAAGGTATCTCTCCACCGCGCTGTTTGCGGAGTAAGCCGCGATATCCCCGGCATAGAAACGGTTATCGGAGGGTGCGTCGTTGGATGCACCCTCTTTTCATCGAGGCGGGGTATGCTTCCTCCGCGGCGTTGACAAGCTCTCCCAAACTGCGCTACGATACAGGAAAGATTGACGCAATGGGGGATACGCCATGCAGCGGGATTTGTATCAAAATGTATGGGACGGGCTCGACGCCGGAAGGCGCTCCGTATTATTGACGGTGTTGGGGAAGCAGGGCGCAGAAAAGCGGGTGTTTTTTGCGGATCATGATGAGCCGGAGCAGCCTTACGGCGCCCTCGTAACAGCGGCGTTTGAGAAAAGCGAGCTAAGTTATTTGAAGCTTCCGGACGGCTACGCGGCGTTTGCCGAGCCTTTCGTGCCGGAGCCGAGGCTCATCGTACTGGGCGGCGGGCATATCGCGCTCCCCCTGGTGGAGTTTGCCGCGAAATGCGGCTTTTCCGTCACCGTTGCGGACGACAGGCCCGCCTTCGCGAACGCCCCCCGGTTTCCGCTCGCAAAAGAGGTCGTCTGCGAGTCGTTTGAGCATGTGTTCCCCAAACTGCGGCTGGACCCGTATTGCTTTGTGGTGGTCATCACGCGCGGGCACAGGCACGATAAAATGTGCCTGCGGGAGCTTATAAAATACCCGCTTGCCTACCTTGGGATGATCGGCTCCAAAAACCGGGTGCGTACCGTAAAAGAGTCTCTATTAGAGGAAGGCCTTGCGCAGGAGACTTTAGACAAAATCTGCGCGCCCATCGGCATGAAGATCGGCGCGGTGACGCCTCCGGAGATCGCCGTCTCCATACTGGCCGAGGTCATCCTCTACAAGCGCACGCTCAACAAGGAAGCCTGGCCGGAGCTGGACCGCGAGGTGCTCTTTGCCTTGAAGGAAGCAAAGGAAGTTCCGTTTGCCATCGCCACCATCATCGAGGCCAAGGGTTCCGCGCCCCGCGGCGCGGGCGCGAAGCTTCTTGTGTGGCCGGACGGGCGCATCGCCGGGAGCATCGGCGGCGGATGCAGCGAAGGGGGGGCCATGAAAGCGGCATACGAGGTCATACGCACCGGCGTTCCGTGCGTATATGGCGTGGACCTTTCGGGTATGGCGGCGGAGGACGAAGGCATGGTGTGCGGCGGAAGGATCAAGGTTGCGATCGAGCGGTACGGCGGCTGACTCCTGCCGATAGAGTATTGGGCCGCGGCGCCCGAAAGGATGGAACATGGGGAAAAGAACTTACGGAAGCGAATTCGGGTTTTCCACCCGCGCGGTGCACGCGGGCAACGACGTGGACCTCGAAACGGGGGCGATCAAGCGCCCCATCACGATGGCGAACAGCTACGAGCTGCCGTATGACCCTTCGGACCTCAACTGGAGCGGCGCATCCAAGGCCATTTACACCCGCAACGGCGGTTCCAACCAGCAGTACCTGCAGGAAAAGCTGTGCGCGCTTTCGGGGGCGGAGGATTGCGTGGCGCTCGCCTCCGGCGTGGCGGCGCTTTCCGGCCTGTTCTTCTCGCTGTTAAAATCCGGGGACCATGTGGTGTTTTCAAGCGTCACCTACATCGCGGCCTACCGGCTCTTAAACGAGCTGCTGCCGCAAAAGTATGGCGTCGCGACCACGATCGTGGACGCCTCGGATCCGAAAAACGTCGGGGCGGCCATGCGGGAAAACACAAAGCTTGTGCATATTGAAACACCGTCCAACCCGACGATAGGCATCTGCGATATCGAAGCGATCGCGCATATCGCCCATGCGCGCGGGGCGCTGCTTTCGGTGGACAATACGTTCGCGTCCCCCTACAACCAGCTTCCGTTAAACTTCGGCGCGGACTTTTGCGTGGAGAGCCTGACGAAATACATCAACGGCCACGGCGATTCCATGGGCGGCGCGATATTGGGTAAACGGGAGCAGATCGACTTGATCCGCGCGCAGGCGATGGTCAATCTGGGCGGCGTCATCAGCCCGTTTAACGCCTGGCTCATCATGCGCGGCGCCGTGACGCTGCCGCTCCGCATGCGGCAGCACAACGTGAACGCGCAGCGTGTCGCGGAATACCTTGAAGCGCACCCCGCCGTCCGGTTCGTTTCCTATCCCGGCTTAAAAAGCCATCCCGGGCATGCGGCCGCGAAAAAACAGATGCACGGCGGCTTCGGCGGCGTGCTGGCGTTTGGCCTGAACGGCGGTCACGACGCGCACAACCGGTTTGTGAGCCACTTGCGCGTCATCACCTCCGCCGTATCCCTGGGGCACGACGAAAGCCTCATCGTTTTCCTGGGCGAACAGGACGAGAGGCAGTATCTCTACCCGGAAGCGTTCCACGGCGGTTTCTTCCGCCTGAGCGTGGGGCTGGAGGACGCGGAAGATCTCATCGCGGATATCGGCCGGGCGCTTAAAAAGGCCGGGCTCGCATAATTATAACGAAGATACAGCGGGGCTGTCCCGGCTTAAAAGCCGGGACAGCCCCGTTTTTGCGTTCCCTTGCCTTAACCAATCCCGTTCCCGCGCGCATAGTATGGGAGGGAGCCATATCTGGAATTCTAAATTCAAAGTGAACGGGAGAAATACTATGTGCGGTATTGTCGGCATTGTAGACCACCGGCGGGAGCTGTTCCATAAGACGCCCGTGATAGAGCGCATGACCCGGGCGCTCAGCCACCGGGGGCCGGATTCTTACGGCCACCATGTGGCGCGCCACGCGTTGCTGGGCCACAGGCGTCTCGCGGTCGTGGACCTCGAAGGGGGCACGCAGCCCATGCAGCGGATGTTTCATTGCAATACATACACCATCGTATACAACGGGGAGCTTTACAATACGGAGGAATTGAGGGCGGAGCTGAAGGCGGAAGGCTTCACGTTCTGCTCCTATTCGGACACGGAGGTGCTTTTATGCGCCTACATCGCGTGGGGGCCTGCCTGTGCAGAAAAGCTCAACGGCATTTACAGCTTCGGCGTCTGGGAGGAAAAAGGGGAAACGCTGTTCCTCTGCCGCGATCCTCTCGGTGTAAAGCCGCTTTATTATACGATTAAGGACGGCATGCTGCTGTTCGCTTCGGAATTGAAGGCGCTTTTCGTGCACCCCGCGGTGCGGCCCGTGCTGGACGCGGACGGTATCAGCGAGATCATGGGCCTGGGGCCCGCGCACGCGCAGCACAGCGGGGTATTGAAAAACGTCAGCCAGCTTCCCGCCGCCCATTATTTGCTTTTTACGCGGGAAGGGGCGACAATCCGCGAGTACTGGAAATTAAAGCTCGGGGAACACAGGGAGAGCGCGGAAGAAACTGCGGAGCATATCCGGTACTTGCTGACGGACGCCGTCAAGCGCCAGTTGGTGGCGGACGTCCCGGTCTGCACGTTCCTTTCGGGCGGGCTCGACTCCAGCGCCATATCCGCCGTCGCATCCTCGGCATTCAAAAAAGAAGGCCGGGTTTTACATACGTTCTCCATCGATTACGAGGATAACGCGCGCTATTATCAGGCCAACGACTTCCAGCCCACGTCCGACGACGCATGGGTGGACCGGATGTCCGCATACATCGGCAGCGCGCATCACCGCGTGATACTCAACAATCAACAGCTTGCCGATTCTCTTCTCGACGCGGTGCGCGCGAACGACCTGCCCGGTATGGCGGATATCGATTCGTCCCTCCTGCTGTTCTGCAGGGAGGTCAAAAAGCACGCGACGGTCGCGCTTTCCGGCGAGTGCGCGGACGAGGTGTTCGGCGGCTATCCCTGGTATGTAAGGAAGGACCTCGCCTACGCGGGCACGTTCCCGTGGTCCGGCGCGGTGAAGGAGCGCAACGCGCTGCTTGCCCCGGATTTGCAAAAAATCGGCCTGCCGGACTACGTGCAGGCGCAGTACGACGCGACATTGGAAAAGGTCCCGCATACCGAGGGCGCGTCCGAGGACACACGGGAGTTCCAGCGCATGTTCTACCTCAACATCAAGTGGTTCATGAACACGCTTTTGACCCGCAAGGACCGCATGAGCATGGCCAACAGCCTGGAGGTCCGCGTGCCCTTTGCGGATTACCGGCTGGTGGAATACGCCTACAACATCCCGCGCGGCATGCTCTTTTACGAGGGCAGGGAAAAGGGCCTGCTGCGCAAGGCGATGATCGGCCTGCTGCCGGAGGAAATATTGTGGCGCAAAAAGAGCCCGTACCCAAAGACGTTCCACCCGCAGTATGTCGATGCCGTTTCAAAAGCCCTCGACGGGCGGATTCATGAAAAAGGCTGCCGCATCGCGGAGATATTGGATATGGGCGCGGTGCGCACGCTGATCGACACGCAGGGGCGCTCGTTCGGCCGCCCGTGGTTCGGGCAGCTGATGACGGGGCCGCAGCTCATCGCATATTTATTGCAGCTTGAGATGTGGATGCGGGAATACGATGTGATCGTGGAGGTATGATAAGATTTAAGAGATTATGGCATAAAAGGGCTGTTGCAAGCCTCCCTGAGGGAGCCGAATAATGCTTTCGCGGTAATCGATAAAAAATATGGGGATGCCACGCTTTTTGCCGCGGCACCCCCTTGATTGCCCTGTGCAAATCATCCTCTCAATAATATGGGCTCTATCTGCTCGCCGAGCATAGCCTGCTCGATCGTGGGCAGCAGCTTCGTATAATCCGCGACGAGCGAGTTGCTTTTGCCGATCGGGTTATCCTGCCCGAAGGGGACGAAGTAGACGTTCCTCGCGTTGAGCAGGATACCGAGGTTTTTGGCGTTTGCGGAAAGCCCGTCGTTTGTGGAAATGGCGATCACAACGGGCTTCTTGTTCCTCAGATGCGCCTTTGCGGCCATGGTCACGGGCGTATCCGTCACCGCGTTTGCCAGCTTTGCGAGCGTATTCCCCGTACAGGGGGCGATCACGACCACGTCGAGCAGCTTTTTGGGGCCGATCGGCTCCGCATCCTCTATGGTGGCGATGGGTTCCCTGCCCGTGATTTCCACGATGCGGTCATAAAAATAGCTTGCGGCGCCAAAGCGCGTGTCCGTGGCGGCCACGGCGAAGGAAACGATGGGGGTAATGTTTGCGCCCGCGTCCTTTAGCGCCCGCATCTCTTTGAGCGCTTCTTCCAATGTACAAAACGACCCGGTCAGGGCGTAACCGATACGCAAATTATTCAAGTCCGAATTCACCTCTGCTTTTCAAGCGGTCCAGTATGGCGTCCTTCAAGTATTCCGCGGCGGTGGCGGGGGCGGCGCTCCCCGGCAGCGAGCCCGCCTTGATTACGGTCAGCCCAAGCGCGTCCGCGGCGGCGAGATCGATATTATCCATGCCCGAGGCAAGCTCTATGATTACGGTATCCTTGCGCAGTTCCTTCAAAAGCGGGGCGGAAAGCAAGCGCGCGGGCGCCGTATTGATTACAAGATCGGAAGAGTGCAGCGCGCCCGAAAGTTCCGTGAGCTTCACACAGGCATGCCCGTTCGCGTATGCGTCCGCAAGCTCGGAAGCTTCGCGCGAGGCGACGGTCACGCGGCATCCGCACGCGCGGAAAACGCGCGCCACCGCCTTGCCGACCCGCCCGTAGCCGATCAGCGTCAGGCGGCTTTCGTGTATGGTAAAGGGCGTGTTTTGCAGCGCGATCATCAGCGCGCCCTCCGCGGTGGGGATGGCGTTTTTGACGCAGAACGCGTCGTCATCCAGCAGATTGCAATAAAATACGCCCTTGCTTGCGGCGTATTGGAGATCGTCCGCGCTGATGCGCCCGGCAAAGCACGCGGAGCCGGGGGTAAGGCTCTCAAGCGCCGGGCGCACCGCATGAAGCGGGGTATGCAGTTCCAGGACAAGCACACAGGGGCAGGGGACGCTCATTGCGCGCGCCGCCGTATCGGGCAGGAGTTCCTGCAAGATCACATGGTGCCCGTCCGCCTGAAGCTGCTTTGCAAGGTACGCGTTGCGGGGATCCTTGCCGCGGATCAGAAATGTAATGGGTTCACGCATATCCTCGCCCCCAAGCGTTTGCTAGGCTGATAGTTATAAAATATGCCCTTCGGGGGGGTTGGGTGACAGGCGAATAAGACCCGGGCAGCCCTTTGGCGGGCGCGGCGCCGGGATGGACGGATGTTCTGTGATGATCAATAGATCGTTTGCTCCACGCCGGTCACGGCAGCCTGCGTGTTTTCTTCCAGGAAGCTTAGGACATGTGAAAGCGTGCTGTCGCCCTGCGCGCTGTCCGTAACGACGGCGGCGATCCCGAGCACGATGATCTGGTGGATATCCTGTTCGCCCGCCTCTGCGACCGATACGTTGAATTTCGCCCTGATTTTGGCGCAGAGGCTTTTGACCTCCGAGCGCTTTTCCTTGAGGCCGTGCACCCAGTTTGCGTGCAGGCGGACCTTCATGACCGCAATGCGCATCGTTATTCTCCTTTTCGATTTTCTTCTATTGTTCCCGCCGCGCCACGGCAATATCATCGGAAAGCACGGGAGGCCGGATACTATACAAATGCCCGTATACGTTCACAAACGCGGTGGCAAACACATATATATAGTACTACAGCCATAGCATGTATTCGGCGGTATAGCGGAATGAAGCCCGCTGTAGGCGGCTGTTCGATACAGCCGCTGCCGAGCAAAACACAACAAGGAGGCAGCTTTATGAATAGAAATATGTGGTGCAACAATAGAAACGGATGCGGAAATTCCAACGGAAGGAATAATGGCTGGAACAACAATTCAAACTTCTTGGGCGACCGGAATGTTTTGAGCGACCGGAACCGCCCGGGCGGCGGCCGGAACAGTTATGATTGCTGCTGCGTTGGCCCGCGCGGCCCGAGAGGGCCGCAAGGCTTCCCCGGCCAGCAAGGTCCGCAAGGCTTCCCCGGCTCTGCCGGTCCCATCGGCCCGCAGGGCTTCCCCGGGCCGCAGGGCCCGCAGGGCTTCCCCGGCCAGCAAGGTCCGCAAGGCTTCCCGGGGCCGCAGGGTCCGCAGGGCTTCCCCGGGCCGCAGGGCCCGCAAGGCTTCCCCGGCCCGCAGGGTGACCCCGGCCCGCAGGGTCCGCAGGGCGTACCCGGCGCCGCCGGAGCAACCGGCCCGCAGGGTGTCCCCGGCCCGCAAGGCGTTCAGGGCCCCATAGGCCCG
>DATMXR010000292.1:0-4360 GCA_035561315.1 Feifaniaceae bacterium
CGCGCTGCTTTCGGGCGCGGAGCTCGACGCCGCGATATCGGCTTCCAAAGAGACGGGCTTCCCTTCCGATGTGAATAAAACCGGCGACGTCACGCTCATCATGGCCAATGCGGGCGGGGACGACGTCATTACCCTCTACCTCGTCAACGGCGAAATCGAGCTTGCGTTCGTGCAGGTCACAGGCTCGGACGCGATAAAGGCGTTGGGAACGTAACCGTAGGGCGCGACGTTATATGGCGGCAATGGATGCGTGGAAGGGGCGGCATTCCCTGCAAGCGCAAATTGTAGGGCGCGACGCCCTCGGCGCGCCGTTATATAGCCGAATTGCAGAAATACGCGGAACGCCGAGGGCGACGTTCCCTACAGAAACGCGCGGGGCCCGGACGGCACTGTATTTGGCGGAAGCGTATTTACTGCCTCCCTTGTGAAAGGGAGGTGGCAAGCAAAGCCTGCGCCCTCCGGCGGGACATGCCTGCGGGCCGTCGCGGAGATTCTTCGCCGTAATTGTCCCTATCTGTATACGCTTTCGGAGCGGAATCCCTCCACCGCTAACGCGGTCCCCCTCCCTTTCACAAGGGAGGCTTTGGGCAAAAAGGGTAATGCCCTAAAACGCCGCAGGCGGTTTTACCGCAATTATCCATTATTCACCATCCATTATTCATTATAAACGGGAGGTCCCATGCGCCGAATCCGCCTCATCATCGAATACGACGGCACGAACTACGTCGGCTGGCAGACGCAGCCGAACGGCGTTGCCGTGCAGCAGGTGATAGAAACGGAGCTTTTTCGCGTCACGGGGGATGAGACCGCGCTGCACGGCTCGGGCAGGACGGACAGCGGCGTGCATGCGCTCTCACAGGTGGCGCACTTTGATACAAGCGCCCGCATGCCCGCGGACAAATTCGCGTTCGCGCTCAACGCCGGGCTGCCGCGGGACATCCGCATCCGCTATTCCGGGGAAGCGGAGGAAGATTTTCACGCCCGGTTTTCCGCCAAGCGCAAGCAGTACCGCTATACGGTGCAGGCGGGCGAGCATGCCCGCGTGTTTTTACGGAACACCGCGCTGCACGTCCACGGTAAGCTGGACGAAGACGTGCTTCACGCCATGGCGAAGGACGCGCTCGGTTCCCACGATTTTCGCGCGTTCATGGCGGCCAACACCACAATAGAGCAGACCGTGCGGAAAATCTACCGCTCCGAATGGACGCGCGACGGCGAGCTTCTGTATTACGACGTGGAAGGGAACGGCTTCTTATACAACATGGTGCGCATACTTGTTGGCACCATGCTTTCCGCCGCCAAAGGGACTCTTCCGCCCGACGCCATGCAAAAGGCGCTCCGTTCCTGCCTTAGGCAGGACGCCGGACCTACCGCGCCCGCGCACGGGCTGACGCTGATGCGGGTCGTATACCCCGGGTTTGACACGGCGGAGGTTGTGCGCGCATAATTCTGTGCTATACTGTTTTAGACCGGATATACCCTTCAGGAGGAACACAATGCCGAAGTTTGATTTTGAGATCGTCGGGAAAATCGGGTCCATGGCGCTCATCAGCAAAGAGGACAACGATATCGATTACAACATATTCAGCCGCCTTGGCAAAGAACTGCGCCCCGGCATCATCTGGGTCAGCTCCGGCGCCGTGGAGATCGGCCGCGTGGACTATGTCAAGCGCAGCGGGCGGGAACTGATCGGCGACAAGGAAGACGTAAAGACCGATTACGCCGCGCAGGGCCAGGCCATTTTGATGCAGGAATACCGGCGCTTTGTGCCCTCCCAGTATTCCGTGCGCCAGCTTCTGGTGGAGCATACGCATTTCAACGACGAGGAAAAGCGCACGCACATCAAGCGCTTTTTGCTCCGCTGCGCCGTGCAGAACGCCATCCCCATCATCAACTACAACGATCCCGTCTCCTCCGAGGAAAACCGCCGCTGGGAGCTCGATTCGCTGCGCGAAAAGGCCGGGCATGTGGTGGAGTGTATCGATAACGACGAAACCGCTTCCGTCATCTGCACGCTGGTGCATTCGATGTATCTTGTGATACTTACCTCGGTGGACGGTATCTACCGCGACCCGGCCGACCCTTCCACGCTGGTGGAGGCCGTGGAGGGCAAGGATATTTTCGAGGTATTGGACGGCATCGAGCTGTTGCAGGCCTCCTGCGTGGGCGCGAGCCGCGCGGGCGCAAACGGCGCGCGCGCCAAGCTGGACTTTATCAAGGAACCCGTCAAGGAGGGAACCACCGTCATCATCGCGAACGCTAAAAACAGGCTGGACGACGTGATCTCCGGCAAAGCCCGCAGGACGATTTTCCGGGTGCGATAATACAACGCAATATAAGGTACCAAAAAGCGCGTTCCGTTTGGAACACGCTTTCTTTAATCAGCAAGGGACGTTGAGGGCGCTGCCCTCAAACTCCTGCATAGGGCCGTAACGGCCCTATGCACCCATTCTTTTTTTACAGCAGTTTCCTAGTCTGCTTATACACGTCGCCGGAGCCGACGGTCAATACAAGATCGCCGGGTTTCGCGTTTGTGTCCAAATACGCGCGGATGGTTTCAAACGTGCCAAGGTAGAGCGCCTTATTCGGGTCCGCGTCGTTGATGGCGTTTACCATATCCTTTGCGTGGACGGAGCCGTCGTCAATTTCGCGTCCGGGGTAAATGTCGGGCACCAGCACCTCGTCCGCAAGCTTAAAGCAGGTGACGTCATGCAAAAACAGCGTCCTGGCGCGGGTGTAGGAATTGCACTGGAACACGCAGTAGAGCCTGCCGTGCGGCACGCGGGACGCGGCGTCCAGCACCGCCGCGATCTCCGCGGGGTGGTGCGCGTAATCGTGATAGATTTTGATTTTGTCCCGCTCGCCGTAGAACTCAAAGCGGCGGCGGGTAAGCGTGTATTCCGCCAGGCCCGCTTTGATATCCGCAAAGCTTTCGCCCAGCACAAGCGATACGGCGGCGGCGGCAAGCGCGTTTATGATATTGTGCGTGCCGGGGATCTGCAGCGCGATCCTGCCCAATGTTTCGCCCTGACGTATGACGTCGAAAGAAGGATACCCGAACTCGTCAAACTCGATATTCGCCGGGGTATAGTCCGCGTCCGCCATGCCGTAGGAGATGGTGCGCATTTTTTGAGGCGGGTTCTCCAGCAGCGCCTTGACGCGCGCATCGTCCGAACACCCCAGGAAAAGACTGTCCTCGGGCAGCAGGCGCAGGAATTTCTTGAACGCCTCCGTGATCTCCTCGATATCCTTGTAGTAATCCAAGTGGTCGTCGTCGATGTTGTTGATGAGGGCGACGGTGGGCCGCAATGTCAGAAAGCTTTCCACATACTCGCACGCTTCCGTAATAAAGAGGCCGCTTTTGCCGATGCGCGTGCCGCCGGAAAGAAAATCCACGTCCCCGCCCACATGGACGGTGGCGTCCAGCGCCCCCACCTGCGCGATTTTTGCGAGCATGGAGGTGATCGTGGTCTTGCCGTGACAGCCCGCAACGCCCACCACGTCCGGATACTGTTCCGACAATTCGCCCAACGCCACGCTCCGCTCGATTTCCGGTATGCCGTGTTCGCGGGCATATACGCGCTCCGGGTTATCCTTTTTGATGGCCGCGGAATAAATGAGCGCCTCGGCGTCGCCCACCTGCTCCGCCTTATGGCCGATGAATACGGGGATGCCAAGCTCAGTCAGCTTCTGTGTAAACGGGGAACGATCCCGGTCGGAGCCTTTTACGTCGTAGCCGCGCGCGCGCAAAATCTGCGCAAGTCCGTTCATGCTGCACCCGCCGATGCCGACGAGGTGCACGCGAGACTTTCCCTGGAGCATCAAAAAGAACCTCCCTTAAATGGCTTCCTACATTATACGACGCAAGGGGTGGAATGTCTACAAAGGGGGGCGTTCACGCTGACCGGGCGCACAAGCCGAATTATAATGGAAGCGCCTCTCTGAGAAGGCGCGCAACATGATGGCGTTTCGGCCAATCCCCCGGAAAGGCACGCAATCGCCTCCCGTAACCCCGCCGCCATTGACAATACCGCGCAAAACGGCTAAAATAGCGGCATACGCGAAAGGCTTGCCTTTCCAAATTATATTTTGCGTTAGAAGTGGAGCCGCTTTTATTTACCCGGCCCAAAGAGAGCCGCCCGTTTTGCTGAGAGGGCGGCGGCGGGAAAAAAGCGTACTCGCCACGGAGCATCCGCGTAAACCGCTTTGCGGCATAAGCACGGCGTCACCCCATGATGCGGGGAAAAAGGCGGCTGTTGGTTTTTAGCCTTACGCCGCGAAAAAGAGTGGTACCACGAACACGCCTCGTCTCTTTACGCCCATTGAGACAAGGCTTTTTTTATGGCAATGCTTAGGTTAG
>DATMXR010000293.1:0-4089 GCA_035561315.1 Feifaniaceae bacterium
ATCCATTATAATTGAGTATCATGCCGTTGCCGCCGCGCGCTTTGCGGCGGCACGGATTCCCGCCGAACAATCGCGATCCGATCTTCACAACCGCATATATTCCTTCGGCCCTCGTTGCTTTAAAAGAATCGGACAGAAAGACGGGCATACAAAAGATGTATGATACTCTGGATCTCGTTTTGTTATTCAAGGCATGCGTTCGCAAATTCTATTGCTTTTTGATCGCGCTTGCGGCGGCGGCGGCCCTCGTTCTCGGGTTTGTCGGGTTCAAGGTATATCTGAGGCCCGCCTACGTCACAGACGCGGTCGTGCTGTTTCTTCCCGGCGGTTCCGACAACGAAGCTTATCAAAAGAACGGGGAGATCGACGTTTCCTACCTGAGTTCCCTGAGCTTAAATGCGGGCTCCTATGTCTCCCTGGCCAACAACCGGTGGGTCGTCTCCCGCGCCCTCGACGAATTGGAGCTGCAGGTCGATGATATGGATGCGTTCATGGGGGACAATATCTCCGTTTCCAATATCCTTTCAAGCCCATACGTCTCAATTTCCGTGGAATACCCGGACGCCGAAACCTCCTATCAGCTGACAAAGAAGATCATAGACTTGCTGCCCGTGATCGCGGAGGACCTGAATATCAAAACCAGCGTCTCGGTCGTGAGCTTTCCCGTCATGCCGGTAAGCCCGGACCTGCCTTCGACCAAAATACTGGTGCTCGCGGGGACCGTACTTGGCCTCTTCGGAGGCTTTGTCTGTATATTGTTTCAGGAGCTGTTCTACCGCTCCTTCCATACGTCAAAGGACGTGCGGCGGGAGATGCAGGCGGAAACCATCGGCTGGCTTCCCCGGCAGGATATCTCGAAAGACCGGCGCGAGGGCCGGAAGCGCGGCGCGGAGCAGGCGTTTGCGCTGATGGCCGCCAACATTATGACATACGGCCTGCAGGTGATCGCCTTTGTTTCAGACAGCAGGGCGCTCTGGCAATGGGAGATCGAAAAAATCGCCGCCCGGCTGCAGGGCACCGGCCGCCAGGTGCTGCTGATCGATTTCAGAAAGCACGCGGCGCGCAGAAGCGCGCCGGGTTCGACCGGCTCTTTTTCCTATACCAACCTGTACAGCGAGGAAGCCAGCCTGACGCCCTGCCTTTATCGGGAGAAGGTCGAGCAGCTGCTTGCGGAAAGCCGGCAAAAATTCGATTATATCCTGTTCTATTCCATGCCTTTGGACGAGCGGGCGCTTGCGATGGGCTGCCTGCAGCAGGCGGAGCTGATGGTGTTCCTGCTTCGCCACAAGCATACGACCTGGGATTGGGCAAAAGTCGCCCTGTCCGCGCTGAACCGCCTGAAGCCGGGGATCCGCGTATGCGCCGCGCTGGCCGGAATGCAGTGGAAGGGCATACTGAGCGATTTCAAGGAAGCCGCGAAACAGACCGGCGGGTACGCGCAAAGCCTCTGAGCGCGGGCCGTTTTGCGATAGGATGTGAGTCGGATGCTTGTTTATGCGACCAATTTGGCGCTCGTCTTCGTTTTTGCCTTCCTTGCGGACCACCTGCGGGTGCAGGCCGCCGCGGGCATTAGGGGGGGCGCCAAGCCGAATTTGTGGTTCGTTTTCCTTGTAATAGCGTCCCTTACGCTGGTCGCCGGGCTCCGGTTCATGGTGGGGACCGATTATGTGAATTATTCCATCGCCTATCAGGATATCCGGACGGATTTTGGCCAGGCGGTGCAGATACACGACACGGAATACGGCTATATGGCGCTTGCCTGGATATTCGGTTGTTTTTTTAAAATGCCCTTCGCTTTTTTGGCGTTTTTGGCCCTGCTGACCAACATGCTGGTCGTTCTCTCCCTGCGCGAAAGCTCCGAAATGTTCTGGTTTTCCTGCGTGCTGTATATTTTAATGTATTTCTACTTTACCACGTTCAATTTGGTCAGGCAGTCGCTGGCGGTCAGCATCACGTTCTTCGCGCATAAGCATCTTGTGGAGAAAAAATTCTTTCATTACCTCCTCTTTGTGCTGCTCGCGTCGCTGTTCCATTATTCGGCCCTGATACTGATCCCCATCTACTTCGTCGTGCACAGGCCGGCCTGGTCCCGGCTGATATTCTTCGGCTTTATCGCCGTCGGGCTGGTGCTGGTTTTTTACGATTCCGTCATGAATGTCGTGTTCTCCCTGCTTTCGGGCACGCGCTATTCGGTATACGAGGAGGTCGTTACGGAGGCGGGCGATGGCGTCGGCATCCTCCGCATCGCGGTGGCGGCGGCGCCCGTCGCGCTGTCGCTGCTGTTCAAGGGGCGGCTGAAGGAGCACAACGTGATCGTCAATATGTCCGCCATCAACCTGATGATTACGCTGCTGGCCACCAGGCAGATCTATTTCGTAAGGATGTCCTTCTATTTTTCAATCTACTACCTCCTGCTCCTGCCCGTCCTTGTCGGCCTGTTGAAGGACGCGAAAACGAAATTCATCGCGTGCCTGGCCCTGCTTTTCTGCTACGGCGCATACTGCTACGTCCTGCTGCCGGTGGAGGGCGGCGTACTGCCCTACCAAACGATAGCCTCCGCGCCGAAGGACTGGAACATCATGAACTATATTTTTACGCGTTAGGTTTTATGGAAAACAAACAGCTAAGATGGGGCGTACTGCTCACCTATTCCACGGGAATCGTGCAGATACTGGCCAACCTCCTGCTCACGGGGGTCATGGTCCAAAAACTGGGCGCCGCCGAATACGGGCTGTATTTGATGCTGGGGTCGCTGGTGGCATATGTCTCGATATTCGACTTTGGCCTGAACAACACCGTTTCGAGATACGTCGCAAAATATCGTGCGGAAGGGGACAAGCAAAAGGAAGGCAACCTGCTTTTTATCACATTCGCTTTTTATTGCGCAATCGCCCTCGTCATTGTGGGGACAGGCCTTTTGATGAACGCGCGCCTGGATCTCTTTATACGCAATATCTCCCCGGAACAGGAGGCGCTCGCGCACCGGCTTTTTCTGCTGCTGATTATAAATCTCGCCGTTACTTTGCCCATCAACTCGTTCGCCGCCATACTGGTGGGGTACGAGCGGTTCATTTATACGCGGACGGTATCCATACTGCGCATACTTGCGGTCCCTTTGTTCTCCATCCCCTGCCTGCTTCTGGGCAGCGGCTCGCTGGCCGTGGTCGTCGTCACCACCGCCGCAAATATCGCCGCGGGGCTTATGAACGCCGCCTCTTGTTTTTTCAAATGCAAGATAAAGATCAGGTTGTATTCCGTGGATATCCCCCTCATGAAGGAGATCCTGCTTTACAGCCTGTATGTTTTTCTCGGCATTGTGGCCGACCAGCTGTTTTACAACACGGGCAACATCGTGCTGGGCGTGACCAAAGGGCCCGAAGCCGTAACGGAATTCGGCCTTTCCATTCAGCTGACGCAATACCTGGTGGCCATCGCGGCGGCGTTTACCGGCGTTTTTCTGCCGCGCGCCACGTTCCTGGTATCACAGACGCAGGATAGAGAACGGCTGACCGATTTTTTCTCGCGCATCAGCCGCATGCTGTCCATGATCCTAATGTGCGTGCTGGGCGGATACATCGCGCTCGGCAATGAGTTCACCTATTTCTGGGTGGGGCAGTCCATGGGGAACGTCTATCCGCTTTCGCTTGTCATGATGTTCTTTACCGTCTGGACGCTGACCCGCACCATGGGGCTGAGCATCCTGCAGGCCATGAACCGGCACGGCTTCCGGTCCGTCGTGCTGCTCATTCGCGCGGCGGTCAATTTCGCGCTTTGCTGGATCGTATCCGGCCGTTACGGCGCATCCGGGGTCGCGTGCAGCTATGCGGCCTGCATGATCGTTACAAATCTGGTGCTGGATTTTTACTATGACCGCAAAATCGGCATTGCGGTTTTTGAGTTCACGCGGCGCCTCGCCCCCATATGCCTCTGCGCGTTTTTTGCGGCGGCCGGGGTCATGGCCACCTACCTGGCGGCCGGTTATTCCATATACGCGTTTCTCATAAGGGGCGTCCTGTATCTGGCCGTGTTTCTACTGCTGCTGTACCGCTTCTGCCTGACGGCGGAGGAGCGCCGGAAAGTGTGGGCGGC
>DATMXR010000294.1:0-5995 GCA_035561315.1 Feifaniaceae bacterium
GAAAGGAAATATCCGAATGCGCGTCGCAGGCATCATAGCGGAATATAACCCCTTGCACAACGGACATGTCTACCACATGGAACGAACGCGCGAGGTTACAAAGTGCGATTATATCGTCGTTGTGATGAGCGGGGATTATGTGCAGCGCGGCGAGCCCGCCGTTGCGGATAAATACGCCCGCGCGCAGTGGGCGCTCCTTGCCGGCGCGGACCTTGTGCTGGAGCTTCCCGCGGTATGCGCCGTATCGAGCGCGGAGCGGTTTGCGGCGGGCGGCGTCAGGGTGCTCGCGGGCACCGGCGTGCTCGATTATCTGTGCTTCGGCAGCGAAACGCCGGATACGGGGGAACTGATAAGAGCGGCGGAGGCATTGAAAACCGAGCCGCCCGCATTCCGCGAGGCGCTGAGGGAGCAGCTTTCCCTGGGTAAATCCTATCCTCGCGCGCGCTATGACGCCCTGGAATCCTGCGGCGCGCCCAGGGCGCTCCTGCAGGCGCTCTCCACCCCCAACAGCATACTGGGCATGGAGTATGTCCGGTTTTTACAGCAGTACGCGCCGCAGGCGGAGCCGGTCGCCATTCACCGTGTGGGCGCGGGCTACAACGACACGGCGCTTTCGGGTGCGTTCTCCAGCGCGACCGCCATACGCGAGGCGCTGTTGAACCGCGACAGGAACGCCTACGAAAGCATGCCGATGTATGTGGGCGGCTACTTCAAGCTGGGCGATAACCGCACCGTGACGCTCCCGGACGCGGATTCCCTCATACTCTATGCGCTGCGCATGATGAGCGCCGCAGATATGAAAAACCTTCCCGACGTGCAGGAAGGCTTTGAAAACGTATTATACCGCGCCTCACGCGAGGCGAAGACGACCGCCGAACTCCTGACGCTTTTGAAAAGCAAGCGCTATACGCTCGCGCGCTGCAAGCGCATCTTGATGTGCGCCATGCTGGGCATTACAAACCGTCTTGCAAAAAGCGCATTTGAAGAGGACGCGCTCTATCTTCGGGTGCTGGGCTTTAAACGCACCGCGCGCAGCCTGGTTTCCGCCATCGCCAGCAAACGCACGCTGCCCATGCTTGTGCGGCGGGCGGATACCGCGTCCCTCTCGGCATCGGCGCAGGCGGTACTGGAGGGCGACATCCGCGCCCATGACGTATACGCGCTTATCGCAAAGCAGGAAGCGCCGCAGCGGGATTTCTGCGTTCCGCCCATCGTCATATAACCTATCTGCGTTTTTTTGGCCGCAGCGGGATTTCGTTTCGTTCCAGCAGTTCGAGTATGCGCGGCATGGCCTCTTCCGCCACGCGCCGCCCTTCCTCTATGCCTTCCTGCGTATTTTTGTTGGAAAACCCTTTCATGATATCCAATACTTGGGGGAAAAGAATGATATCCGCCGATTCCTGACGGATACGGGTGATATGCCACATCATGATGTCGCGGGAGCGGTCGAACAGCGCGCGGACGGTAGGGGTTTCTATTCGCTTCACCCCGCCCCGGTACCCGACGTCCACGCCGATCACCACGTCCGCGCCCGCGTCCCGCAGCGGGATGCAGGGCACGCGCTCCAATACGCCGCCGTCCACCAGCAGCCTCCCGTCTATGCGCACAGGGGTAAATATACCGGGAATGGCCATGCTTGCGCGCACGCATTCGTGCAGCTTCTTGTCCGTGTTCTGGAACGCGATCAGTTCGCCCGTCTCCACATCCACCGCCATACAGATAAACGGGATACGCGTCTCCAAAAACGTCTTGTCATGCGTGAATATCCGCACGAGCTCCTGCATGCGGTTGCCTTTGACGACGCCGCCTTTTCCGTTGCGCGGCACCGTCATATCCATGATCTCACGGCTGTTGATGGCCTCAAAATATCTGCCCAAAAGCGAGAGGTCCGTGCCCACGGAATAAATGGCGCCCACGATCGCGCCCGCGCTTGAACCCGCCACCAGATCGATGGGCACCCCGTTTTCTTCCAGCGCCTCTATGACGCCGATATGCGCGACCCCTTTGACGCTGCCGGAGCCGAGCGCCAGCCCTACCTTTTTCGTCATGCATACGCTCCTTCCTTCATAAGGATAAAAAGCCCTACTCGCGGGAGGTAACAATGAAACGCACCGCCGCATTTGCAGCGTTTGTATTCTGCATACTGCTCGTTATATTTTCACGCCCTGCCATAAATGCAGCGCAGGAGGGGCTGCAGCTGTGGTGGGATATCCTGCTGCCCACATTATTTCCATTCTTCGCGAGCGCTACCCTCATCGAGCGGACCGGAGCCCTGCAATTGCTTGCAAATCTGTTTTTCCCGCTTTCAAAAAGGCTGAACGTCTCGCACTATGCGCTCCCTCTCGTTCTCCTGGGCGGCATATCGGGCTACCCCTCCGGCGCGCGCCTAAGCGGCATGCTGCTTGAGTCCGGAAGCATATCGGAGAAGGAAGCGGAGCGCCTGGGCACCGTCTGCACGCTGTGCAGCCCCATGTTTTTAATGGGCGCGGTGGCAGGCGGCATGTTCCAAAATACCGGCCTATTTTGGCCGCTCGCCATCTCCTATTACGGCGGCGCGCTGCTGCTTGGCGTTATGCTGCGCCTCCTAAAGCCCATCCGCCCGTCCCCGCCGGGACGCGCAAAGTTTCTGCCGCCCGATCCTTTTTATAAGGCGCTGCCCCGCGCGGTGGGCGACGGCATGGTGGATACGCTCAAGGTCGGCGGCAGCGTCGTGTTCTTCCTGGTGCTTGCCGAGGTGCTCAGCCAGCTGAACGTGCTGGATGTATTGGGCCTGCCGCTCGACGCCCTGTTTTTCAATGTCCCCGGCGATTCCCCGGCCCAAGGATTCTTGCTGGGCCTGATGGAGATGACGGGCGGCTGCAGCCGCATCGCGAACGCGGGACTGCCCCTTATTTATTCCGTACCGCTCTGCTCGTTTCTGATCGGCTTCGGGGGACTGAGCGTCATGGTGCAGGCCATGGCGTTCGTGCCGTTTCAAAAACCGGCGCGGTATCTTTTTTATAAGCTGATACACGGCGCATTTTCTGGCCTGATCGCCTACGCCATACTCACACTTTTTCCCTCCGCGGCGGAAACCCTTGCGTCCTCCCAGCCGCCCTATTACGTGGTCAACGCGCTCACGGGGCTTGCGCTGCTGTTCTCCTGCGCGCTGGGCCTCGCCACATCGCTCCTGCTGGCCCTGCTGTTCGGGAAAAAAGAAAGGCGCTCCGCTTCGTAGCCCGCCTTTTGTACCGCCGCAGCAAGCCGCCTAGTCCATACATAGTATAGCACCGTGCCGCGGCAGCGTGTCAGGAATTTGAAGTTTGTTCCAGCCTTTTTATAACCGCTTCGTCCGGCGTCGCGTACAGCGTGCGGTTGGTGGTGTAAATCACCATGCCGGGCTTTGCGCCCGCGGGTTTTTTTACATACTTCCTCGGGCAGTAATCCACGGGAACCGAGGCCGAAGCGCGGGCCTTGCTGTAATAGGCGGCAAGCATGGCTGCCTCCCTGAGCGTGGTTTCGGGGACCTCCCCCTCGCATTTTACGATCACATGCGAGCCGGGGATATTTTTTGTGTGCAGCCACAGATCCTCCCCGCGGGCGTGCAGGGTCAGTGCGTCGTTCTGCTGGTTGTTGCGGCCGATGAATATCTCCAGTCCGTCGGAGGAAAGCACGCGCATGGGCTTGGACGGCGCGTGTTTGGGCGTTTTCAGCCGGCTGTTTTCGGGCCTGATGTATCCTTCGCGCACCAGCTCTTCCCTGATTTCTAAAAGCTCCACGTCGGTCACGCATTTGTCGAGGTTGTCGAGCTGCCCTTCTAAATACGCGGTCTCCTCCCGCGTTTTTTGAAGCTGCTCAAACGCCAGGGTTTTCGCCGCCTTGCCCTTTTGGTAGCGCTTGAAATACCGCTGGGCGTTCTCCTGCGGGGAAAGCTTTTCATCCAGTTCCACCACGGTTTCCCGCGGCGGGTCGAGGTAATAGTTCATCAGTTTCGTATTCTGCATGCCGCGCTTTAATTGGTGCGCGTTTGCAAGCAGCAGTTCCCCGCCCAGTCGAAACGCCTCCAGATCCTCGTTCTGGTTGAGCGCGGTTTCAAACACCGCCTGCTTTTTGTAATTGCGCTCCAGATGGTTCTGGAGCGTCCGCTGCAACGACGCGCTGCGGCGGCGAAATCGCTCGATAAGGTCCCGCTGCGCGTAGTAGCTGTCCAAAGCCGCGCCCATTGTCGGAAACGGGGCGAGCTTATCCTGCGGATAGGAGGGCTCAAACGCGTAAAACGCGACCGGGTCCCTGTATTCGTTGTATACGAGCACGGGCCGGAACTCCCCCGCCGCAAACGATTGGTACAGCCGGTACAAAAACCGCGAAAACGACCTTGATTCGGTTTCCGAAAGGGACTCCGCATGCAGTTCATTTTCCCCGGACCATCTGGCCGCCATCTGGCGCGCACAATCCGGCGAAAGGCCGGAAAACCGGGCACAAAGCAGCTTGTGCGCGCTACCGCGGGCGCAAAGGGCATCATAAAAATCCTCTTCCGCAGCTTCAAGCGGGTTCAATTTGTCCTGCGCCGGGGGCGGCGTATAGATAACGCCCGGCAGCAGGATGCGCACGCTCGACATGCCCGCGCTCACATGGCGCACGCAGTCCAGTATCTGCCCGTCGCGGTTGAGGAAACAGATATTGGAATATTTCCCCATCAACTCCACAACCAATTTTAGCGTCACGGTATCCCCCAGCTCGTCCCGCGCCTCGAATGAAAATACCAGTACGCGGTCGAGATGGGGCTGCTCCACCGATAACAGCCGCCCGCCGGTCAGCCGCTTTCTAAGCAGCATGCAGAACGCGGGCGGTTCGGGCGGATTGACATAGCTTAGCTCCGTCAGCTGCACCCGCCCGTTTTCCGGATGCGCACAAAGGAGCAGCCGATCGTTGCTGCCCCCCGCCCGTATGGTGAGTATGATGGTATCGCGTTCCGGCTGCTGGATTTTATCCACCTTGCCGCCGATCAGGCGGTTTAGCTCCTGTTTTACGGCCAAAAGAGAAAGACCGTCCATGCTTATCCTCCGAGTTTCCTGTTTCCCGCCTGTTTGTCCAGGCGTTCCAGCAAAAGCTTGTATCCGCCCGAGCCGTACGTGAGCGAGCGGTTCACGCGGCTGATCGTGGCGGTGGAAGCGCCAAGCCGCTGGGCGATCTCCTGATAGGTAACGCCGCTTTTTAACAGCTTCGCCACCTCCAGGCGCTGGGCGATCGCCTGGAGTTCGGATATGGTGCAGATGTCCTCAAAAAAGCGGTAGCACTCCTCCTCATCCTGGAGCATGAGCACCACTTCAAAGAGCGAGTCGAC
This sequence comes from Feifaniaceae bacterium, assembly GCA_035561315.1. Classification (GTDB taxonomy): domain Bacteria; phylum Bacillota; class Clostridia; order Christensenellales; family CAG-138; genus JAEYLA01. The sequence goes on from DATMXR010000294.1 coordinate 5,324, forward strand.
CTCTTTGCTTTTGAGTTTCGATGAATACTCCATACGGCGCCTCCTATGTTGTTTATGGCTACGGACGATGCACGCGGTTACGCAGCACGCCTATGCCTTCCACTTCCACTTCCACCGTGTCCCCAACCTGCATGGGGCCTATGCCCGCGGGCGTGCCCGTGGCGATGACGTCGCCGGGCAGCAGCGTCATGACGCGCGAAATGTAGGCGATAAGCTTCGCGGCGTCGTGCATCATGGCGGAGGTGCTTTCGCTCTGGCATACCTTCCCGTTCAAACGGGATTCCACCTGAACGGAAAACGGGTCCAGTTCGGTTTCGATCCACGGGCCGACGGGGCAGAACGTATCGTACCCCTTCGCGCGCGTCCACTGGCCGTCCTTCGCCTGCAGATCCCGCGCCGTCACGTCGTTGACGCAGGTATAGCCAAGCACCGCGTCCGAAAAGCGCTCCGCGGGGACGTCCCGGCAGCGGCGGGAAATGACGACGCCAAGCTCCGCCTCGTAATCCACCCGCACGCTGTCCGGCGGATAAAAAATCTTGTCCTCCGGGCCGACGACGGCGGTGGAGGGCTTTAAGAACAGCAGCGGTTCGTCGGGCGGCGCGCTCTGCATTTCCATGGCGTGGGCGTAATAGTTTTTGCCGACGCAGACCACCTTGGAAGGGGTTACGGGCG
>DATMXR010000295.1:0-6924 GCA_035561315.1 Feifaniaceae bacterium
ATAAAGGACCGTGTTTTTGCTCATCAAACAAGAAACGGAGCATATACTCCGCTTTTAAAGTTTATATTTGTTCAATTGAGTAGCTTCTTGCCTCCTCACTCCCGCTCCACCCAATCGAGCGCGCGGGAAACGGCGCGCTTCCACTGCGCGCAGCGGCGGGCACGCTCCTCCTCCCCCATTTCCGGCTCGAACACACGCTCGGTTTCATAGAGGGCGGCGATGGTCTTTTGATCCGGCCACAGGCCTACGGCAAGCCCCGCCAAGAACGCGGCGCCCGCCGCCGTGGTCTCCACGTTCAGGGGCCGGTGGATGCGGCAGTTGAGCATATCCGCCTGGAACTGCATCAGCACGTTGGAAACGGAAGCCCCGCCGTCCGCCTTCAAATCAGTCAAGGCAAAGCCGCTGTCCTCCTGCATGGCGGAAGCAAGGTCCGTCACCTGATACGCGATGCTCTCCAACACCGCGCGCGCCACATGCGCCCGCGTGGTGCCGCGGGTGATGCCCACCATCGTCCCGCGGGCGTACATATCCCAATACGGCGCGCCCAGGCCCGTGAACGCGGGCACAAAGAGCATGCCGCCCGCATCCCTGACGCTTTCCGCCAAAATGTTGATCTCCGGCGTATTCTCCAGCAGCTTTAAATCGTCCCGCAGCCACTTGATGACGCTCCCGGCGTTGAATATGCTGCCTTCGAGCGCGTACTCCGGCTCGCCCTCCTTTAAGCCCCACGCGATGGTGGTCAGAAGCCTGTTTTTGCTCATGACGGGGGTCCTCCCCGTATTCATCACCAAAAAGCAGCCCGTGCCGTAGGTGTTCTTCGCCTGCCCCGGAGAAAAGCACGCCTGCCCGAACAGCGCCGCCTGCTGGTCCCCCGCCGCGCCCGCGATGGGCACGCCGGATAAGGCCTCCAGGCCCGAAATGCCAGCCGCCACCGCGCCGTACACGCAGCTGCTCGGCCGCGGCTGCGGCAGCATGGCTTCTGGGATTTTGAGCGCGTGCAGCAGCCGCTCGTCCCAGCAGAGCTTTTTGATATCGAACAGCATCGTGCGCGATGCGTTGGTATAATCGATCACATGCGCCTTGCCGCCGGTCAGGTGCCAGATCAAATAGGTATCGATCGTGCCGAACAGCAGCTCGCCCCGCCCCGCCCGCGCGCGCGCGCCGGGAACATGCTCAAGTATCCACGCGATTTTGGTGGCGGAAAAATAGGCGTCGATCAAAAGGCCGGTCTTTAAAGTGACGTATTCCTCCAGGCCCTGCGCTTTTAACGCTTCGCACAGCTCCGCCGTGCGCCTGCATTGCCAGACGATGGCGTTGTATATAGGCCTGCCGGTCTCCTTTTCCCACACGACGGCGGTTTCCCGCTGGTTGGTGATGCCTATGGCCGCGATATCCCGCGGCCGTATGGCCGCGCGCTCCAATACGTCCGCCACGGCGCGCTTCTGGCTGGCGAGGATATCCATGGGATCGTGCTCCACCCAGCCCGCCTGCGGGTAATGCTGCCTGAATTCATACTGCGCGCTGCACTTTGCTTTTCCTTCGCTATTAAACAATATGGCGCGGGAGCTTGTGGTGCCCTGATCCAACGCAAGGATATACGGCTTCATAAGAAATCCCCTTCCCGAAACGAATTGAAGATATGCGGAACGGCCCTGGCCAAACGGATGATCTGCTACCTCCTATTTTAATCCAACCCGCCGCCCGGCGCAAGGCGCATGCGGAATAGGAACCGGAGGCGGATACGCCGCAGTTCCAAAACAAGAAGTATAGAAAACGGGCGAAATTTCAATAATAACAGAGGTATGCACGAATAATCCCGCCTGATTTAAGCTCGCTGTATAATTTCACCAAAAAATTATGCTTGCAGCCATCGGCGGGCTGCTTTATTATATAGCTGTTAGCACTCTGGTTTAGTGAGTGCTAACACCCCGAAAATTCAAACAAATGCATCGCATAAGGAGGTACATTTCATGAAACTCAAGCCTTTGGCCGATCGAGTCGTTATCAAGAGCCTTGAGAGCGAAGAGACCACCAAGAGCGGCATCGTGCTGCCCGGCAGCGCGAAGGAAAAGCCGCAGATGGCGGAAGTGCTCGCAGTTGGCCCCGGCGGCACGGTGGACGGCAAGGAAGTCACCATGTATGTCAAGGTTGGCGACCGCGTGATCTACTCCAAGTATGCCGGGACCGAAGTAAAGCTCGACGGCACGGAGTACATCGTGGTCCGCCAGAACGATATCCTGGCGGTTGTGGAATAAGCGCATAGCGGAAGGAGAAAAAAGACATGGCAAAGCAGTTGAAATACGGTGAAGAAGCCCGCCGTGCACTCGAAAAGGGCATGAACCAGCTTGCGGATACCGTGAAGATCACCCTGGGGCCCAAGGGCCGCAACGTGGTGCTGGATAAGAAGTTCGGCGCGCCGCTCATCACCAACGACGGCGTGACCATCGCCAAAGAGATCGAGCTCGAGGACCCGTTTGAAAACATGGGCGCGCAGCTTGTGAAGGAAGTCGCCACCAAGACCAACGACGTCGCGGGCGACGGCACCACCACCGCCACCCTGCTTGCGCAGGCCATCGTGCGCGAAGGCCTCAAGAACGTCGCGGCGGGCGCGAACCCCATGGTACTAAAGCGCGGCATCGAAGTGGCCGTAGCCGAAGCCGTGGAAGGCCTGAAGGCGCTCTCTAAGCCCGTAAGCGGCAAGAACGCCATCGCGCAGGTCGCCTCCATCTCCGCGGGCGACGAATCCGTGGGCGAGATCATTTCCGACGCCATGGAGAAGGTCGGCAACGACGGCGTCATCACCGTGGAAGAAAGCAAGACCATGAAGACGGAACTGAAGCTCGTGGAAGGCATGCAGTTCGACCGCGGCTACGCCTCCGCCTACATGGTGACCGATACGGATAAGATGGAAGCGGTCCTCGAAAACCCGCTCATCCTCATCACCGAAAAGAAGATCTCCAACATCCAGGAGATACTGCCCGTATTGGAGCAGGTCGTCCAGCAGGGCAAGAAGCTCCTCATCATCGCCGAGGACGTGGAAGGCGAAGCGCTGGCTACCCTCATCCTCAACAAACTGCGCGGCACGTTCACCTGCGTGGCCGTCAAGGCCCCCGGCTTTGGCGACAGGCGCAAGGCCATGCTGCAGGATATCGCGATACTCACCGGCGGCCAGGTGATTTCCGACGAGCTCGGCATGGACCTCAAGGAGACCACCATCGCGCAGCTCGGCACCGCCCGCCAGGTGAAGGTGGACAAAGAGAACACCACCATCGTGGAAGGCGCGGGCGAACCCTCCGAGATCAAGGCCCGCATCAACTCCATCAAGGCCCAGATCGAGGACACCACCTCCGATTACGACAAGGAGAAGCTGCAGGAGCGCCTGGCGAAGCTCGCGGGCGGCGTTGCGCTGATTTCCGTCGGCGCCGCGACCGAAGTGGAAATGAAGGAATTCAAGCTCCGCATCGAGGACGCGCTCAACGCGACCCGCGCGGCCGTGGAAGAGGGCATCGTGCCCGGCGGCGGCGTTGCGCTGGTGAACGTGATCGACCGCGTGAAGAAGCTTGAAGCCGGCGTGACCGGCGACAGGAAGACCGGCATCCAGATCGTGGTGCGCTCGCTCGAGGAGCCCGTCCGCCAGATCGCCGCGAACGCGGGCATGGAAGGCTCCGTGGTCGTGGAGAACATCAAGCATGCCGCCAAGCCCGGCTACGGCTATGACGCCGCCAAGGACGAATACGGCATGATGGAAGAGAAGGGCATCATCGACCCCACCAAGGTGGCAAGGTCGGCGCTGCAGAACGCGGCTTCCATCGCCGCCATGGTGCTCACCACCGAGAGCCTCGTCACCGATATCCCCGCGCCCGAGCCCGCGGTACCCGCAGGCGGCGGCATGGGCGGCCCCGGGATGTATTAAGCCGGATAGGAAAAGAATAGTTGTTGGAACGCCGCCGCCCGAATGGGCGGCGGCCAGAGTGTCAACAAAGCCCGTGTTTCTTAAAAACACGGGCTTTCAAACTATCGATCAAACATTAACCGGGGTTACTGCCATTGCTGCAGCTGTTGCAGCAGTTCGATGCAGTAGGATCCGCCCAGATAGCTTACCGGTGTAAAACCAACGTATCTCCTTCCGCTGTTGCTGAAATTGATATAATCGTTGCTATACCACCCCAGGCCATACCGATCCAGCACTTCAAACACATCGTTATAATACGCAAGCGCGGCGTCGAGTGAACACGCGTTGAAATTCGCAGTTTCTATGCGCACAACGGAATGCGGCGCAAATTCTGAAATTGACTTTGCCCAAGCCTCAATCGTTTCCTTGCTCGACTGCGCCCAAACGCTTTCGGACGTGTAAGTAACATCGGGGTTGATGACTATCTGCCTCCCGACATCCAGGTTATTGGGTGCGAGCATAATCACGGAGGTTCTTTCCAGAGAGGGAGGCAATGTTTCCTCTCCCTCCAACATCGCATCATAACTCGTTTGGAACCACCAGCGCTCGACAGCGTACTGATCAGGAAGCGTAACGTCGATCCCACTCCATTCAAACAAATCGCCGCTGAAGCGTATCTCCAGCTTGTCAACATCGAATTCCAATGTTACCGAAATCAGTTTATCGCTCTTCGCATATGGATAGAAAGCCGAAAGCGGATACCCCTTCTCATAGCTTTGTGTTGAAAGCCGTTCACGATACAACGATTTGCCATCGGCAAGAATTTCGAGGTCGCCGGTTCCCCACACCTCCGAAAGGAAGATGTCCAATTTTGTCCCCTGAACGAGTTCGCCGGTCATTTCCAGCGCTTGGCCATTTGGCAGTTGCTGCTGCGCCTTGTAGATTACCGTCGGATATTCTGGCAGAAAAATGGAGTGGTTGTTGTTGTCAATGTTCTCCCCCGCCTCCACTGTCATATTGGCGTAGACAAACGGTCCCTCGCAGAAGTTTGTCATCATCATTACGTTGGAATACTTGTCTTCGATCGTACTCTGGACGAGCGCTGATTCCTGGGAGATCCCATCAACGGGGGTCGCAGACGTAGGCTCATAGATCACAAACCTGTCGGGGTCCTGTTGACGGATTGTTTCCATGAGTAAGTCGAAAACTCTTGCAACGTCAGTATCTTTGTAGGGCTCAAAGGGCAATCCGGTGCTCAGATTACGGTTGAAAACTTCCCAAAGCGGGCTGAACGACAGCGCGGAATTTGGGATATCCTTGTAACGCTCTGCCAGCATGGTCCAGATATCGGCTGCCTGCTTTTGTTTCTCTTTGTTTGTAAACAGGTCAAATTCCCCGACGCTGGTGAAGGCGAACGCATCGAAATTCGCCCAGCGGCCCGGCATGCTGAAAGTGACGAGGTTCAAATGCAGATTGTATTTCATTGCGGCGGCAACCAGCTTATCCAGTTGCTTGAGTTTGGTTTCCTGAACCGTCGTAACATCCATATCGAACAGCGTTTGGAACGTCAGCATGACACGGGCGCTGTTGAACCCCCAGTTTGCCGCGTTGCGAAGCTCCGCCTCCGTGACTGGCATGCCGGTAAATTCATAGTCCCCGCCAAAAACAAGGCCTTTTAATAACGGTAAATTATCCTGTGAAACCTCCGGACGGGCATTCGCACGCCGCAGCAGCTCAGCTGTGATAATGGTAGAATCATACGTGATCGCTTTCGGGTCCGTCAGCGCGATGAAATCGCTCTGTGCCGAAGAGGACTCAAGCAGGCGAATCGCGGCCAGTACTGCGGCCTCATAAGTAAACGGAAGGTCAGGCCGCATCGAATTCTCCGCCTCGTCATAATCGAATATCGATTGATTGCTGACAAGCGAAATCCTGCCAAACGAATACCGGTAGGCAACACCGCAGTCATCCCATTCGGAGAAGTCCTCGCGCGGGAAACCGCCGCCCTGATATGGGTAGTCGTTTGGAATGTATCGGTCAGGATTCGGTATCCTGCCCATTTCATCCCAGACTTTTTCGCCGATCTTATCGTTCAACGGCAGCCAGTCAACATTGAAGGTCGCAAAATCTCCGCCTAAGGCGACCGCGCATTTTAGAACCGCCTTCATCCCTTCATAGCGCGTCATGGCATCGGCCGAAGCGCGCGCTTTCGGAAACTGTGTCTGCCAGTCTGCGAGTTTATCTGGTGCGGCCAGCTCGACTATGCGATCCAGCATCGTAAAAAACTCCGCATATGTTACCACGGCATCTTCCGGTTTCACCTCGCCGATGCCCATCGACACGGCGCGGCCTACTTCATCGCTCTGTGTAACGGCCTGCGCAGCATCGGCATATGTCCAGATATACTCCGCGGCGAGCACATCATCATGCGTAAAACTGTAATTGGCGCTGGCGCAGATATCGCGGAGCGAAAAGTAGTCCACGCTGTTCTTTTCAAAAGTTTCCGCACCTGCCAGATCCGCATCTCTCAGCTCGTTCGGAAGATCGGTCTGCTGAAAAAAGTAACTGCCGTTATACTCATACCCCGATAGTTGGTGGACGGCGCCGTTTACAACGACACGCGCCGACACTTCGCTTGCCGAATCTGATGCTGCGGATTCGCTCGCCGGGGCGCTCCCCTGCTGTGAAGGCGGCACGTTTGGGAATTCGTCAGATATATTTGTGCTGCTACACGCAGAGAGCAAAAGGCACAATGTCACGAGCAACAGGAGCGTCGCTTTTTTCATATAGTACCTCCGATGAATTTGGGATTCTAAATTGCGAATCCGGTCATATCCCGTATGTTATGCGCAGAATATAACACATCCCGCACGGCCCCAATCAAAAATCTTACAGCGGCACAGTGAACACATGGGAAAGCAGCTTCACAGTTGGGTTAATTGTAATCTTTGGCATTAGCTGTGTCAATGCAAGAAAAGCTTAGTTTGCCGATGATCAAAGCGCCTTAAGCAAGCGTATCGATGGCCAATTTC
>DATMXR010000296.1:0-11122 GCA_035561315.1 Feifaniaceae bacterium
CGCGCCCTCCCCTACGCCCGAACCCACGCCCGCGCCCGCCACCGTCTCCCTTTCGGCGTATGAAACGCTGCAGGAGGAAACGGAAAGCGAAGCCGTATCGGTTCTGCAGGCCAGGCTGATGGAGCTGGGCTATTTCGATTACGATGAGATCACCACATATTTCGGCACCGCAACCAAGAGCGCCGTCATGCTCTTCCAGCGCACGGCGGGGCTTGAGGAAACCGGCGTTGCGGATTCGCATACGCAGGAGATGCTCTTTAGCGTCAACGCCCAGCCCTACCGCATGAAGCTGGGGGACAAAGGGTCCGACGTGCGGGGCATGCAGCGCCGTTTAAACGAACTTGGCTACTACGAGGGCAAGGACAATGGCTATTTCGGCATAGCGACCGAGCGCGCCGTAAAAAGCTTCCAGGCGCGCAATAAAATAGAGCAATCCGGCACGGTGGACCAGGACGCAAGGAACCTCCTCTATTCCCCGAACGCCCGGTACCTGGTCGACCCCACGCCGACACCCACCCCCAAGCCCACGCCGAAGGCGACGCCCAAGCCTACCGCAAAGCCCACTGAGAAACCCACAGCAATACCGAGCGACGACTGGGAGATCCCCATACTGGATCCCGGCGATTCCGAGCCGTCCTACGAGGAAGCGACGCCAACACCCACGAAGACGTCCAAGCCCACGGAGCAGCCTTCCAGCCCCGGCTCCTATGATACCAGCGTGGAAGGCTATATCGCAGCGGCCATGGATCAGCTTGGAAAGCCCTATGTGTGGAGCGAGGAAGGGCCGGATTCGTTCGACTGCTCCGGGCTTGTATACTACAGCCTGCGCCTTGCGGGCATCAGCACGGGCCGGTACAACGCCGTCGGCTTCAGCCAGGTATCCAACTGGGAAGCGGTCACGAGCCTCTCTAAGTGCCGGCGGGGCGACCTGCTGTTCTATAAATCGGACACCAACTCTGAAGTCAACCACGCGGGCATTTACCTGGGCAACGGCCAGTTCATACACGCTTCCTCCTCGAAGGGAAAGGTCATGATCAGCACGACCACGGACTATTATGAGCGCAACTTCGTGATTGCCCGCAGGATATTCTAGGTGTTACAAGCGCAGCAGGCCTGTGCGCAAACTTGCGTGCAGGCCTGTTTTTTTGTACAATGATGCGGGTTAAGGCTTAGGAGGGGATTTCATTTGACGCTTTGCAACTGCTGCCCGCGGCGCTGCAACGTGGACCGGGCGCAAAAGGCCGGGTTCTGCGGCGCGGGCGATATTCCCCGCGTGGCGCGCGCGGCGCTTCACCGCTGGGAGGAGCCGATGTTCAGCGGCACGCGCGGATCGGGCGCGGTGTTCTTTTCCGGCTGCGCGCTGCGCTGCATATTCTGCCAGAACATGGACATCAGCGCGCTGCAAAAGGGCGAGCCCTGCGATGAAGCGAAGCTTGCGGACCTCTTTCTTTCCCTGCAGGAGCAGGGCGCGCACAATATCAACCTGGTCACGCCCACGCCGCATATCCGGGCGATAACCTCCGCCCTTACGGAGGCGAAAAAGAAAGGCCTTAGGGTCCCCGTGCTCTATAACACCAGCGGGTATGAAACGTTGGACTCCCTGCGCTCCTTGGAAGGGCTCGTCGATATTTACCTGCCGGACCTTAAATACGTAACGCCGGAAGTAAGCCTGGCGTTCTCCGGCGCGGCGGATTATTTTCAATTCGCGGCGCCCGCCATACTCGAAATGCAGCGGCAGACGGGCGTGCTGCAAATGGACGGCGCGGGCATCGCAAAGCGCGGCCTGTTGATCCGCCACCTCGTGCTGCCCGGCTGTATCGGCGAAACCCGGCGCGTATTGGATTTTATTGCAGCGAATTTCCCCAGGGAGACGCATCTTTCTTTGATGCGGCAGTATACGCCCGTTTCGCCGCACTTAAAAGCGCCGCTGAACCGCCCGCTGACGGCGCGCGAGTATGAGCGCGCGGCGGATTACTGCCTGCGGATCGGATTGCCGAACGTCCTGCTTCAGGAGGCGTCCGCTGCAACTTCCGCTTATACCCCGCCTTTTTTTGACAGATTGTAGCCTCGTTCACAATTTGTTTTCAAATTATGGGCAAGAAAACACTAAATATGGCCAAGAATAGTCAAATAAGAGGTTGTAAACCACCAAATCTGGTGGTACAATAGACCCAAGAAGAACATGAAAAAGATCGTTTCTTTCCGTCCGGAAAAACAACAGTATTCTTCATTGACTGTTCTTCCTCCTTAAATAAGACGCAAACGAACTACTTTGTACTTCATAACCGGGACCCGCGCGGGTAGGGCAACCGAACGGGGAACGGCGACCGGACGGAATTATTCGAAACAGGGGCTGCATGCAGCCCCTGTTTAATTTGATTTCGAGAAGTGACTTCGTCGCTTTCTCGGGTTTTTCCGTGGAGGGATGGCGCAGCATCCCTCCGCGCAAGTGTCCCATCTGACGTACATGCCGTCAGATGGGACGAATTTATATGGTTGCTTTAGCTTTCTTGGTGTGCAAGAACGGCGGAGCGCCCTGCCTGCGGAGTCCTATTGCTTTGTTTATACCTCTTGTTTTAAACCTCATTGCGCGCAAGCATGGCCGCGCCGACAATACCGGCGTCGTTGCCCAGCTGCGCGGGCACGATTTTGCCGATCTGTTCAAAGAAGCACTTTTTGCGGACATTCTTCCGGACTGGTTCAAATAAAAAGTCCCCCGCGTGGCTGACGCCGCCGCCCAGAGCAATCACCTCGGGGTCCAGCAGGTTGATGCAGGAGGTAATGGCGGAACCGAGCTGGTCCACATAGCGCTCGAATATATCCGCCGCGATGGCGTCCCCCGCCTTCGCGCAGTCGATGACGAGCTTGGCCGTCACCTTGTTGATATCGCCCTCCACCGACGTGCAGATCAGCGCGTTCGGATAATCGATGATGCTGCGCCGCCCCTGCTGAATGAGCCAGGTGGACGTGCAGACCGATTCGATGCAGCCGTGTACGCCGCAGGTGCAGAGCGGGCCGCCGTGCATAAGCACCATATGCCCGAGCTCCACCCCGTTGCCCAGGCCGCCGTTGAACATTTTCCCGTTTAATATGAGGCCGCCGCCTATGCCGGTGCCCAGCGTGAGCAGCACGGCGGTTTTGCAGCCGCGGAACACGCCCCCGTGGAGCTCCGCGAGCGCCGCGCCGTTCGCGTCGTTCGCTAGGTATACCGGAACGTCCGGGTAGTATTCCTGCATAGCTTTTTTCAGCGGCACGTCATGAAACTGCAGATTGTACGCGTGCAGCACGCGCTCGCACGCGGGATCGATGCTGCCCGGCACCACGATGCCTATGGACTGAAAGGCTCCGCCCGAAACGTGGAGTTCGCCCGCAAGCTCCTCCACCAGGCTTTTCATAAGGCCCACCGTATGCGTATACGGCTTGCCCGTGGGAAACTTGATGCTGCGCCGGGCGACGATGCGCATGTCGTCGTCCACGACCCCGGCCGCGATATTCGTACCGCCAATGTCAAACCCCACCTGCAGCATGCTGCCACCCCCTACACGTTCTCCAATTCTTCCATCCAGCGTTTGTCAAATTCCTTGGCCGCGTCATAGCCGAGCTTTTTGAGCCGGTAATTGCGCGCCGCCACCTCCACGATGATGGCGAGGTTCCGGCCCGGCCGGACGGGCATGAGGATATGGGGCAATTCCACATCCAATATCGAAATGGTCTGGTCGTCAAGGCCCAGCCTGTCGTACGCCTTGCCGTCCTCCCACATTTCCATTTCCATGACGATGTCTATGGACTTTTCCTGTATCACGGCGCCCACGCCGTACATGTACCTTACGTCTATGATGCCGATGCCGCGGATCTCCAGCAGATACCTTGTGAGCGCCGGGGCCGTGCCCGAAAGCCGGTTGTCAGCCACCCTGCGTATTTCGAGGACGTCGTCCGCCACAAGGCGGTGCCCGCGCTTGACCATTTCAAGCGCCGTTTCGCTTTTGCCCATGCCGCTTTCGCCTATGAGCATCACGCCCACGCCGTATACGTCCAGCAGCACGCCGTGCCTTGTGATGCTGGGCGCGAGCTGGCGGTCCAAAAAATTCGTGATGGAGTGGCTGACCTTTGTGGTCGGCCTGGGGGTGCTGAATATCGGAATCTGCCGCGCGCGCGCCTCCCGCATGAATACTTCGGGCGGCTCATGGCCGCGCGCAAACACCACGCAGGGGATATCGTACTGCATCAGTATGCCGACGCGGTTGTGCATATCCTCCTTGGAAAGCTGCATGAGGTAGTAGGTCTCCGCGTTGCCTATGAGCTGCACGCGGTCATACGCGAAGTGCTGGAAATATCCGGTCAGCTGCAGACCGGGCCGGTTGATCTCGCTTTCGGAGATCACGATATGCCCGCGGCCTTCGTTTTTGACGTCCAGGCCAAGGGAATCCGCAAATTCCTCAACCGATACTGTCGTGCTCTGCACAATACCCTCTCCTCTTTTTGTGATGCCAGTCGCGTTCGGCTTCCGTTCGGGCGAATTTGCAACTACTATTTTCCCCGGCCGCAGGCAGCCATTCCCACGGTTTACTTTGAGCATGGCGTTACTGCAAAAGGATGTTGTCTATGACCCAGGCGACGCCGTCCTCCTCGCACGCGGGCGCGATCACCGAAGCGGCGTCCTTTACGGCCTGCTGGCCGTTTTCCACGCACACGCCGAGACCCGCCATCTCGATCATCTGGAGGTCCAGCGTGTTGTCCCCCACGGCCACGGTTTCGGCCTGGGAAATGCCCAAAAGCTCCGCCGTGCGCAGCATGGCCGTCCCCTTGTTCATGCCGAACCGGTTCAGCTCGATAAATCCGGGCTTGGAGGACGCCACCTCCAGCCGGTTATAAAAGTGTTTGCTGAAACGGGCGAGCATTTCGCGTTCCTGTTCGCCCGGCTCGGCATACGCGAGCATCTTTGGTACATTGTGCCATTCTTTTTTCATAATATCCGGGTCCACGACATAGGGCAGCCGCAGATAAGAGGTATAGACCTGCGTAAACCCGTTCTCCCTGGCGAATATCACCGTATCTTCCTGATAGATCTGGCAGTGTATCCCCCACGTTTGCGCGCACTCCAGGGCTTCTTTTATAAGTTCTGGATCTATGGGCGCGCTGAAGACCTCTTCATCCGTCCTCGTATCCATTACGCGCGCCCCGCCGTATACGATGACGGGGCCGCTTATGTCAAGCTTTTTCCATATGCCCGTCGCGCCGAGGTACCCACGCCCCGTGGCGATGGTGACGAATATGCCGTTTGCCTGCGCGCGCCGTATCGCCTCAAGATTTTTGTCGCTGATCCGTTTGTCGCTGCCCACCAGGGTGTCGTCGATGTCCAAAAAAAGCGCCTTGTATTTCATCCGTTCCACCTTTTTGCTTTTGCCCTTCCAATGGGGTATCTCTCCCCATTGTAATGAAATTGTACGCAAAATGGAAGAACAAATTTGGCCCGCTTGGCTGTCACAAAGGGGCCTGGCGGACAGCGGACAGGACGAATCCGCACAATATTTAATAATCGGGCAAATTCACTTCCGCCGCCTCCGGCTCCTTTGACGTCCCGTAATAGAGATCCGCGGAAATATACACAAGGCCCTTGATGGAGCGGTACGTATCCGAATACACAAGCTTCCGCTCTATGAGGTTGCCCGAAAGGTCGTAATATTCCTTGTAGGTCTCGGACCTCTTCCCCCTGCGCGCTTCGCGGTAAACGTCCTTCGTGTTGGCGGGCAGGCTTTCATCCAATAATACTTCCTGGCCAAGCGAAGGCAGCGTGGCGATCCGTTTGGAGGTGATTTTAAGCACCCTGTCGTCATAGGGCGGCTTTCCGTAAAGGGAGATCGTCAGCTTCTTTTTGCCGGTGGTTTCCGCGACCACATACAGGTCGTATCCCGTGTCGTTTACAAATTTGAAGTTCGGGCCGCCGGTGCTGATGGTGGCGTCGCGCCCGATATCCACATAGCCCGAAGGCCAGCTGTGCGGCGTGCGCTCTGTCACGGTAAGGTCGGCAAGCAGCACGGCGTTAAACAGCGTGGTGCTCACCTGGCAGACCCCGCCGCCGTATTCCTGCTCATACCGCCCCTCCCGTATGCCGGGCGCGGTCCTCCACCCGGTTTTCTTGCTGCGCGGGCCGAGTACGCCGTTGGTATCGAATTCCTCGCCGGGCTTGAGCAGACGGCCGCTGATGATGCCCGCCGCCTTAGTGATATTGTGCACCCGTCCGGAGGCGTTGAGCGGGGACTTCGCGTAGGACGTGCTGAACGTGGAGATCAGCCGGTGCTCGTCGCGGGCCTGCGCCTCGGTATATTTAGGATCGAGCACGGTATGGGAAAGCGCGAGTCGTTCGCCTTGTTCCGTTTCCACCGCCCGCGCGAGCAGCTGCGTGAGCTCCGCGGCGTCGGTCTGCCGCCCGCTGTGCTCGGACGTAAACGTGAAATACCCCTCCCGCTCCAGGTCGAATACCACGGTGGCGTCGATTGGCGCAACATAAAAGGAAGAACATACGGCCTGCATGCGTTCCTGCGCGGCCCCGGCGTCCAGCTTCAGCGAAACGTCCAGCGTCCTCGGGCTTTTTCTCAGCCCGTTGTGCTGCGGCAGGTACGCGGCTTCCCGCACCGTTTCTTCCACGTTGGCCGTAATGGGAAGCTCGGACGCTTCGATGCGAACCGTTCCCGCGTCCGGAACATCCAGAAGCGTTACCTCATACGCCATGCCGTCAATTTTTTCCTGCATGCGGCGTTTTACCGCTTCCTCCGCTTCCCGCACCTGCATGCGGGAAACGTCCACCCCTTCTATGACGATATCCTCGCCCAGTTGAAACGTGGGCGGCGGAATCTGGCCGCGCGGCACCGGCTGGCAGCCGAACGCCAGCAGGCCGACCAATAACAAAGCAAAAACTACAAAATAACGGCGCAAAAATGCCACTCCTTTCCGTTGGGTAAGGACGCCCGCGTATTGCAGGGCCTCCAAATTTGCTGATATTCTATATTGGCCTGATCGGTTTTTTTGCATGTACCGTACCGGGCGCGCGATATACAGTTTTCATTTCCAACTGCGCCATTGATGTTTTTTTGCGTATATTCGCCATACCTCTTTCCATAGAAATCAGGTAGCGGGTTTGATTTTAACGCGATACGGCAGGAAAAGAGGTGCGGATTTGGAATTTGTTTCAAAAATAAACGCTTCCGTCAACGCGTTCGTATGGGGAATTCCCATGCTGATACTTATTATGGGCACGGGGGTCTATTTTACGCTGCGCACGGGCTGGCTGCAGTTTTTTAAATTTCCTTTGGTGATGAAAAAAATATTCCGAAGCGCGAAGCCGGAAAAAAAGCGCGACAAAGGGGCCGTTTCCCCGTTCCAGGCGGTCACGACCGCGCTTGCGGCCACTTTGGGCACGGGCAACATCGCGGGCGTCGCCGGCGCGATTGCGCTCGGAGGGCCGGGCGCGGTCTTCTGGATGTGGGTGTCCGCCCTATTCGGCATGGCGACAAAGTACGCCGAGGTGCTTTTAGCCATACGCTTCCGCAAGCGCAACGAAAAGGGCGAATGGGTCGGCGGCCCCATGTACTACATCACGCGGGGGCTGGGGAAAAACTGGCGGTGGCTTGCGGTGCTTTTTGCGTGCTTCGGCGCCGTCGCAGCATTCGGTATAGGCAACATGGCGCAGATGAACACCATATCCACGGCGGTCATCAGCCTGTTTGAAAGCTTTCACCCCGACCCGAACATCACCGCTATACACGGCCATACCATAAAGCTCGCCGCGGGCATACTCGTGGCATTCGTTTCCGCCCTTGTGATTATGGGGGGAATAAAGCGCATCGGCGAGGTGACGGAAAAATTCATCCCGCTCATGAGCATACTCTACCTGCTGGGGGCCGTCATTGTCATAGGCGTCAATATCGAAAAGCTCGGCCCGGTGCTTTCGGGCATCGTAAAAGGCGCGTTCCGGCCCGAGGCCGTGACGGGCGGCGCCGCCATATCCATGCTCACGTCCATGCAGCGCGGCATAGGCCGGGGCGTGTTTTCCAACGAGGCGGGCATGGGCTCGGCGCCCATCGCGCATGCGGCGGCAAACACAAAAAGCCCCGTGGAACAGGGCTTTTTCGGCATATTTGAAGTGTTTGCGGATACCATAGTGATCTGCACGGTGACGGCGCTTGTCATACTGATGGGGCTAGACGACATCGCCTACGGCCAGAACGCGGGCGCGGAGCTGACGGTGCGCGCGTTTGCCACGGTATTCACGGACAAAGGCGCGTCCGCAATCGTGGGAGTGGGGATATTGTTCTTCGCGGTCGCCACCATATTCAGCTGGTCGCTCTACGGCACGCGCTGCTGCGAGTTTTTACTGGGGCCGAAGTCCACAAAGCCCTACCAACTCCTGTTCCTTGGATTTACGGTGCTTGGCGCAACCATGGAGATGGGGCTTGTGTGGGAGATCGCGGATACATTGAACGGCCTGATGTCGCTCCCCAACCTCATCGCCATACTCGCGCTTTCGGGCACCGTAATAAAGCTGACAAGGGAATATAAGGACACGCTGCGTATCCAAAAGCGCACGCGGGCCGCCGCACCGAAACGGACGGAAGCTTAAGCTTCCGTGGGCCGCAGCACACGCCGCAAGAACTCCCGTGTGCGCTGCTGGGACGGGTTGTTGAATATAACGGCGGGCTTGTCGTCCTCCACGATAACGCCCTCGTCCATGAACACCACGCGGTGCGCGACATCCTTGGCAAACGCCATTTCGTGCGTCACCACCAGCATGGTAAGGCCGGTCTTTGCAAGGTCCTGCATGACGAGCAGCACGTCCCCCACCATTTCCGGGTCCAGCGCGGAGGTGGGTTCGTCAAAGAGCAGCACCTCCGGGTCCATGCACAGCGCGCGCGCGATGGCCACGCGCTGCTTCTGCCCGCCGGAAAGCTGCTTGGGCTTGGCGTTGATATAAGGCAGCATGCCGACCTTATCGAGGTACTGCCGCGCTTTTTCCTCGCTCTCGGGGCGGCTGCGCTTCAATACTTTCATCTGGCCGACCACGCAGTTTTGAAGCGCCGTCATGTTGTAAAACAGGTTGAACTGCTGGAACACCATGCCCACCCGCGCGCGGTATTCCGCAACGCGGAAATGCCCGGACTGGATATCCTCCCCGTGGAAGAGTATGCTGCCGCCCGTGGGGCGCTCTAGCAGGTTGATGCACCTTAGCAGCGTGCTTTTCCCCGAGCCTGACGCGCCGATGATGCATACGACGTCCGCCGGCGAAACGGAAAAATCGATGTCCCGCAGCACGGCGTGGTCGCCGAAATTTTTCTTAAGATGCTGTATTTCGATATTGTATGCCATGCTTACAGACCGCCCTTACGCGTAGTTTGCCGGTTGGTTTTCAATAAGGCGCTGACATCCGTCTGCGAGCCGGGGAGTATGCGGTAATTTTCCGGGCCGTCCATCTTCTTTTCAATCAGCCGGAGGATGCGCGTGGTGGTAAATGTCAGCACCAGATAAATGGCCGCCGCAACAAAAAACGCTTCAAAGAATTTATAGTACGTACCCGCGACGGATTTTGCGGTAAAAAACAGTTCGGATACCGCAATGACGTTCAATACGGAGCTGTCCTTGATGTTCACGACAAATTCGTTGCCTATGGCGGGCATGATGTTTCTGACCGCCTGAGGCAGTACGACGTTGAGCATGGTCTGCCAGTGCGTCATGCCGAGCGAATGCGCGCCCTCCGTCTGCCCGCTGTCCACCGATATGATGCCGCCGCGGATGATTTCCGCCATGTATGCGCCGGTGTTGATGGAAATGACGATGATTGCCGCCGTGGTGGAGGGGAGATCTATCCCCATGTACTGCATCGCGCCGTAAAATATGACCATGGCCTGCACGATCATCGGCGTGCCGCGGAAAATCTCTATATAGCAGGCCAGTATGAACCTCAGGATGTATAAAAGCCCTTTCTTGAGCCGGTTGTCCTCCGGGTTGATGGGGATGGTCCTTAAAACCGCAACCAGCAAACCGATCACAAAGCCAATGACGGTGCCCGTGATCGCCACCAGCATCGTCATTCCCGTTCCCTTGAGGAACAGCATCCCGTTTTCCTGCAATATAAATACGATCCAGCCCCAAAATGTGGTAGGCATTCATCCACTTCCCATCTACGTATTCAAGGCCGGGCCAAAGAGTATGAGGCCCGGCCTTGTCTTTATATTGCCTTCTTACTCGGAGAGCGGCTGCCTTCTGACAGCGTCGTCCATCATCTGTTGGCGCTGCTCCCTGCTGATACCGGCCAATATCTCGTTGATGGGCCCGGCCAGTTCGCTTCCCTTGGGGAGCCCCACCGCGACCGCGACGTCCTCGGGGGAGGCTTCAAAGCCCTGGCCCGCCTCAAACTGCACGAACGCAAGCTCCGGGTTCGCCGCAGCCGCGGAGACCGCGCCCGGCCGCTCGGACACGTAACCGTCCACCTTGCCGGAGGTCAGGGCCACGATCATGGCGGGGAAGTTTTCCATGGGAGTCTGGTGCTGCACTTCGGGAATCTGGTCCACCACGGTATCGTGGAAGGTATTCAGCTGCGCGACGATCTTCGCGCCCGTGAAATCCGCAAGGCTCTTGGCGGCGGCAAATGCGCCGTCCTTTTTGACGACGACGACGAGATCGCTCTCATAGTACGGGTCGGTAAAATCGATGGTCAGCGCACGCTCCGCGGTGGGGCTCATGCCCGCGATGATTGCGTCGATCTTGCCGGAAATGAGCGCGGGCGGCAGGCCGTCCCACTCGGTCTTTACGATGACGAGCTCGCGGCCGAGCGCGTCCGCGATGATCTTGGCCATCTGCACGTCGTATCCGTCCGTATATCCGCCCTCGGGAATGGGAACGGCCGTATCGCTTTCGTCCTGCTGCGTCCAGTTGAAGGGCGCGTAGTTGCATTCCAGGCCGACGCGGAAGGGCTCCTTGGCAGCGGGGGCTTCTGTCGCAGCAGGGGCCTCTGTCGCGGCGGCGGGCGCCTCTGTCGCGGCGGGCGCGGAAGCGGGCGCCGCGCAGGCAACAAGCCCAAGGCAGAGCGCGATCGCCATCATCAGGGCAATACTCTTCTTCATTGTAATTC
>DATMXR010000297.1:0-4070 GCA_035561315.1 Feifaniaceae bacterium
GCGCTTCATACGGCTTTACGCGGGCATCCCCGCGCTTTATCAGGCTTTTCTCCGCGGCGGGGTCCAGCGTTACCAGCGCGGAAACCAGGAAGTGGATGTCCTGCTTTTTTCGCGCGTCCAGAGACTGGCGGACCAGCCGCACCGTTTTTATGCGCCCGGCCGGAATATGGAATTGCGCGGCGGCGACGGCGGGAAGCTCGGCTTCCTCTGCCTGAACCGGCACCTTGATATCCGTTATTAGAAGCGCCATAGTAAAAATCCCTTCAATGCCCGCTCTTATTATTGACCCAATTCGCGGGCGTATCATTCCTTTTCTTCCAAAGCCATACCAAAGCCATAGGAAAAGGCGCCCGCTTTCACGGCGCCTTTTTGCTATGCATTCCACCCCGAATCACTTCCGGGCGACAATCACCTGGATCAAAGCTACGCTCGATACGGAGGTCAGCTCCAGTGTGGTCTCGTCATTCTTGAGGTAGACGCTCACATACATCTCGTACGTGCCTTCCTTCAGGTCCTTGAGGTCCACATAGGCCTCCACGTCGTCGCGGTCCAGAAGATCCACCAGGCTGACGCGGCCCTCCACGCTGATATCCGCCGTTTCCTTGCTCAGTGTGGCCTTTAATCCCCTGCCAAGGTTCCTCGCTTCGATGGGAATCGCCGCGAAATCCTTTTTGCTCGTCTTTTCGCGGATATCCACGAACACCTCGACCTCCGTGGTGCTGCCCAGTATGCGCACGTCTTCCGGCACAATGATGGCGGCTTCCTGGTGGATGGATTCGCGCCTTCCCGCCACATCCAGGCCGGGTATCTTCAGGGAGGTGATGCTGTCCAATGCCGCCTGATCGCCCGCGATATCGATGGTTGCGGGCGTTGCGGCCGCCGCGAACAGCTCATAGTTCGCGGGCAGATTGTCCGCGCCCAGCAGCGACCCCATGATATCCACCGGAACCGTCTTTTTGGGATAGACCGGCATCCTTACCGTGACGGAGGAGGGAAGTATGTCCAAAAACAGGCTCGAATCCATTTCGCTGCCGGTCTCGTCCAGCAGCGCCACGGCCACGGCGTCGTTATAGCTCTGCCTGCGGTCCGTCAGCCGGATTTTGCAGACAGCCCGCGTCACGCGGTCCACATCCTGCTTGGGGCCCCTGACGGTCACGGAGGAGCTGCTCAGTTCCGCGTCGTCATGCCAGTACCCGTCCGGAAGAACGCCTTCATAAGAGGGCCATACCGGGACGTTCTTGGTCATAAGCGTATCGATTTCCACCATAATTTTATTCGGACTGCTGCTTTCCACATTGGTATTTGGCGGGCGCCCGGAAACGTCGGCTTCGACGGGAAGCGCAACTGTCCCTGTAGTGGTAATCCTGTTGAGGCTGATATACGCGTTGATCTGGTCCGCGTTCAAATTCATATAATTCGTGATGGGCGTGCTCACGCGCACCGCCACGCCGCCAAGCTCTTCAAGCGGGTTCCCCCGCACCACAAGATTGCGGTTATTGAGATCGGACGTCCCTTCAAAGATGACCGGAACGTTCTCGATGACCTTGACGCGGTTGGGATTCTGCACGGTAAGAACAACGCCCCAGAGCACGGTGGCGAAC
Source organism: Feifaniaceae bacterium (assembly GCA_035561315.1). Taxonomy (GTDB): domain Bacteria; phylum Bacillota; class Clostridia; order Christensenellales; family CAG-138; genus JAEYLA01. Next base: position 1,602 of record DATMXR010000297.1, read on the forward strand.
ACCAGGGAAAGGATCTTGCTTCCTATATTCTTCGTGAAGAAGTTCTTAAAAAATGCGCCGATTTTGCCGGGCTCATTCTCTCTTTCCATTCTTGGTCCTCCGCATGAGCGAAGAAAGCGCGCTGCCGCGTTCCTTCAGGTAAATGCTCTCCAAAAGATCTTTGAGCGCTTTGGAATCGATGTAGCGCATCAGCTTGCCGTCCTGCGCCACGGATATGATGCCCGTCTCCTCGGATACGACGATGGTCACGCTGTCCGACACGCCGGAAATGCCCAAAGCCGCCCTGTGGCGCGTACCCAGTTCCCGGGCGATATCCACATCGTCCGAAAGCGGCAAAAAGCAGCCCGCGGCAAGTATGGTATCGTTCCTGACGATCACCGCTCCGTCGTGCAGCGGCGTGTTGGGCTCGAATATATTTTCCAGCAGCGGGCTTGAAACGAGGCCTTCTATGCGCGTACCCGTCGCTATGATATCGCCGAGCGCAACGCTCTGCTCCATAACGATCAGCGCCCCGACGCGGCGGCGCGCCATGCTCATGACCGCCTTGTGCAGCTCCCGCGCGATCTCGTTGGGGCTGGACGCAAAAGCGGCGAACATGTTTTTATCGAATATGCTGCCGCGGCCGATATGCTCAAACGCGCGCCGGATCTCCGGCTGGAAGAGTATGACGACCACGACGATTCCCGCCTGCACAATGGAGCCCAGCAAAAAGCTCAGCGTGTGCAGCGATAAAATCTGGCTGAGGAAATAAGCGCCGACCAGGAAGCCGAAGCCTTTTAACACCTGATAGGCACGCGTCTTTTTTGTCCACACGATGAGCTGATACAAAAGCAGCGTGATGATGACGATATCCAGCGCGTCCCCGAACGAAAACTGGCCAAAGCCGCTGGCAATGGCGTTTACGATTTCGTCATAGGACATAGCTGCACCCCCTAGGCTGCTTACGCATACCGGCAGGATCACAAATACGTAAAACCGACGCATATATTGCTGCCGTTATGCAAAACACATGTGAATATTATACCGTATGTATTCCCTTTTTGAAAGCCGTCATTCCTTTGGGTCCCTCATTTTTAAAAAACGTTCATGCTTTACCCGCGCTTTCATACGCGATGTGAAGCATACAGACGTCGTCTTCATGGTTTACATATACCTGCTTTTCCAGGGAGGTCAAAAGCTCCTCCCCATCCTGCCGCTGCATGCGGCGCTCCAGCTCCGTTTCGGTGAGGCGGCTGCTCCTGTGGTCTAAAAGGCCGTCCGTGTACAATAAAAGCCTGCCCGAAGCGCCCAGGCGGAGCGTATGCTCCGGATACGCCACCGTTTCTTCCCAGTTGCACAGGGGCAGCGAGGGCGAATAGAGGGAGCTGAGGCCATCCTCTTTGAGCAGCAGCGGAATGGCGTTCAGGCCCGCGTTCGCCCATGTGAGCGTGCCTGTCCCGGGATCGAGCATGGCCACGAACATGGCGACATACAATTGATCGTCCTGCACCATGGACAAAAACGCTTTGCGCGCGGCATAAAGAAACTCCGCGGCGCTTGCCGCCTGGACGTCCCGCAATACGTTCGCCAGAAGCAGCGTGATCATGGCCGCGGCCATGCCGTGGCCGGAAACGTCCGCCACATAAAAGCCGATGCGTCCGTCCTTCTGCTTTAAACACCCGAACATGTCCCCGCCCAGGCTGCTTGCGGGCAGGTACCGGGAGGATACCGTCACGTGCGGGTCCGGCTGCCCCTGCGGCAAAAACAGCTCTCGCTGCATGCGCGCGGCCCAGTTCGCCTCGCGCAGCAGGCGCTTGTTCTGCGCGCGCAGCGCGTCCCTTTGGCGGATCTGCTCCGTAATATCCCTGAACACTTCCACGGTGCCCAGGGGGTTGCCGGAGGAGTCATACAAAGGGGAGGCGTTCACATGATAGGTCCGCCCCCTGAAGCGCTTGTTCTTTTCCTGGGTCTGGCCCGTTAAAATCGCTTTTTTTGAAATGCACATCCTGCAGGTGCCGCTTACGCAGAACATATCGTTGCACGCGCGGCCCTCCTGCAGCCCGAATTGTTCCGCATAGCTGCGGTTTACCAGAACAACGCGCTGGGAAAGATCCAATACGCGCAGCATATCCTGCATGGCGTCCACAACGCCCAGCAGAATCTCCGCGCTCGACAGAAGCATTGCGTCCCTCCATACAAAAAGTAATAAGCCGTCTTAAACGGATTTTTCTTCATCCCCAAGGACATGCCCTTTTACGGCGGATATGAATTCCGCGTTCATCTTCTGGAGGTCTTCCCCCACGAGCGTCCCATGGGTCTCATACTCCAGAAGCGCCACCGCGTTCAGGCGGGCGCGTTCCGTTTCTCCGGTTTCGTCAAGCTCGGGGATTTCAACAGGCATTCCGTCAATGATAGTAATCCGTCGTTTCATTATATCACGCTCCTGCTGCTGCACTCAATAATATGGACCCGGGCGCTCTCTATAAATAT
>DATMXR010000298.1:0-3403 GCA_035561315.1 Feifaniaceae bacterium
CCATACCCCTTCCTAAAAGCCGCGGATAACGTTCCTGCAAACGGTATCCGCGGCCAAAACTCAGTCCGCCATGCCCTTCCAGCGCTTCCTGCCCTTTTCCTCAAGCTGCAGCAGCAGCTTCTCGGGATTTTTGACCTTCGCGAGGAATATCATGGCCGCGATGACGTAGGGCTTGTAGGAGGCTTCCTTGTAGAGGGGATCGCGGTAGCGGTCGAATACGGAGGCCGCGACCTCGCCCTGTTTGCAGCTCACATCCGTGATGTCCGCGGGCAGGCAGTGCATGTAGAGCGCCTTGCCGCCCTTTGTGAGTTGCATAAGCTCCTCGGTGCATTCCCAGTCCTTATGCTGCGCGTTCTGGGCCAGCAGCTCTTTCTCGAGCGCCTTGATGCCGTCGAAATCGCCGTTGCCGTAGAGTTCCGTACGCTTTTCCATCGCTTTGAAGGGCGCCCAGCTCTTGGGATACACGACGTCCGCGTCACGGAACGCGTCCGCCATGGAGTTGGTGAGTTCAAACTTACCGCCAAACTGCGCGGCGTTCGCCCGCGCGACGTCCACGACCTCGCTCATGACATCGTACCCTTCCGGGTGCGCGAGCGTGACGTCCATGCCCATGCGCGTCATAAGCCCTATGATGCCCTGCGGCACGGAAAGCGGCTTGCCGTAGGAGGGGGAGTACGCCCAGGACATTGCAATCTTCTTGCCCTTGAGGTTCTCCACGCCGCCGAACTCGTGGATGAGGTGCAGCATATCCGCCATGGACTGGGTGGGGTGGTCGATATCGCACTGGAGGTTCACAAGCGTGGGCTTCTGCTCCAGCACGCCCGCCCTGTGGCCTTCCGCCACGGCATTGACCACCTCGCGCATGTAGGCGTTGCCCTTGCCGATATACATATCGTCCCGGATGCCGATGACGTCCGCCATGAAGGACACCATGTTCGCGGTCTCGCGCACGGTCTCGCCATGGGCGACCTGGCTCTTGCCTTCGTCCAGGTCCTGCACTTCGAGACCCAAGAGGTTGCAGGCGGAAGCGAAGGAGAAGCGGGTGCGGGTGGAATTGTCGCGGAACAGGGAAATGCCCAGGCCGCTGTCAAATATCTTTGTGGAGATGTTGTTTTCCCGCAGGTGCCGCAGCGCGTCGGCCACCGCGAACACGGCTTCCAGCTCGTCGCGGGACTTTTCCCAGGTAAGGAAGAAATCGCCGTCATACATGTCCGAAAACTTGAGCTTGCTTAACCGGTCCGTATACTTCTTGACGTTGCTCATTGCTGATCTCCTTAATCGTCTTTTTCGTTGTTTCTATCGGGTTGGGCTCCTGTACAGTGTACGGGCCTTATTTAATATCATTGTTGGTCCTGCCCGCGCGGAACTGCGCGACGTCCTCGCCGCTCTTGCCCTTGTAAAGGCCGGGGATGGCGGCGTAAACGGCGGCGCAGGTCACAAGGTCCTGCTTCCAGATGACCTCGTTGGGCGCGTGCGCCTGGGACTCGGCGCCGGGGCCGAAGCCCACGCAGGGGATTTTGTAGCGGCCCTGTATGGAAACGCCGTTGGTGGAAAACGTCCACTTATCGGTAAGGGGGCGGCGCCGCAAGTGCATGGCGGCGGGGTCGCCGATGCGCTCGTCGCCGTAGAGCGCCTTGTGCGCGTCCACAACGGCCTGCACATGGGGGGCCGTCTCCTTGTTGATCCAGGTGGGGAAATAGCATTCGGTCTCATATACGAGGCCCGTCCAGGCGGGGCGGTCGTACATGTACATGGAGACCTTCGCGCCGTACTTTTTGCAGGCGGGCAGGTTTTCGATTTCCTTGAGGCAGGACTCCCAGGTTTCGCCCGCGGTCATGCGGCGGTCGAGGGAAACGGAGCAGGAGTCCGCAACCGCGCAGCGGCTCGGGGAGGTGAAGAATATCTCGGACGTGGTAACGGTGCCGCGGCCGAGGAAGCGCGCGTCCTCATAGTGCTCGGGGTTGAATTCCGGGTCGAGCATCTTCACAAGGCCCTTGATCTCATCGTTTTCAGTGCAGCCGTTTTCGTTGAGCGCCTTTACGTCGAGGAGAATTTCCGCCATTTTATAGATGGCGTTGTCGCCGCGCTCGGGCGCGGAGCCGTGGCAGGAAACGCCCTGCACGTCCACGCGGATTTCCATGCGCCCGCGGTGGCCGCGGTAAATGCCGCCGTCGGTGGGTTCGGTGGAAACCACGAACTCGGGCGTGATCTTGTCCTCGTTATGAATGTATTGCCAGCAGACGCCGTCGCAATCCTCCTCCTGCACGGTGGCGGTGACGAGTATGGTCACGTCCTCGGGGATGAGATCAAGGTCCTTCATGATCTTCGCGCCGTACACGGCGGAAACCACGCCGCCTTCCTGGTCCGAGCCTCCGCGGCCGCCGATTTCGGTTTCGCTTTCAAAGCCCTGATAGGGGTCGAACTTCCAGTTGGCCGTATTGCCGACGCCCACGGTGTCGATATGCCCGTCGAAGGCGATAATCCGTTTGCCGCTGCCCATGAAGCCGAGGGCGTTGCCCTGGCCGTCGATCTCGGCCCGGTCAAACCCCAGCCTTTTCATTTCCTCTATGGTACGCTTAATGACGCCCTCCTCCTCGCAGCTTTCGCTGGGGATGGCGATGAGGTCGCGCAGGAACCTGGTCATCTGGGGCAAGTACGCTTCGGAGGCCTTGCGGATCGCGGAAAAGTCCATGGTATGTTCCTTCCTTTCTGGTGCGTTTGCTTTCATAAAGTATGTGCCGGGCGGCGGTATTTCAGCCCTTTGCGTCTATATAGGAATACAGCGTGTACTTCGAAATGCCGAAATGCTTGGAGACCTTGTCCCCGCTCTTTGTGATGAGGAACGCGCCGGCGTTGTTGAGATACTGTATGGCGCGTATCTTGTCCTCCTTGGACATGAGCGCGACGGGCTTGCCGACGTTCGCGACGCTCTGGTCGATGAGATCGTCCAGCAAATCGTTGACGTTCTGCGGGATGCGCTCCGGTTTTTCGCCGTTGTCGTGGTTGATGATGGATTTGACGGCGCCTTCGGCCATCAGAAGCCCGGTGATGTCGTAATTGATGGAGAGTATGCCTTCTACCTTGCCGTTTTCATCCCGGATATAGACGGTGCTGGATTTCACGATGCGCCCGTCGTGCGTGCGGGCAAGGTAGCCAAGGTGGTCATGAAGCTCGCTCGAGTCCTTCTTCATGGCCTCCAGCACAATGTGGGAAGGCCCGTCCCCCACCTTACGGTGGCTGACATGCCCGTTTTCGATGGCCACAATGGTGTTCTCCGCCTTGGTCAGGTCGTGTACCACCACCTCGCAGTTGTCGCCGAACTGTATGGAGAGCGCCGCGGCGAGCCTTTTGAGGAATTCCATCATCACGATCGTTACCCTCGCTTTCCTGAAATCAAATATAT
>DATMXR010000299.1:0-7844 GCA_035561315.1 Feifaniaceae bacterium
TTGCTTAAGCGCACGCTTCAGCTCCATCATGAGGAGAGCAGATTCTTCCTTCGCGTGAGCCCGTCCGCATACGAGCGGTATTTTCAAAACGGTTCGGACTGGCTGCGCGCTTCCATGGAATGTGCCCCCTTCAAGGTGATCGCGGACGCAACGCTCCCCGAATACGGCATAATGCTGGAAACCGAGGAAGGCTTGTTCAAAACGGGGCCGGACGTCCAGCTTGATATTCTGAAAGAGGCGCTTGGCGTCAAGGGTTCAGCCGATGAAGCCGTTCTTTGACATCAACAAATACGAAGACATAATCGAACAGACCGACACGTTCGAGCGCGTGGGCAAAGTCACGCAGGTGGTCGGCCTGGCGGTGGAATGCGTGGGCTTAAACGCCCATATGAACGACATCTGCCGCATCTATACGGGGTACGGCAAAGACTACATACAGGCCGACGTTGTGGGCTTTAAGGAAAACAAGGTGCTGCTGATGCCGCTTGGAGAGCTAAGCGGCATAGGCCCCAACAACCAGGTGGTCTGCACAGGCGATACATTGCGCGTACCCGTAGGCGAAGGGTATCTCGGGCGGGTGCTCGACCCGTTTGGCCGCCCCATGGACGGCCTTGCCGACATAAAGCCGGAGGGATACTACAGCATTGAAAACGCGCCCCCCAACCCGCTCTCCCGCACGCCCATTCAGGAAGTGCTGCCGCTTGGCGTCAAAGCGATCGATTCAATGCTCACCGTAGGCCGCGGCCAAAGGGTGGGCATATTCGCAGGAAGCGGCGTAGGAAAAAGCACGCTGCTGGGCATGATCGCCCGCAACGCGAAATCCGACGTGAACGTGATCGTATTGGTCGGCGAACGCGGAAGGGAGGTCCGTTCCTTTTTAGAGAACGACCTGGGCGAGGAAGGCCTGAAGCGTTCCGTTGTGGTCGTCGCCACATCGGACCAGCCTGCGCTTGTGCGGTTAAAATCCGCGAGCGTCGGGACAAGCATCGCGGAATATTTCCGGGATCAGGGCAAGAACGTGCTTCTGATGATGGACTCCCTCACCCGCTTTGCGATGGCGCAGAGGGAGATCGGCATGGCGATCGGCGAGCCTCCCGTATCGCGCGGGTATACGCCTTCCGTATTTGCCATACTGCCCAAGCTCCTGGAACGCTCCGGAAATTCGGCCAAAGGGTCCATCACGGGCCTTTACACCGTCCTCGTGGAAGGGGACGACATGAACGAGCCGATCGCGGACACGGTGCGCAGCATACTGGACGGGCATATCGTGCTTTCCCGCCACCTGGCGAACAGCAACCATTACCCCGCCATAGACGTGCTCGCGAGCGTCAGCCGTCTGATGCCGGAGATTACGTCCCGGGAGCATTACGACCAGGCGGGGTTCGTGCGCAACATGCTCTACACCTACCAGAAAGCGCAGGACCTCATCGCCATAGGCGCGTACAAACGCGGGTCCGACCCGAATATCGACCGCGCGATAGAGCTTCTCTCCCCCATCAACGCGTTGCTCCAGCAGCGCGTGGAGGAGCGGTTCAGCTTTCAGCAGACGCAGGACGTGCTGTTCGGAATCGGGGATAAGCGGGGCGACGCATGAAGAAATTCGCGTTTACGCTGCAGGGGGTCAACGACATTGCGCTTGCCACGGAAAAACAGCTCAAAATCGAAATGCAGCGCATTACGGACCGTTTGCGGCGGGTCATCCAGGAAATAGAGGACACCCAAGCCGAATTGCGCAGGCTGAAAGCCCGCTGCCTGCAGCTGATGCGCCAGGGGAAAATGGATTCCCAGACGCTTGTGCAATACGAGCGGTATTTTGAAAAGCTGGAAGCCGCCCTCCAGATATTGCAGCAGACAAAGCTGCAGATCGAGCGGGAAAAGGAAAAATGCCTGCAGGCCCAGATCGAAAACCGCAAAGAACTCAAGACGCTTGAGAAGCTCAGGGACAGACAGTACGAGGAGTACCTGGGCGAACTCCGGCGCGAGGAAGAAAAAGAGATAGGCGACCTTGTCGCTTTCCGTTCAACAATCCAGTAAGCGAGGAACCAGTATGGCCGAGAATACCAAGACAGCAGGCGCGCAAGCCTCCCACGCAACCGCCGCGGCTTCGGCAAAGCCATTGGGAACCCAGGCGCACAGGCCGCAGGCGGGCGCTCAGAGAGTCCCTGCCGCAAAAAGCGGCGTCAATCCCGCCCTCAAAGCGAAAAAGCCCAAGAAAAAAGTCTCCGGCGCTTTGGTCGTCGGCCTGGTGTTTCTCGTGCTAATCGCGGCGAGCTTGGGCATGCTGTATTTCGATCTTTATGGCGCAAAGGATCTTGCGGTCAATGCGTTCCGTCTGGAGGACCCCACCAAAAACCAGTTGAACGCCGTCGCGCAAAAAGAGCAGGCATTGGCGGAACGGGAAAAAGCGCTGGCCGTTCGGGAAGACGCGTTCACCGAGGAACAGAAAAAGGCGCAGCAGGAGCAAAAGGCGCTCAACAAAGAGCTCAATTCCCGTGAAAAAACGATATCCGCCAAGGAAAAAGAGCTTGCGGCGCTCCAGGCCAGCATCGACGAAAAGCAGGCCGAGCTCAACGAGCTTGCAGCAAAGCTTGAAATCAAGCGGATCGATATTACCACCGCCGTAGAGATGTTTGCCGGAATGGACCCGTATAAAGCGGCCAAGGCGCTCGAAGGCATAGAAAGCCCCGCCGATATCGCGCTTTTGCTCCTGTATATGGACAGCGACAAATCGGCCGAAATACTCAACGAAATGAAAACAAAGCTTGCGTCCAGCGTGATGCAGGAGATTACGGCGCTTAAGGAAGCGAACGCGCTTCCCCCCGCCCCTTCCCCCGCGCCGTAGCGCGAAAGGACTATCGTTTCAGGAGGTGAAAGAAGCACTTGAACGCAGTTCACAACGTAACATTGGAACTACCCGTTGCCGCCCCGGCCGGGCGCGCCCCGTCAAAACCCTTCATCAGCTTCCGGGACATCCGGGAAAACATTTTGAAGGAACAGGCCGCAAAAAATGCTTCGGCAAAGCCCAAGACGAAGAGTGAAGAGACCGCGGCGGAGCAGGGCATGGCCGCCATGGCGGCAGCCGTAAAGGCGGATACGGCGGCGAACGCCGTAACGAAGGACACGCAGGCAGCCGACGCGCTGCAGCAGGAACTCAGCAAATGCTGTGATTTTACGGAGCTGACCGGAAAGATTGCAGACATTCTCGAAGGATTCGGATTGCTGAAAAGTAACGGAGGCACGGCGGAGCTTACAGAGGAAGGCAAGACATTTCTGCAGAACATGATGGACGCCATCATGAATGCGGAAAATTCCCCGGAGTCCGTTATGCCTGCCGTTGCCGGTAACGAAGCAGGGATGCTCAATACGGCGATACCAGAAGACGTGCAGCAGGAGCTGCAATTGCTGATCAAAGAGTATGTTTGCTCCTTGGAGAATGCCGACAACACCGGCGGCGCCGCCGCGGACACGGACAGCCTCCTGCCCGCCGGTACGGACCCTGCCGCCCAGACAAACATAGCAATCAGTGCCAGTGGTTCGGGCAACATCGATCCAAAGCTAAACAATGACACCGAAAATGCCGATAAGGATAATAGCGGCATTATTTCCGCTGCCGGCGAAGCCCAGGAGGAGGAAGCCGTAAAAACCGGCGGCCTTCTTTCCAAGGCTGCGGCGGGCGCGGAAACGGAAACGGAGTCAAAGCCCGTAGTATTGCAGGAGGGCGAGGACGCGCAGGCAGGCGCGGCCGGGCAAAAGGACCCTCTGGCCCAGCTGATGCAGGCGCTTATGGCCGTGAAAAAGGGCGGAAATCCGGAAGCTCCCGTCCAGCCGTACACGCCCGGCCCGGAGTTTATGCAGAACGCGCAGGCGGATATTCCTTTCCCCGTTGTGACGCAGACGGAAATGGCGGAGAACATTTCCAGCATCGTTGAAAGAATGTCGTTCCGGTCCGCGGATAACGTGCAGGAATTTTCCGTTTCCCTCAAGCCGGAACATCTGGGCGAACTGTCGATTAAGCTTGCGAAAGGGCCGGAAGGCCTGCTCGCCCAAATCAAAGCCGCCGACCCCTCCACCAGGGGCCTGATCCAGAACGAGGTGGCGGCGCTTACCGAGCAGCTCAAGGAAAAGGGCATCGAGATCCGGCAGATCGAAGTCCTTTACGAAGCCCCCGCCTTTACGACGGACCCGCACCAGAACGAAGGGCGCCATGAGGCGGCCGCGAGCCCGTACAAGGCAAGGTATTACCGTACCTCCGGCATAGAGGAAACCTACGGGATGGCCGATCCCGCCGCACCCCCCGCCCTGCTGTCGCCGGACAGCTCGGTGGAATACCAAGCGTGAAAGGAGAACGCAATGCCTGTTGATAATTCCGCAGCAGTGACATCCGCCGAATCTACCACAAGGACGCTCGAGTCCATGCAGGCCGCGGAGCGCAACGCAAAATCCGTGCTGGACAAGGACGCGTTCATGAAGCTTTTGATCGAGCAGATGGCGAACCAGGACCCGTTGAGCCCCAGCACCGATACGGAGTTTATCGCGCAGCTGGCCCAGTTCTCCATGCTGGAGCAGATCGAATCCCTGAACGATACGATGACGATGGGCCAGGCCTACAACATGGTCGGCAAAAGCGTCACCATAGGCATCGCGGAGGATACGGGCGAGGCTACGTTTATCACCGGTACGGTGGAAAAAGTATTCCGCAGCGGCGGCATCGATTATGTAGTAGTCGGCGGGACCATCTACCCGGCGGCCAACGTGGTAAGCGTGAACCATACGGAGGACGCCCCAAGTACAAGCAACCCGCTTTCCGGCAACACCGGCCTCTTAGGCAGGACCGTTTCCGATGGCGACGACATCAGCGGCATCGTTAAAAAGCTCTTCACCCGGGACGGCGTGGCGTACGCCGTTGTGACGGACAGCGACGGCGAGGACCATGAGATCCCCGTCAGCGATATTACGGAAATCACAAACGACTGAACCTTAATTTGATAATGGAGGATAACGACTATGATGCGCTCCCTTTACTCCGGTATTACCGGCCTTAAAAACCACCAGACCAGAATGGACGTCATCGGCAACAACATCTCCAACGTCAACACCGCGGGCTATAAGGCAAGCCGTGTGGTTTTCCAGGATATTTACAGCCAGACTTTAAGCCCCGCCTCCGCCAACGCCACCACCGTAGGCGGCACCAACCCCAAGCAGGTCGGCCTTGGCTCTTCCCTCGCGAGCATAGACGTGCTGCATACGGCTTCTGCCAGCCAGTATACCGGCGTGCCCCTGGACCTTGCCATTGAAGGCAGCGGCTTCTTCGTGATCCGCAATAACGGGCAGGAGTTTTATACCCGCGCCGGCAACTTCGGCACGGACAATTCGAACTACCTGGTCAACGGAAACGGCGCATATGTGCTCGGGTATATGGGAGATACTACGCCCGTCCCCGGCGCGGATCCCGACCTGATTCAGATCCCGAGCTATTTTAAGGATGTGTCCGTGGATAAAGACGGGCAGATCACCGGTATCGACGGAAGAGAGACCGTACCGGATCCGGCCAACCCGACCGGACCCGAGATACCTAACGATGATTACAATAAAAATGTAACCATCGGCTACATCGCCATCGCGACATTCAACAACGAAAACGCGCTGGAAAAGGTGGGCCAGAACGCCTACCGCGCCACCACCAATTCCGGTGAAGCCGCCTATAACACCCCCGGTAAGGGCGTTGCGGGCAAGCTCAACCCCGGCACCCTTGAAATGTCCAACGTGGACCTGGCGAGCGAGTTTACGGACATGATCGTCACGCAGAGGGGCTTTCAGGCGAATTCCCGTATCATCACCACCACCGACACCATGCTTGAGGAGCTTGTAAACCTGAAGCGTTAACCCTGTATCTGACCTCTGGCAACCTGTTAATTTCAGGGGCGCCCCGCGCGGGAGCCGGCGCCTCTGAAACCAAGAATGGGAGTATGTATGATACGATTGAGCCGTTTGAACAACGAATCCTTTTTTGTAAACTGCGATCTGATCGAGTTCGTGGAGCAGACGCCGGACACCATCGTTTCCATGATGTCCGGGCGCAAGCTTGTCGTGACGGAAACGCCCGAGCATATCCGCGACCTGATCATCGCGTATAAGCAGCGTGTCATGCTGCCCACAAAAGAAAAACCAGAGATGGATGAAGAAGAATGAAGCTGGAGAAAACGACCTTTATCGGCCTGGCGGCGGGCACAGCCTGTATCTGCATATCGATTTTGATCAGCGAGGGCGGAACGCTCGACAGCTTTGTGGACTGGCCCTCGGTGCTGATTACGATGGGCGGAACCATTGCCTCCACCATAGTGGCATATCCGTGGAAGTCCCTTAAAAAGCTTGGGGGCAGCCTGAAGACCGCGTTCACAATGAACAAGACGGATCTTTACGCGGACGTCGAAATGATCATAGGCATCGCCAACACCGCGCGCCGCGAGGGCCTGCTGGCTTTGGAAAATTCGCTTTCCAAAATTTCGGACCCGTTCATGAAAAAGGGCATCATGCTGATTGTGGACGGTACGGACCCCGAATTTGTAAAGACCGTCATGGAAGCCGAAATTTATTTCGTCCAGGACAGGCACGGCCAGAGCCAGGCGATATTCGATGCCATGGCCTCCTATGCGCCCGCCTACGGCATGATCGGAACGCTGATCGGGTTGATTAACATGCTCAAAAACCTCAGCAATACCGACGCGCTGGGCCCCAGCATGGCGGTAGCCTTGGTTACGACATTCTACGGCGTCATATTGGCCAACCTTGTGTTCAACCCCATTTCCAGGAAGCTCAAGGTCATGACCGCGCAGGAGGCCCTGCGCAAGGAGCTGCTTTTGGAGGGCCTGCTGTCCATACAGGCCGGAGAAAACCCGCGGATCATTCAAAAACGCCTCTATTCCTTCCTTTCCCGCACGGAGATCCAGCGCAACGAGGAAAAGGGCGGAAAAAAGGTTGCGGAGACGAACTATGCCGAGCACGCGTAAAAAACCGGAGCCGCCTGAAGAAGCGGGAGCCCCCGCCTGGATGAACACCTACGGGGATATGGTGACGCTCCTGCTCACGTTCTTTGTGCTGCTCTTCTCCTTTTCCACGATAGACGCAAAAAAATGGAAGGCGATCGTGGAGGCGTTCAGCGGAAAGACGGATTACGACGGACCGACCGCTACTTTGAGCCCCGACTTTGATTTTGACGACGTCGTGTTTCCCGACCAAACGCCCGAACCTTCCGTAAGCCCCGATGAAGGGGCCAGAATGGCGGAGCGTTTCAACGAGTTGTACCAAAAGGTGCGCAACCATATCATCATCAACGGCCTCGAGCTGGCCCTGAACGTTACGAAGGATGACGACCTGATTATCATCCGCGTCACCGATACCGCGCTCTTTGATTCCGGCCGGGAGGATATCCGCCCCGACGCGCTCAGCCTGCTGGACAGTATCGTATCCATATTTGAAGAATACGACGACGCGATACAGCGCATCCAGATCGAGGGGCATACGGACAACGTACCCATACACAGCGTCCGCTTCAAAAGCAACTGGGAGCTTTCCACCTCCCGCGCGGTCAGCGTGGTGCAGTACTGCATAGAAAACTCGAGTTTGTCGCCCATGAAGTACACCGCGTCCGGTTACGGGGAATACCACCCCATAGCGGAGAACGATACGGAAGAAGGAAAGGCGAAGAACCGGCGCGTGGATTTTGTGATACAAAGCATGGAAGACATTGAAATTCCGGACAATATTTCATAGCGGCGTAATGCCTTAAGGCGCCCCGGGACGCGGGTTCCGCCCCCCCGGGCGCGCGAGAATGCTCTATATATTTT
>DATMXR010000300.1:0-19119 GCA_035561315.1 Feifaniaceae bacterium
TTACAGTCGGGAGGAAGAATGAACCTACTCATCAGCAACGACGACGGCGTTTTTTCCGCGGGGATCCGAGCGCTTGCGCAGGAACTCAAAAACCATTACCGCGTTGCCATCGTCGCACCGGAATCGCAAAGGAGCGGCGGCAGCCACGCCATCACCTGCGCGCAGCCGGTGCGCGTTCGCAAAGTCACATTGCCCGGCCTGGAAGACGTCGACGCCTACGCCGTGGACGGCACCCCGGCGGACTGCGTGCGCCTGGGCTGCACCAGCCTGGGCCTTGAGGTGGACATGGTGGTCACAGGCATCAACCATGGGGGCAATCTGGGTACGGACGTGCTGTATTCCGGCACCGTGGGCGCCGCAATGGAAGGCGCGTTATTGGGTAAGCCCGCGCTTGCAACAAGCTGCAACAGCCACAATCCCAACGATTTTGGCGCCGCGGCGCGCGCGGCGCTGTGGGCGGCGGACTATCTGTTTCAAAATCCCATGCCCGAGGGCATGCTTTTAAACCTCAATGCGCCGGATATCCCGGCGGCGGATGTAAAGGGCGTAAAGCTTGCGGGCCTGTGCCTGCAGCGGTACGATTACGAGCATGCACAGTTTACGGACCCTTCGGGCCTAAGGTATTTCTGGACTCCTTCCGGCAAACTGACCGAGTGTGCGGAAGGGGAGGGCACCGATGAAAAGTGGATCAGGGAAGGGTACGTTACCCTCACGCCGATCCACTACGATATCGCCTGCTACGCGTATATGGAAAAGATGGACGTTTCCGGTTTCGATCTCTCCAGCCTCGCAAGCAGGCCCAAAGAAAACTGAGCGGGGGTAGAAGTAACGTATGGAACAAAGCGATCTGCTCGCAAGACTGCAAAGCCAGTTCCCCACACTGAGCAAGGGGCAAAAGCAAATCGCCTCCTATATCATGGAGAACTATGACCGCGCGGCGTTCATTACCGCCTCGCGCATGGGGCGCATGGTAGGGGTGAGCGAGTCCACCGTCGTGCGTTTTGCCTATACTCTGGGGTTCGACGGGTACCCGGAGCTGCAGCGCGCGCTGCAGGAAATGATCCGCACAAAGCTCACCGCCATGCAGCGCATCCAGCTTACCTCCGATATGGATCAGGCGGACGTATTGAAGACCGTGCTCAAGGCGGATATGCAGAACATCCGCGCCACAATCGATATGGTGGACAACGAGATATTCCAGGGGGCCATGCAGGCGATTTTAAACACCGGGCGCGTTTATATCGTGGGCATGCGCAGCGCGTACCCCATCGCGCAGTTTCTGACGTATTATCTGAACTTTATTCTGCCCGACGTGGTCACGGTCAACGGCGCGCTGAGCGACGCCTGCGAGCAGATGGCCCGTATCGATGAAAACAACGTCTGCATCGCCATCAGCTTCCCCAGGTATTCCACGCGCACCGTGGAAGCGCTCCAGTACGCCAAGGACAGGGGCGCAACCACCGTCGCCATTACGGACAGCGCGGCTTCGCCGCTCATCCCGTATGCGGATTTCGGGCTTACGGCGCGCAGCGACATGGCTTCCTTCGCGGATTCGCTCGTCGCGCCCCTTTCGCTCATCAACGCAATCATCGTTTCGGCGGGCCTTGCGCGCAAGGACGATCTGATGGAGCATTTTGACAGGCTGGAGCGGATCTGGGGCAGCCATCACGTATATGTCACAAAGCCCCGCTACAACCAGTAAGAGGACTTTGGGATGAACCTGTTGCTGATGCGCCACGGGCAGACGGAATGGAACCATACGATGCGCACGCAGGGAAGGACGGATATCCCGCTCGATGAAACGGGCCGCGCGCAGGCGGCGCTTGCGGCGGAGCGCCTGAAAGACGCCCGCCTGGACGCCGTATATGCAAGCCCCCTTCTGCGCGCGCGGCAGACGGCGGAGGCGGTGGCGGGCCCGCACGGACTGCCCGTGATTGAACACCCGCTTCTGGTGGAACGCGATTTTGGCATTTGGGAGGGCGAGGAGTTTTCCGCCCTCGCCAACAAATACCCGGACGCGCTCCGGCTCTGGCGGGAAGACCCGGTCGCCTGTACGCCGGAAAACGCGGAATCCCTTACGGACGTGCTGCATCGCTGCACCGCGTTTTTGGAGGAACTGCGCGCGCGGCACGGGGAGGAGGAAACGGTGCTTGTCGTTTCGCACTCCATTCCACTCAGGCTGATGGTGGCGCATTTGATCGGCCTTGCGCCCGGGCATATCCACAGCCTGCGCATGGATAACGCCGCTTATACCGAGCTGCTTTTAAGGGAAAAATATAACACATTGCTGGTGCTCAACGATACCGGGCACCTATGAGGAAAGTTGCTCTGACATTGAAGGATAGCATGCAAGTCGCAGTCATAGGCGGCGGGCCGGCGGGCATGATCGCCGCGGCCACGGCCGCGCGCAGCGGGCACCGGGTGACGCTGCTCGAACAGAACGAAAAATTGGGCAAAAAGCTGTATATTACCGGAAAAGGCCGCTGCAACGTCACCAACGCGGGCGGGCGCGAAGCGTTTTTTGAGAACGTCGTCAGGAACCCGCGCTTTTTGTACAGCGCGTGGGGCGCTTTCAGCGGGGATGAACTCTATGCGTTCATCGAAGCGCTGGGCGTCCCGCTCAAAGCGGAGCGCGGCGGGCGCGTGTTTCCGGAAAGCGATAAGTCGAGCGACGTGCTGCGCGCGCTGGAGCGGCATTTGAGGGCGCTCCATGTGGAGGTCCGCCTGCACGCAAAGGCGCTGGGGATCCATATTTTAAACGGAAAAGCGGCGGGCGTGCAGCTGCAGGATGGCATGTTCCCCGCCGACGCGGTGATACTCGCTACCGGCGGCGCAAGCTATCCCGCCACGGGCTCCACGGGGGACGGGTACCGGTTCGCGAGGGAATGCGGGCATACCGTGGCCGATCCAAAGCCCTCGCTCATCCCGCTCGAAACCGTGGAGGACTGGCCGCGCACGCTTTCCGGCCTGACGCTCAAGAACGTGACGCTGCGGGCCTACAGCGGGCAAAAGCTCGTTTATGAGGAACTGGGCGAAATGCTGTTCGCGCACTTTGGCGTGACCGGCCCGCTCGTGCTTTCCGCAAGCGCGCTTTTAGGCGGCGCCGCGGCGGGCGCAAGGCTAAGTATAGACTTAAAGCCCGGCCTGGCGGAAGAACAGCTGGAAAAACGGCTCTTGCGGGATATCGGGGCGGCGCAGCAAAAATCGGTGGGGAACGCGCTTTCGGGGCTCCTGCCGCAGCGCCTGCTGCCCGTCGTGCTTCATCAGAGCGGTATTCCGGCGCAGCTTTCAGCAAGCGAGTTCACGCGCGCGCAAAGAAAGGCGCTCGTGCAGTCCTTAAAGGCGCTGCCGCTCACCGTAAAGGGCGCGCGCCCCATAGAGGAGGCGATCGTCACTCGCGGCGGAGTATCCGTAAAGGAAGTCCAGCCCTCTACCCTGGAGTCTAAAATTGTACCGGGGCTGTACTTTGCGGGCGAATTATTGGATGTGGACGCGCTGACGGGCGGCTACAATTTACAGATCGCATGGTCGACGGGGGCGCTCGCCGGCCAGCTCAAAGGAATTTAAGCGAATTCGGAGGATACTATGGCGCTGCATATCGCGATAGACGGCCCTGCGGGCGCGGGGAAAAGCACCATTGCAAAGGCGGTGGCGCAAACGCTTTCCATTCCGTACCTGGACACGGGCGCGATGTACCGCACGCTTGCGCTGTTCGCGCTCCGAAACGGCGTCAGCCCGCAGGACGGGCAGGGCGTGGAGGCGATATTGCCGCGGGCCGATATCCGGATATTCTATCGGGACGGCGTGCAGCATATGCTGCTCAACGGCGAGGACGTCACGGGGAGCATCCGCACGCCGGAGGTAAGCCGCGGCGCGTCCGATATCGGCGTGCATCCCAAGGTCCGGGAAAAGCTGGTGGAACTCCAGCAGCAGGTGGCAAGGCAGGGGGATGTCGTTATGGACGGGCGGGATATCTGCACCTTCGTGATGCCGCATGCGGAGCATAAGTTTTTTGTGACGGCAACGGCGCGGGAGCGCGCCATGCGCCGCCGCAAGGAAATGCTTGCCCGCGGGGAAACGCCGCCCTCCGTTGAAGAAATGGAACGGGACATACTGGCACGGGATTATACCGACAGTACGCGCGCCTGCAACCCGCTGAAAAAGACGGAGGACGCAGAGCTTATAGATACCACCGGCCTTACCATAGAGCAGGGCGTGCAGCGCGTGCTTGACGCCATAAACCGGGCATAGCGGAACGGCGCCCGTCACAGGAGGACCATATGCTCTACGTATTCTTCAAATACCTGCTGATGCCGCTGTTCTGGCTGTTGTTTAGGCCGCTCGTCATCGGCCGCGAAAACCTGTTCATCCGGGGCAAGGCGATATTCGTCTGCAACCATATGTCCATGGCGGACCCGATCGTGCTCGCCATGGTTTCGCCGCGGCTCATTCATTTCATGGCGAAGGCGGAGCTTTTCAAAAATCCGGTCGGCAACGTGCTGTTCCGCCTGTTTCTGGCGTTTCCGGTCAACCGCAAGCAGTCGGACATGGCGTCGTTGAAAAACGCCATCCGGGTGCTTGAAAAGGGCAAGGTGTTCGGCATATTCCCGGAAGGCAAGCGCGCCGTAACCGATGAAATGGACGTGCTGGAGAAAGGCGCGGCATTTTTGGCCATACGCTCCGGCGCTCCGGTCGTGCCCATGTATATCCGCCGCGACACCTACAAGAAAATGCACCTGCGCATGGCGGTGGGCAAGCCCATACTTGTCGGCAGCCTGGTGGCTTCTACGCCCAAGAACAAGCTGATCGACGTGGTGACGGATGAGATCAGCGACGCCATGCGCGTCCTGCAGTCCATAGCGGAGGGCTAAGCCATGCAAGTGCGTTTGGCGAAGCATGCGGGGTTCTGCTTTGGCGTAAAACGGGCGGTGGAGCACGCGCTCTCCCTCGCGGACGATTTTAAACCGGTCTATACGCTGGGGGATATCATACACAACGCCGCCGTGGTGGAAGAATTGAAGGGCAGGAACGTCCTGCCGCTTGGCGGCGGGGAATGGAAGGAGCTGCCCGCGGGAAGCACGCTCATCATACGCTCCCACGGGGCGGCCCCGGAGGTGTTTGATCACTTAAAGGAGCGCGGCGTCCATATCGTGGATACCACCTGCCCGTTTGTCGGCCGTATACACGATATCGTGCGGCGGGCGGCGGAGCAGGGGCATGCCGTATACATTGCGGGCGAGGCGAATCACCCGGAGGTCGAGGGCATACGCGGCTGGGCGGGGAAAGGCGCTATTGTTCTCGGGGACGCGGTGGAGGCGCTGGCGCTCAAAACCGTCCCTTCGCCCGCGACGCTCGTCGCGCAGACGACGATCGAGCGGGACCGGTTTGAACGAATTCGGGATGCCTTGATTGCCCGCTGCCCCGATCTGCATGTGGAGGACACCATTTGCCACACCACCGCCGTCCGGCAGCGGGAGGCGGAGGAGCTGAGCCGCGAATGCGACGTGATGATCGTGGTGGGCGGCCGCAACAGTTCCAATACGCAAAAACTTGCAAGGGTATGCCAAAAACACTGCAAACGCACGTATTCCGTAGAGAATACGGGGCAACTTTTACTTGAAAAAATCCATTCCGATGATATAATAGGTATTGTTGCAGGCGCATCAACGCCGCAATGGATGATTAGGGAGGTTGTAACAGTAATGAACGAACTGGAAAAAACGACGGTCGAATCCACCGAAGCGGAATCTACTCCGGCTCAGGTAGAGGCCCCAGCGGCAGAAGCAGCCCCGGCTGCGGAAGCTGAGGCGACCGCCGTCGAAGAGCCCATCGCAGCTTCCGCTGCACAAGACACCGAAGCAGCCGATTCGGGCGACAGCTTTGCTGAAGCCTTTGAAAAGACTTTGGTGCGCATACGCAACGGCCAGGTGCTCACCGGTACCGTGGTTCAGATCGCCGAAGGCGAAGTATGCGTCAACATCGGCTACAAATCTGATGGGTTCATCCCTAAGAACGAGTTCTCTTCCGATCCGGACGTTAACCCGGCAGACGTTCTCAAGGTCGGCGATCCTATCGAGGTGGAAGTTATCAAGGTCAACGACGGCGAAGGCAACGTGCTGCTTTCCCGCAAGAGCGTAGAGGGCAAGAAGCTTTGGGATGAGCTGATGTCCGAAGCGGATATCGAAGGCCGCGTATTCGAAGCGGTCGGCAAAGAGGTCGTCAAGGGCGGCCTGATCGCTTCCATCAACGGCGTACGCGCTTTTGTTCCTGCCTCCCATGTATCCACAAAGTATGTTGAGAACCTCGCGGAGTTTGTGGGCCAGCCCCTCAGGCTCGCGGTCATCGAAGTGGACAAGTCCCGCAAGCGCATCGTCGCTTCCCAAAAGAACGTGCTCTTGGCAGAGCAGGAAGCCGAAAAGAAGCAGAAGTGGAAGACGCTCGAAGTCGGTTCCAAAATCGAAGGCGTCGTGCGCAGGCTCACGGATTTCGGCGCGTTTGTGGACATCGGCGGCATCGACGGCCTTATCCATGTGACGGATATCGCGTGGGGCCGCGTCAAGCATCCTTCCGACGTTTTGAAGATCGGCCAGCAGGTCGAAGTCCTCGTGCTCAATGTGGATGCTGAAAAAGAACGCGTTTCCCTGGGCTTCAAGCAACTCCACGCCAAGCCCTGGACGCAGGCCGCGGAAAAATATCCCGTCGGCAGCGTTGTGGAAGGCAAGGTGGTCCGTATCGTACCCTTCGGCGCGTTCGTGGCGCTTGAGCCCACGATCGACGGCCTCATCCATATCTCCCAGGTCAGCGTAAAGCGCATCGCGAAGGTCGAGGATGAAATCAACGTCGGCGACGTCGTGCGCTGCAAGGTGCTCGAAGTCAATCCCGAGGCCAAGCGCATCAGCCTGAGCCGCAAGGAAGTCATACTGGAGGAAAACCCGGAAATCGCGGAGCAGATCGCGGCCGAGCGCGCGGAGCGCGACCGCCAGTTTGCCCAGCGCCAGGAGCAGCGCGCGTCCGAACGCCAGCAGCGCGACCAGCAGCGCGCGGCCAATGCCTCCCGACCCGCGCAGGAACGCGCGCAGCAGCCCCGCACGGAGCGCGCGCCTCAGTCTGCAACCCCCGCCGACAGGTCGGAGCGCGAACGCCGCCCCCGCCGCAGCGAGGATGGCGATTACGATCTGCCGCCGGTACAGTCCACCACCACCAGCCTTGCGGATCTCTTCCAGGGCTTCAACATGGAGGAACTGGACACCGACAAGCAAGAGTAAGCATCAAACGAAAGAGGGCGCAGCCGGTCGGCTGCGCCCTTTGTGTATCAATGGACTCATGGTATCGGCGCTTGCAGCGCCGCATCCTCGGGCGGGACGCGCCCAAGACCTCCAGGTGTGGACTGTCTCGACGGACTTTTTATGGGAAGGCTTCGTTTTAACTGCGGGCGTTCTTATTTAGGAAAGGGGATGGGGAAACGTAGTTTCCCCATAGCAAAAAAATTATCGTCGGCGCTGTAAGCGCCGATACCTTTAAGCCCCGGTATTCGCTCCCGGCCCGATGATGGTCTCCCCGGCATACGCCCTGTACTTGGTTTGCGCGACGGGTACGGTTTTCACTTTCACGCCGTCCTTGAAATATGCGGCGTAGGATTGCCAGACGGAGCCGGATTTGCGCGCCACGTACACTTCCTTATAACCTGCGGGTTTGCTGCGGTCCACGGTGTATTTCATGGGGCCGGAAGGGGAAATGCCGCCCACGCGCTTGGAGGAAAGCCGGATCTCGTCGTATTCCTCCGGGAAAGGCGCGCCGTATAGTTCAAAATGCACGGTCCTGTCGCTGTCGTCCACCCAGCAGAACAGGTAGACGGGCGTGCCGGTGTTGTTTTTCCACTGGAAGTCGATGCGCCCGCTGTCTATCGTGGCGTCAAGCCCGCCGTCCACATAGCTTAGCCGCCCGGAATGCGCCTGCCGGTATACCACTTCGAGGCCGGATTTCAGCACGCACAGATACATGGTGGTGGAAACCTGGCATACGCCGCCGCCCGCCTGGTCCTCCGTCCGCCCCTGTACGATGGCGGGCGCGGGCTTCCACCCGCCGCCATAGGTGCGGTGCCCCAGCGTATCGTTGGCGGAAAACACTTCCCCAGGCTGCAGCACCGTGCCGTTGATGAGCCCCACGGCCTTCTTGATGTTGAATACCCGCGTGCCGCGGTTGTACGGGGATTTGTTGAAGGAGGTATACGAGCTTCCGCGCAGCACCACCTGCCGCTTAACATCCGCAAGCGTCACCCTGGCCTTGACGGGCTCCACGGGAAGTTCCATATCCGCATAATCCCCGCTTTGCGCCATGGAAAGGAGCGCTTGTGCGAGCGTTTCCCGGTCCACGCTTACGCCGTCCTGTTCCGGCTCGTAGCGGAAGCGCTGCTCGGGCGTTGTGGACGCCGCCGCAAGCACATAGGCGCTCTTCTTCTTTTCTTCCTCTGTCGCGGAGGTTTTATCGATGAGCACTTTAAACTGCGCGGCCATTGCCGGGGTATCCACCGCTTCTGCGAGCGACGCAACAAAAGCTTCTACTGCCTTTTCATCAGGTACAGAGGCCGTACTGTAGGCCCGCTTGTTTAAGCTGATGTCGCTTAATTCCTCTTCCAGCTCTTTCAGCGTTCCCTCGCGGGCAAGGGAGAACGCCCCATCGAGCACCGCTTCGGTATCATACGCAAACGCAAACGCGGAGGCGTCCGCCTGGTGGCTTTTGCCGCCGTATGTCAGTTGAAAGGAAACGGCGTCCTCCTGCTCCCGCTGGGCCGCCTCCACGGCGGCTTTCGCCTGCCCCTTCGTCATGCCGCCCACGGCTATGCCGTCTATGAACACGCCGTCCCGGAATACCTCGGCGTTGATGATCGCAAGGCGCTCCGCTTCATCCCGCTGCAGCTTCTCAGAATAAAGCGCGCCCGCAAGCAGCGCAAGCAGCACGCACGCGGCGGTGATTATCCATACGGTGCGTTTCTTTACTTTTGGTTCCGCGGAGACTTCGTTTGCGGGGCCTGATGCGTTGGGGATGTCTTCCATACGTGCTCCTTTCGCATAGGAAACCGGTGTGATACCGATTGTGATATCGATGCATTGCCTTCATTATACTGTCGGGCGATTTTTATGTAAACACGGGCAAATGCCGTTTCGTCCGCCGTTTCTGCGGCAAGCGTACGGCTTTTTGCCGCAAACGCCTGAGGTTGACGGTGCCTGTCCGGGGCAGTACAATACTCATAGTAAAATAAACCAATGCCGGGCAATCTAAGGAAGCGCTGATGAATCGGAACGTTGGCGGCATCTCGCTTCAGGCGGAACAAACGGGAGGGCACTATGAGGCATGGCTTTGTCAAGGTGGCGGCGGGTACGCCGAACATACGCGTGGGGGACTGCGCGTACAATTCCGCGCGCATTCGGGAACTTATGGACCGTGCCGCAAAGCGGGGCGTGTGCGTGCTGCTGCTGCCCGAACTGTGCCTGACGGGGTATACCTGCTCGGACCTGTTTTTGCATGACGCGCTGCTCGACGCCGCGGAGCAGGCGCTGCTGTCCTTAAAGGATCATTCCGGGGGCAAAGAGACGCTCACAGCGGTAGGCGTCCCTCTGCGCCATGAGGGCAAGCTCTACAACTGCGCCGCTCTCCTATATAACGGACGGATACTGGGCGTGGTGCCAAAAACGCACCTGCCGAATTATGGGGAATTCTATGAGCTGCGGCAATTCACCCCGGCCCCCCGCAGGCAAAGCGAGCTTGTGCTGGGCGGAGAGCGCGTACCCTTCGGCACGAGGCAGCTTTTCCGCTGTTCTTCGCTTCGGGAGTTGTGCGTGGGCGTGGAGATCTGCGAGGACCTCTGGGTGCCGAGCCCGCCCTCCAACGCGCTTGCGGACGAGGGCGCGACGGTCATACTCAACCTGTCCGCCAGCGACGAAACCATAGGCAAGGACGCGTACAGAAGGCTTTTGCTGCAGAGCCAGAGCGCGAGGCTGTGCTGCGCGTACCTGTACGCGGACGCCGGGCACGGGGAATCGACCACCGATATGGTGTTTGCCGGGCACAACCTCATCGCTGAAAACGGGGCCATATTAAAAGAAACCGAGCCTTTCGCGCAGGAGACGGCCTATATCGAAACAGAGATCGACTGCAAGCGCCTCATGCATGAGCGGCGCAGGATGACCACGTTCAGCCCGGAGCCGCCCGAAGGGCACGTTCCGTATCTTGTCACGGAGTTTTCCCTGCCCGTCGTAGAGACCCCGCTTACGCGGGAGATTTCGCCCACGCCGTTTATCCCGCAGGATCTAAAAGACCGCAACGAACGCTGCGAGGATATCCTGCGCATACAGGCCCACGGGCTAAAAAAGCGCATCGAGCATACCAGCTGCAAAACCGTGGTGATCGGCATTTCGGGCGGGCTTGATTCCACCCTCGCGCTGCTTGTGGCCGTGCGGGCGATGGAGCTTATTAAAAGGCCCGTTTCCGATATCCTGGCCGTCACAATGCCGTGCTTTGGCACCACGGGCCGCACGCGCACCAATGCGGAGCGGTTGTGCGATTGTTTGGGGATCCCCTGCAGGACGGTGGATATTACGGCGGCGGTCAGGCAGCATTTTAAAGACATCGGGCATCCGGAGGATGTATTCGACGTCACGTTTGAAAACGGGCAGGCGCGCGAGCGCACGCAGGTGCTCATGGATATCGCCAACCAGAGTGGCGGCATCGTGGTGGGTACCGGCGACCTTTCCGAGCTTGCGCTCGGCTGGGCGACCTACAACGGGGACCATATGTCCATGTACGCGGTGAACGCTTCCGTTCCGAAGTCGCTTATCCGCCATATCGTGCGCTACCTTGCGGATACGGCAAAAACCCCCGCGCTCCGGGAAGTGCTCACGGATATTCTGGATACGCCGGTCAGCCCGGAGCTGCTGCCGTCGGACGGCGGGGAGATCACGCAGCAGACGGAGGAGCTTGTCGGCCCATACGCCCTGCATGACTTTTTCCTGTACCACATGGTCCGCTGGGGCGCGCAGCCCCAAAAGGTGCTGCGCATGGCGGTATACGCGTTTGACGGCGAGTATGACGAGGCGGCGATCCGCCATTGGCTCACCGTGTTCTGCAAGCGTTTTTTCAGCCAGCAGTTCAAGCGCTCCTGCCTGCCGGACGGTCCCAAGGTCGGGTCCGTCACGCTTTCCCCGCGCGGGGACTGGCGCATGCCCAGCGACGCCATGAACTCCGTGTGGCTTAACGAATTGCTCTAAATTGCCGGAATATACCTTCTTTTATTCCATTACAGGCTTTTCTGCAGCAGAAAGGCCTGTATTTGCGTCAAAAGCAGGATTTTTTGAAATTACGGGGTATAAATACAGGGAAACGATCCGATTTGCAAAACAGGCCTTAAAGTAGGACGGGAGGAATACCGATATGGAAGAGAAGGATTTTTGCGGCGGCGCGAAATACAGGCTGTTCACCCAGCAGCGGGAGCGTGAAACGCTCTCTCCTTTTGCCGTGCTTTCCGAAAACACGCGGGGGAGGGAACTCCCGCTTGATCCCTGCGACATCCGAACGGAGTTCCAGCGGGACAGGGACCGCATCATACACTGCAAATCCTTCCGCAGGCTCAAGCACAAGACACAGGTATTCCTGTCCCCGCAGGGGGATCATTACCGCACGAGGCTCACGCACACGCTGGAGGTCTCCCAGATCGCCCGCACCATATCCCGCGCTTTGCGATTGAACGAGGACCTGACGGAGGCCATCGCCATGGGACACGACCTTGGGCACACGCCCTTCGGGCACGCCGGGGAAGAGGTATTAAACGAGCTTGTGCCAAGCGGCTTTGAGCACAACATGCAGAGCCTCAGGGTGGTGGAAAAGCTGGAAAACGGCGTGGGGCTGAATTTGACTTACGAAGTGCGGGACGGCATACTCCACCATAAAAAATCCGGCATGCCCAGTACGCTCGAAGGCAAGGTCGTGAGCATATCCGACCGCATCGCCTACATCAACCACGATATCGACGACGCCGTCCGCGCCCAGGTGATCTCGCCGGACGAGCTGCCAAAAGAGTGCGTCCGCGTACTGGGGGCGACCCACGGCGCGCGCATCAACGCCATGATCATAGACGTGGTGGAGCAAAGTTTTTTTAAACCGGAAGTCTGCATGTCCGCGGAAATGGAGCGGGCGTTTGAGGAACTGCGGAATTTCATGTTTTCCCATGTATACCTCAACATATCCGCGAAGCGGGAGGAAGGCAAGGCCAAGCATGTGGTGCGCTCGCTCTTTGCATACTATATGGATCATTTGGAGCAGCTTCCGGCGGAATTCTTAACAAACGCGCGGTCGGACGGCGACGAACGCGCCGTGGCGGACTGGATCGCCTGCATGACGGACCGGTACGCCATCAACCTCTATAAGCGCCTGTTTGTGCCGGAAGAATGGAATTAATATTTATTTTTATTTTTCTTTGCAGGATTACGTACAAATGTACCGAATATATTAGGGCGTTGCCATAGCGGATGGTATGCGGAAAGGAAGGGGGAAGCATGGCGCGTTTTAACGAAGCGTGGATGGAAACGCTGCTCTCTAAAAACGATATCGTTTCCCTGGTTTCCTCCTATGTCACGCTGCGCGCCAAAGGGAAAAAGCTGTGGGGGCTGTGCCCGTTCCACAACGAAAAGACGCCTTCCTTTTCGGTTTCGCCGGACAAGCAGCTCTATTATTGCTTTGGCTGCGGCGCCGGGGGCGGCATCGTGCAGTTTGTTATGGAAATGGAGCGGCTGCCCTACGCGGAGGCGATCGCGTTCCTGGCGCAGCGCGTCAACATGGAGCTTCCGGAGGAAACGGACGATGAAAGCCTCCGGCGGGAGCGCGCAAAACGGGAGCGGCTCTATGCCGCCGCCAAAGCCGCCGCGGAATTTTTTCATAAATGCCTTTTGACGGACGAAGGAGCGCATGCCCGTGCATATCTTGCACAAAGGGGATTGGACGCCGAAATCGTTACCCGTTTTGGCCTGGGGTATGCGCCGGATTCCTGGGATCGGCTGATGACCCGCCTTCTTTCGGACGGATTTTCGGAAGAAGAGCTTACAGAAGCCGGCCTGCTTGTGAAAAACGCCAGGACCGGGCGCGTGTATGACGCTTACCGCAACAGGGTAACATTTCCCATCATAGGAACGAATGCGCGCGTATTGGGGTTTGGAGCGCGCACAATGGGGAATGATACCCCAAAGTACATTAATACGGGCGATACGCCCATCTACAGCAAGCGGCACAACCTTTACGCGCTCAACCTGTTAAAGGGAGTGAAGATCGCCGATATCGTGCTGGTAGAGGGCTACATGGACGTCATCAGCCTGTACGCCGCGAATGTAACCAACGCGGTGGCGTCGCTGGGGACGTCGCTCACCCAGCAGCAGGCGCGCCTGTTGGCGCGGTACGCCTCCACCGTCTACATCGCCTACGACGGCGATTCCGCGGGCCAGAGCGCCACGCTGCGCGGCCTTGACATACTGGCGGCGGAAGGGCTCAAGGTACGGGTCATTATTCTGCCCGATGGGCTGGACCCGGATGATTTTGCCCGCAAATACGGCAAGGAGGCGTTTGATAAGCTTCGGGACGAAGCGCTTGCGCTCAATGCGTTCAAGCTCATGCGCATGGCCGCGGGCTACGATATGGCCACCGAGGATGGGCGGGAGGAATACGCCCTTGCGGGCTGCCGTTTTATCTCCGGCCTTGAGCCGGTGGAGCGGGAACGCTACTATGCGGCGCTTGCGCGCAGCACCGGGTTTACGGTGGAAGCGCTGCGCGCCCAGGGAGAGCGCGCCCTGCCGGGAGGACGGCAGGAACCCGGGCGCTTCCGCGCGCAGAATAGGGCGCGAAAAACCGGGGAGAATTCGCCGAGGGAATTGGCGGAACTCTCGCTTCTGCGGGCCATGCTCCAGGGGGAAGCGGCGGTCGCGGCCGTCTCGGCCAGTGGGCTGAGCGGGGAACAGCTGTTTTCCAACGAGGTATACCGCATGGCCGCGCAAGGCTTGCTTGCGGCCCGCGCGCAGGGGAGCCAGCCGGATATCGGGCTGATGCTCAGCGCGCTTACAGCGGAGGAAGCGCAGCTGCTTTCCGCCGCATTGGAGACGGAAGCCGCCATGGCGGACCCGGAAAAACTGGCAAACGACAGCATGACGCGCATCCGGCTGCTGGATGCGGAGGAAGAGATCGGGGAACTGCGGGCGAAATCCACCGGCGATACCATATCGCTTGAAGAAAAGCTCGCTTTGACCAGGCGGATTGCGGAGCTGGATAACATGCGCAGAAAACTGCGCGTGCAGCAATAGAATAAGGGAAGAAGGAGGGGACATTCTTTGGAAAACAAAGAACCCCGCATAAAGAAAATCAACGATCTGTTGGAAAAAGGCAAATCCAAGGGCGTCCTGACGTACAAGGAGATCATGGACGCGCTCGAAGAGCAGGAAATGGATCAGGAACAGGTCGAAGGAGTTTACGACCGGATCGAGGCGCTCAACATCGACGTCGTGGAAGAGGTGGAGCTCCCCGCGGACATCAACGAGGAGATCGCTGCCATCGAAACGGAGCTTGCGGCGTCCGAAGGCCTAAATATCGACGATCCGGTGCGCATGTACCTCAAGGAGATCGGCAAGGTCCCGCTTTTGACCGCCGCGGAGGAAGTCGAGATCGCCCAGCGCATGGCGGAGGGGGACCAGGACGCCAAGCAGCAGCTTGCGGAGGCGAACTTAAGGCTGGTGGTTTCCATCGCAAAGCGGTATGTCGGGCGCGGCATGCTGTTTCTGGACCTTATTCAGGAAGGCAACCTCGGCCTGATCAAAGCCGTGGAGAAATTCGATTACCGCAAGGGCTATAAATTTTCCACATACGCCACCTGGTGGATCAGGCAGGCGATCACAAGGGCCATCGCCGACCAGGCGCGTACCATCCGCATCCCCGTACACATGGTGGAGACCATCAACAAGCTCATCCGCGTCAACCGCCAGCTGCTGCAGGAGTACGGGCGGGACCCGAGGCCGGACGAGATCGCAAGGGAAATGGGCATCACGGAGGATAAAGTCCGCGAGATCATCAAAATCGCGCAGGAGCCGGTATCCCTCGAAACCCCCATCGGGGAGGAAGAGGACAGCCACCTGGGCGACTTTATCCCGGACGACGACGCGCCGGCGCCTGCGGAAGTGGTGGCGGGCACCCTCTTAAAAGAGCAGCTGATGGACGTGCTGGATACGCTCACCACCCGCGAGGAAAAGGTGCTGCGCCTGCGGTTTGGCCTGGACGACGGCAAGGCGAGGACGCTTGAGGAGGTTGGCCGTGAGTTCGCGGTCACGAGGGAGCGCATCCGCCAGATCGAAGCGAAGGCGCTAAGGAAGCTCCGGCATCCCAGCCGCAGCAAGAAGCTCAAGGATTTTTTGGAATAAGCAAGATGAAAATGCTCCCCCGGATTGCCGGGGGAGCATTTTTAATCCTTTGGTATCTCCATTCCAAAAAGCTCCTTATATGCTTCGCGCTCCGCCTCGGTCTTTGGCGGCCGGGGCATCAGGCCGGTACACTCATGAAAGGAAGCCGTCTCGGAAATATCCGGATACCAATCGCGTTCCTCCACCTCTATCACCTCCATACGGTAGTGTTTGAGTTTCAACGGCCAAACATGCGGAATGCGGGAAGCAAATATCCGCTCCGGCTCGTTTTATCGAAACAGAAAGAAAAAGGAGACCCTTTCTTTGGGTTTCCGTACTTTGAAACTATTGGAATTTGTTTTTGTTCCTGATTTCGCGCATGGTCTGCTTCATTTGGCCCTTGCTGCCGAATATCCGGTTGATTTTTTCCTGTTCCCTCTGGCGCGCGTTCTGTTCCGCGTACCCGATTTCCTTTTGCAGCTTTTGGTAGCTATGTAGCCGCGCCCGGTCCAGCGTCCCTTCTTCGATCGCCCGCTTTACCGCGCAGCCCGGTTCCGCTAAGTGGGAACAATCGCGGTACCTGCAGAAGGCGGCCAGCTCTTCAATATCCCCGAAGGTCCTTGTCAGTTCGCCGTATTCAAGCTGCAATTCCCGCATGCCCGGCGTGTCGATCACGATACCGCCGCCCGGCAAAAGCAAAAGCTGGCGGTGCGTCGTGGTGTGCCGCCCCGTATCGTCCGTTCCGAGCTCGCTGGTAATCAGAACGTCTTCTCCCATAAGCCGGTTAATCAGCGTGGACTTGCCTACGCCGGAAGACCCGATAAACGCAACGGTTTTTCCCGCCTTGACATAGGGGAGGACACCCCGGTACCCGTCCTCTTCCATCACGGAGCAGGTCACGACGTCCGTTCCGACGGCGGCCGCGGACAGTTCTTTCATCCGCGCGTCAATATCCCCGCACAGGTCGGCCTTTGTCAGCACGATCACCGGCGCCGCCATGCTGTCCCAAACGATGGACAGGTAGCGTTCCAGCCGCCTTACGTTAAAGTTCGCGTTCAGGGACATGCAGATGAACACGGTATCGATATTTGCCGCGACCACCTGGGTTGCGTTGGAGGTGCCCGCTGCCTTTCTCTCAAACGCGCTTTTACGGCGGAGCACGGCATGGATCACGGCGTTCCCGCCGCCCTTATCCGTCCGGTCGGTCATCACCCAATCCCCTACGGCGGGAAAATCCGCGTTCGTCGCGGCGTTGTGGGCGAGCTTGCCGGAAACCGAGGCAACGAGTTCCCCGTCCTCGGAAACCAGCTTGTAGAGTTCGCGGTGCTGCTCCAATACCCTCGCAGGAAACAGGCCCTCATGCAGCGTCGCTTCCTGTTCAAAGCGGGGGGAAAAGCCGTACCTTTTTAAATTCTCAAAGTTCATGTTTTCCTCCAAAAATAGTTTAGATATCGCTTTTTGGAGGGCAAAAAGAGGATTATGAAATTCTTTTCCCCTCCCAAATCAGGACAATGGCCGCATTCGTGCACAGCATCATTCATCGCTCCTCTCTTTATGGGGCATGAACTCCCCAAGTATTGGGCTGCGTTATAAAATCAACCCAGGTAACATCATAACCCATCCCGGCATGAAATGGAAGATGATATCGCTTAGGGCGGGGAGTTCAGGCCTTTTTGCGTTTGATATGAAACACAGAAGCTCCTGCCGCATTTTGCCGGCAGGAGCTTCTTTCCCCGATAGTCCCGATGAAAACGGGTTAAGGCAGGATATTGCCCGCCGCGAGATAGATCGCGTACCATTCCTCGCGGGTCAGCCGAATATCCGCGGCCTTTACGCAGTCCAAGAGCCTCTCGGCATTCATGGTGCCCGTGACCGGCTGCATGTTCGCGGGGTGGCGCAGCAGCCACGCAATAGCGATCGTGGTGTTGCTGACCCCGTATTTTGCGGCGATCTCGTTGATCTTTTTGTTGAGCGCCGGGAATTTTTCGTTCCCCAGGAACACCCCGTCAAAGAAGCCGTACTGGAAAGGCGACCACGGCTGTATGGTGATGGAATTCAGCCTGCAGAAATCCAGCACGCTGCCGTCGCGGTTCACCGCGCGCCCGTCCTCCATGTTCACATGCAGCCCCTGCGAGATCATGGTCGCGTTCGTGATGCTCAGCTGCAGCTGGTTGGCCGCGATCGGCTGTTTCACGTATTTTTGCAGCAGCTGAATTTGCATGGGGTTCTGGTTGGAAACGCCGAAGTTCCTGACCTTGCCGCTTTGATACAATTCATCGAAGGCCGAAGCCACTTCCTCCGGCTCCACGAGCGCGTCTGGGCGGTGCAGCAACAGCACGTCAATATAATCGGTGTGGAGGCGGCTTAGGATTCCGTCCACGGATTTTAAAATGTGTTCCTTTGAAAAATCGAACATACGGCCGTGGACGATCCCGCATTTGGACTGCAAAATCATTTTTTCGCGCACGGCGGCGTTCATGCGGATGGCTTTGGCGAACAGCTCCTCGCAGGCGCCGTCGCCGTAAACATCCGCGTGGTCAAAAAAGTTCGCGCCGTTTTCCATGGCGGTGCGGATAAATCGCTCCGCCTCCAACTGGGAAAGCTTTTCGATGCGCATGCAGCCGACTGCGACGACGGGTACGAATAGATCCGATTGTCCCAATCTGATGGTTCTCATACGTTTCTCCTTTGATATGCTTATTTTGCCAGGTCGTATATGGCGCGCACGTCCTGCCAGTACAGCTTTTTCAGGCCGCCGATTGGGCTTTCGCTGCCGAACGCCGCGCCGGTGGACTTCTTCGCCATCAAATCAAACTTGCTTTCGTCGATGCCCAGTTCCCGCAGCGTGGCGGGGAGGCCCATCTTTTTGAAGAATTCCCGCAAGCGGCGTATCCCCTCCTGCACGGTGGCGTCGGGGTCGCGGTAGCTGCCGTTCACGCCCATGACGTTCACGGCGAACTGCACAAACATGTTCACGTTGCCGCTGTATACATACTGCATCCACGCGGGGGTCAGCACGGCGAGCCCCGCGCCGTGGGCCACGTCGTATATGGCGCTCAGCTCGTGCTCCATGCCGTGGCAGGCCCAGTCCTGCTCGCGCCCCATGCCCACCAGGCCGTTGTGCGCCACCGTGCCGCCGAAGCCCACCTCGCACCATGCGTCGTAATCCCGCGGGTTTTCATTCACGATCAGCGCGTTTTTCATGATGGTCCTGAGCGTCGTTTCGCACAGTCCGTCGGTCAGGTCCGTGTGCGTGGTGTTGGTAAAATACCGTTCGAACACATGGCTCATCATATCCGCCACGCCGTTTGCAATTTGATTCCTGGGAAGCGTGAAGAACAGCTCGGGGTTGATGACGCTCAAAAGCGGCCTCAGGCGCGGGCTGCCGTAGCCGTATTTTAGCTGCTTTTCCTCGTTGGTAATCACGGTGTCCCCGCTCGATTCGCTGCCCGCCGCCGGGATTGTGAGTATGGTGGCGACGGGGAGGGCTTTTGTGATTTCGATTCCCTGCTCGTAGATGTCCCATACGTCGCCCTCGTAATACACGCCCATGGCGATGGCTTTCGCCGAATCGATCGCGCTGCCGCCGCCCACGGCGAGTATGAGGTCCACGTTTTCTTTTTTGCACAGCGCAATGCCCGTATGCACCAGGGAAAGGCGCGGGTTGGGCACCACGCCTGAAAGCTCCACAAATTCC
>DATMXR010000301.1:0-5689 GCA_035561315.1 Feifaniaceae bacterium
ACGCTGAAGTAGCAGGAAATTGAGAATGGGACGGGCTTGGAGGGCTCTGCCTCAAAACCTCCGCTTAGGGCCGCAACGGCCCTAAGAACCCATTTCTTTTTGGAAATAGATAGTCTTGCAAACAATTGCGTCAATCCTGCAAAATTCATAGTATGTTTTCCGTTTTGCAGGCGCTCAGGGAAAGGGAATATGTTATGATACTGGTAAGCGCGTGCCTGTGCGGCGTACACTGCCGTTACGATGGAAAGGCCAAGCCGGACGAAGAGATCATCGCCCTGATGCGCGAAGGCAAGGCGCTCCCCGTCTGTCCGGAACAGCTGGGCGGCTTGCCGGTGCCGCGCCCCCCGGCGGAAATCGCGGAGGGCGACGGCGAGGCCGTGCTGAACGGTTCCGCGCGGGTATATAACCGGCTGGGGCAGGACGTGACGGAAGCGTTTATAGCGGGCGCCGCGGAAACGCTTCATATCGCCCGTCTATCGGGGGCGCATAGGGCAATACTCAAAGCGAACAGCCCGTCCTGCGGCGCGGGCGCCATATACGACGGCACGTTTTCAGGGACGACCCGGGAAGGCGACGGCGTGGCGGCGGCGCTGCTCAAACAAAACGGCATAGAGGTGGAGGCGCGCTGACCCGTTTTGTCCGCGCCTAAAATAACTTCCGCTCCCGTTTTTGGGGCGGATCATCAGGAGGGATGCCTGTGGAAAACAATACCATACTGGTCATAGACGACGACCGGAATATACTGGAGATCATCAAGCTTTACCTCAACAAGGAGGGCTATTCCGTGCAGGTCGGCGAGCGCGGGGACACGGCGCTTGCGCTGTTCCGGGAAACGAAGCCCGCGCTTGTGGTGCTTGACGTCATGCTGCCGGGCCTCGACGGCTGGAAGGTGCTCCACCAGCTTCGGGAAGAAAGCGAGGTCCCCGTCATCATGCTCACCGCCAAGAACGATACGCTGGACCGCGTGCAGGGCCTTGATCTGGGCGCGGACGACTATATGGCCAAGCCTTTTGACGCGAAGGAGCTTTTAGCGCGCATCAAGGCGGTGCTGCGCCGCTCTTCCGTGCCGGAATTTGAGCGCATGGTGACGTACCCGGGGCTTACGGTATCTTTGGAAAACTACGCGGTCACGCTGGACGATAAGGCCGTGGAAATGCCCCCCAAGGAAATCGAGCTTCTCTTTTTCCTGGCCTCGCATGAAAACAAGGTGTTCACGCGCGAGCAGCTTTTGGAGCAGGTATGGGGCTTTGATTTCTTCGGCGACAGCCGCACGGTGGACGTGCATGTCAAGCGCATCCGCGAAAAGCTGGGCGAGCGCGAGGCGTGGCAGATCAAGACCGTCTGGGGCGTAGGGTATAAGTTCGAATCCGCGCGCGACGCGTAACAGAAAACGGGGCGCAATGAGGAAGGACTTTTTCAAAACGCTGTTTTCCCGCATGCTGTCCACATATCTGGCCGTTATCCTTTGCCTGCTGCTGCTGATGGGGATAACGGTTTCCAATATGTTTAAAAACCAGTACCTGCAGGAGGAGGAGCAGTCCCTCCGGCGGGAGACGGAGAAAATCAATACCATCCTCATTGAAAAATATGTTTACAAGGAAAAACGCGGCGTTGCCGAGGAGGAGCTCAAGACCGTCGCGCGCAAATACGACGCGCTCATCCATGTGATCGACTCTTCGGGCAACCTTGCCGCGTTCTATGACGAGGTGGAGTCCGAGGAAAAATGGGGGACGCTTTTGGAAACCCCCACGCGTACGGAGGGGAGCGATCCCGTTGCCGTCACATTGTCCGGCCTTACCATATGGCCCGGGGAAAGCGCCGTAAAGCTCCCCAGAACAGGCGTCTGGAATTTTAGCAGCGGGGCGAACACGGCGCTCACGGGAGAGGGCGTGCTTTTAAACAACCTGTTCTCCGGCATGACGGATATGTCCACCATGACGCTTCTGCGCGCGGTCGTAAAGGAAGACGGCACGCCGGACGGCGTGATTATGATGCATCTTGACGTGAGCGCGGTCAACGCCTCCATCACCAAGGTATATCTCGACGTGCTGCTGACCGGGCTTATGGCGGTGGCGGCGGCGGTGCTCGCGGTATACTACCTGACCACCCGCATGACCAAGCCGATCACGGACATGAACGCGACCGTGCGGCGCTACTCCAAGGGCGAGTTTGAAATCCGGCTGGACGATTCCGGCTCCGACGAGGTCGCTCAGCTTGCAAAAAGCTTCAACGTCATGGCAAACGAGTTGAACGATCTTGAGCAGATGCGAAGAAGCCTTGTCGCGAACGTCAGCCACGAGTTGCGGTCCCCGCTCACCTCCATCAGCGGGTTTCTGGAGGCGATACAGGACGGCACCATCCCGCCCGAAAAGCGCGGCGAATACCTGGACCTTGTCATCGCGGAGACCAGGCGCATGACGGCCATGGTCAACAACCTTCTCGATCTCGCCCGTATGGACAGCGGGCAGTCCGCGCTCAAGCTGACCCGGTTCGACATCAACGAGCTTGCGCTGCGGACGCTTGTGACGTTTGAGGCCCGCGTCAGCCAGAAAAAGCTGGATGTCGAGCTGCGCCTTCACAAGCCCAACCTGTTTGTGGAGGCGGACGCGGACCAGATCGCGCAGGTTTTAAGAAACCTGATCGACAACGCCATCAAATTTTCCCCGGAAGGCAAGGGGCTTGAAATAGGCACCAAGCTTATAGACCGCCGCATCGCGCAGATCTGGGTGCAGGACCAGGGCTGCGGCATACCGGAAGAGGATGTGCCTCATGTGTTCGAGCGGTTTTATAAGGTGGAAAAGGCGCATACGCCCTCCGCGCAGAGCGGCACGGGGTTGGGACTTTCCATTGTGCGGAGTATAATAGACCAACACGGGCAGGATATTTGGGTGGAGAGCAAGCCCGGTGCGGGGACCCGGTTTACGTTTACATTAAAGCATAGCGTCACGCCGAACAAGGCAAGGCACGTATAAATTATTGCGTAATACGCATCAGCGCACGGTACTGGATAATGCGCAAAAAAGGAGAGCGCCATGAATTACGAGAGCTACTATGAAAACTTAAATCCGTATGACCCGCAGCCCCCGCGCCGCTCCGGCGGGAAAATAGCGCTGATGCTGGTGGTGGTCGCCGCGGTGTTCCTCATTATCGGCATGCTGCTGGCGGGGTTTTTGCAGTCCGCGGCACAGCCGTATACGCCGCTGCCCGGCAACACGCCCTCCGGTACGGAGACGCTGCCTAAAAACACGCCTTCGCCTTCGCTCGCGCCCTTGCAGACCGAGCGGCCCATGGCGGATCTCGACGGCACGGCGCCGGCCTTATCCGCAGAGGGCAACCCGATACCGGATATTGTGGATTTTGCCGCCCCCAGCGTAGTCGGCATACTCAACTATGCCGAAGAAGGGGATGAGGAGGCGTACCCGGAAGACCTGCTCCAGGGCATGGGCAGCGGGTTCATCATCTCCTCGCAGGGGTACATCCTGACCAACGCCCATGTGGTGGAAGGCGCTAAATCCCTTGCCGTCACATTGAGCGACGGCGAGGAGATCGACGCGGAGCTTGTGGGCGTCGACGAGGTATCCGACGTCGCGGTCGTCAAGATCGACCGGCCGGGCATCCGGGCATTGAAGCTCGGGGATTCGGATAACATCCGCGTGGGGGACTATGTGGTGGCCGTAGGGAACCCGCTCGGGTGGGGGCTTGAGGGCACCGTCACGATGGGCATCATCAGCGCGCGGGCGCGCTCCATCACCATAGGGGATCACACCAACACCTATATCCAGACGGACGCCGCCATAAACGTAGGCAACAGCGGCGGCCCTCTTGTGAACATGCGCGGCGAGGTCATAGGCATCAACACCGCAAAGACATTGAACGCGGGGTACGACGAGTACGGCATGGCAATCACGGCGGAAGGGCTGGGCTTTGCGCTGCCCATCAACGACGTCAAGGCGATCGCCGAACAGCTCATTACAAAGGGCGTGGTGCAGCGCGCGGCATTGGGCGTGCATATCTCCACCCTCACGGAAGCGGACCTTGCGAAGTATGGCGTGACGAGCGGCGTGCTGGTGGTGGGGGTCGTGCGCGGCGGGCCCGCGGGTGTGGCGGGCATAGAGCCCGGCGATATCATCGTCGCCTGCGACGGCGTGCTTGTTGAGGAAAACAACCAGCTTGCGGATTATGTCACCTCCAGGCCCATCGGCACCGACATTACGCTCACCATCGCGCGGGACGGGCAGGAGCAGACGATCACCGTGCATCTGGTGGATATGTCTGGGCTCGATTATGACGACGTCGATACG
Organism: Feifaniaceae bacterium; assembly: GCA_035561315.1. Taxonomy (GTDB): domain Bacteria; phylum Bacillota; class Clostridia; order Christensenellales; family CAG-138; genus JAEYLA01. The sequence continues at coordinate 4,302 of DATMXR010000301.1, forward strand.
CTGGAAGAAGAGTAAAATATAGTTTTTCATATCGCATGACGCCGGATCGAAAGGCCGGCGTCTTTTGGTATACAACCGGCGCTTTTTAAGAAAAAGTTCGGGAGGATATGCAACAAAACGCGCTCCAGCGCGTCAAGTATAGAGGCAAGCATATCGGTTGGGGGTGTGGAATGGAGAGCGTTGAAGTATTGTACCGTTCCTATGCCGGGACGGTATACTGGGTGTCGTATGGCCTGCTGCACGACCGTGAGGCTGCGATGGACGTCACGCAGACGGTTTTTTTGCGCGCAATGGGCCATATGCGCACTATAACGGGGCTGCGCGATTATCAGCAAAAGGCCTGGCTGTGCAGCGCCGCCAAAAACGCCAGCGTTGACCTGATGCGAAAATCCAGGCGGGAAATTCCGGTGGACGAACCGCCTTACGCGGAAGATCATTATGACGCTTCCGACTTGCCGGAGGCGGAACTCATAAGCGCGGAGCAGCGGGAAGAAGTGATCGCCCTGGTGGACGGCCTGCCCGAGGCGTACCGGCAGCCGATCCTGCTTTATTATTTTGCGGAGCTGGGCCAGCAGGAGATCGCAAAAACGCTCGCGCTCAATGAAAGCACGCTGCGTTCGCGGCTGCACCGGGCCAAGGCGATGCTGTTACATGCCATTGAGGAAGGGGGCGTGCTGCATGGATAAATTGGAACGCATCTTGCAAAACAGCGCCCGCCGGGCGACAGAGGCCCTGCCGGTGGACGCCATGTGGGAAAGCCTCCAAAAAGCCGCCCGGATCAAACGGCAAAAAAGAAAGCGCTTCCTTCGCCAGGCCTCCATGGCGGCAATGCTGATCGTCGGCTTGGGCATAGGCGCAGCCTTGGGGCGCTCGTCGATGTTCTGGACTCCTTATGTCGTTGTGGATCCGCCCAAGACGGACGTTACGCCCGCGCCAAATGAATCCGTTCCGGACTCTACGGTGGTCGACCCGCCGGGAGATACCATACCGGATAACATCGTGGTGGACCCGCCTAAGACGGATCCCGGAACGCCGGATGTCGCATTTGTGGATATGCGGGAATTCAAGCACATTCCAGAAACGGACAGCATCAGGGACCTGCTGCCCGGCTGGCTGCCCGATGTGCTGCAGGATCAGCGCTTTACACAGGATATCCCCCAAAATTATTGGGCGGCGGAAGCGTCAAATGGCGGCCACCGCTTTGCCGTAAGCGAGCCAGACTGGAGCTATATTCAGGAGCTCTTTCGAGAAAGGGCGGAAGGTCTTCCGGAGGGTATCAATGCGGAGACTTTGCCGGTGGGCACGGGCGTACTGCTTCTCTTTACGGAAGACCGAAACGGCGTTTCTCGGCAGGCGTGGTACCTGCGCACGGGGGATTATTCCTATAT
>DATMXR010000302.1:0-3428 GCA_035561315.1 Feifaniaceae bacterium
ACAAAGCCGCAGCACGTTTTCTTCGAATGCTGCGTTTACTGCCTGCGTAAATTGATTTGTCTGGGAAAGGATACTTCGCATAAACCCTTCGAATTCGGTTTTTTGCGCTTCTCCTTCCTTGTTCAGAAGCTCCATGCCCTCGGCGTAGCCCTTGTGCCAGGCGTCCATGCGGATTTGCTCTGCGCGCGTCTCGGCCTCGTGTACGATGCGGAACGAGTCGTATTTGGCGTCCTCAAGCAGCTTTGCGGCCGCGGCTTCCGCGTTCGTTCGGATGCGCTCGGCCTCGCTTTTTGCAAGCGCAAGCGCCTTTTCGGCTTCTGCCTGCGCGTCCTGCGGGGCGGTTTCCGCCTGAGAGGGCTTTTTATGCCCCGACTCCCCGGGCATGCCCTTGGAGGCCTTGGGGAAATCGTGCGTCTTGGCCGAGGCGGCGGGATGCTGCGCGGCTTTTTGCCGCGCAGCATCCCCCGTTTGCTCGTGAGGGGGAAGAACAGTCAGGAAACGGTTGGCGTCAAGGAATTCGACCGATGATTTGTCAATCTTAAACAATCATCTCATCCTCCTTGCTGCGGGAAATGAATATCTCGCCGGAGTCGTCCAGCTTGCGGATGATATTGACGATCTTCTGCTGCGCCTCTTCCACATCACGCACACGGACGGGCCCCATGTATTCGATATCCTCCTTGATCATATCCTGCAGGCGCTTGGAGGTGTTGTCGAATATCGCCTTGGTGACTTCCTTGCCCGCGGTTTTTAACGCCACGGCAAGATCGCGGTTGTCCACTTCGCGGAGTATGCGCTGTATGGCCTGGTCGGTGAGCTTTGTAATGTCCTCGAATACAAACATGCGGTTCTTGATTTCCTCCGCAAGGTCCGGGTCCGTCTGTTCCAGCTCGATCAGCAGGCGCTTTTCCGTGCCGCGGTCCACGCTGTTGATGATGTTGACGAGGCTGTCGATACCGCCCGCCATCGTCTGGTTGCCGAGCATCATGGAGGAAAGCCTGTGCTCCAGTACGCGTTCGGTGTCCTTGACGTATTCGTGGGAAGTCGCGCCCATGTTGGCGATTCTTATGATGACGTTCGCCTGCTTGTCGGAAGGAAGCGAGGCGAGCACGGGCGCCGCCTGTTTGGGTTCCAGGTAAGAAAGTATCAGTGCGATCGTCTGCGGATGCTCGTCCTGCAGGAAGTTGTATATCTGGGAGCTGTCCGCGCGCCGCACAAAGTCAAAAGGGCGTACGCGCAGTGCGGAGGAAAGGCGGGCAATGAGCTCGTTCGCCTTCGCTTCGCCAAAGGCCTGATCCAAAAGCTCCTTGGCATAGTCGATGCCGCCCTCGGAGATGAATTTCTGCGCCATACAGATCTCGTAGAATTCGTTGACGACGGCGTCTTTGATCTCCGGGTCGATCCGGCGTACGCTGGTAATCGCAAGCGTAAGCTGTTCCACTTCCTCCTCGGAAAAGAAGGGGTATAATTTCGCTGCGTGATTCTTGCCTAAAGAGATCATCAGGACCGCAGCTTTTTCTTTGGATGAGAGAGCTTGGGCTGCCATAAGCATCCTCCGTTTTCAATTCTCGGTCAGTGGCGGCGAGAAAAGCGCATCCAGTGCGGATGCTACTTCACATCGTCGCTGAGCCAATTGCGCAAAAGCTGCACCACGGCGTCCGGACTCTTGTCGATATATTTTTCCAGAGAAGAGAGCGTGGTGTTTTCTATTTCCGGTATATCGGGCACCTCCGCGGGTTCCGGTTCCCCGATGGTGGGCAGGATATCCTCGTCGCCCGCCTCGAGATCCACCATGGCGCCCGGCTCACCGTTTACCGCATACAGGACGGGCGCGGGCTTTTTGCGCAAAGTTGCTGCGGCCAGAAGCGCGATCAGGAATACAAGCACGATCGTGCCCGCGATAATGAGCGTCCTCGTGGTAGAGGCGCGCGCGGCCTGGCTCATCATTTCTTTTTGCGAATTAAACGCTTCCTCGATACCGGGCTCGTTTGTGTCAAGCTGGAAGAAAGGCATCATTTCCACGGATACCTTGTCCGGCTCCACGCCGATGGCGTTGGCCACCAGCTTCTGCACGTTCTCCGAGTAATCGTCCTCCATATCGGTGCTGTTGATGACCACGCCGACGGAGAGATCGAGCACCTGCCCCTGCGCGTTATCGATCTGCGTTCTCGTTTCGTTCAGTTCCAGATTGGTTTCACGGCTGACCTTGCTGTAAATCGAATCCTCATCCGTTTCCAATTCCGGATAGACGGTGGTCGTGGAAGTGCCGCCGCTCGAGTCCAGGCCCGCCACGCCGGAGGCGGCGGCGTCGCCCTTGATGCTTTCGGCAAGCTCCTGCATGCTGACGGCGAGGCCCTCGGTCCCGTTTTCAAGCGGGGGGGCAAACTCCACGCTTTCAGATTTCTGTCTGTCAAAGTTCAGCGTGACACTGACCTCCGCAAACACCCGCTCTTCTCCAAAAACGGGCGTCAAAAGGTTGATGACCTGCTCACGGATGCTGTCCTGCACGCTCTTTTGCAGCGCGAGCTGCGTGCCGATTACCTCGTAGGTCTCCTGCGCGGTCGGCGTCGGCATCTCTTCCTCTTCCAGGCTGTAGAGCTTCATATTGGCATCTACGATCCGGACGTCATCCAGGCTCAGGCCGGAAACGCTTTTCGAGACAAGCTCCGCTATCGTGCGCGCCTCGGAGGGTTCCAGCGTGGCGCCTTCCTTCAGTTTCAACAGGACGGAAGCGGAGGCCGGCTTTTCATCTTCTGATAATACAAACGCGCTTTCCTGCGCAAGCGAGAGGCTGACGACCGCGTCGTCTATTTTCTCCATTTTCTTGATGACCTGCCCCAGGTTTTCCTGCAGCTGGAACTGATAATAGACGCGCTTTTCCATGTCGGTTGCGCCCAGGCCCGATGCGTTTGAGAAAATATCAAAGTTCAGGCCGCTTTTGGGGTATCCTTCCGCGGCAAGCTGCATGCGCACGCTGTCCGCCTGGCTGCTTTCCACCAATATGGTATCCGTCCCCTGGGGCTTGGCGTCCACATTCATTTCATCAAGCAGGGCGAGGACCTCGCCCGCGTCCTGGGCTTCCATGCCGCTGTAAAGCACCGTATACGATTGCTGGTTGAGCAGCACGCTTGCGGCAATGATGATAGCCACCGCTAAAAAGGTGAAAACGATAAGTCTCGTTTTTTGACCTTTTTCTAAATTTTTGAAGTATTCGGCTATCTTGCCGAAGGTATTCTTAAAAAAATCAGCCAATTGCTTTCACCCGTATCCGTCGTATTCTTTTACTGCTTTCTTTGCCCGCGGCAAAAAAAGCCCCCCAAAAACACAAGATGATGTATATAATCCCACAATGAAACACAATTCTACATATGTATTGTATACGGCATAAGTTGCAGATTCAATAGTTTTTTGGCGAATACTGCCTCAGG
>DATMXR010000303.1:0-4394 GCA_035561315.1 Feifaniaceae bacterium
ATGGGGCCGGATGAGTTCCAGATGATGGTGCACAACAACACCTACACCAACTTCATGGCGCAAAAGACATTTTTATATACGCTGGAGGTCCTGGAGGAAATGCGCCTGGACGCGCCGGAAGCGTACCGTGCACTCGTTGAAAAGACGGCGCTTGAGGCTTCGGAACAGAATGAATGGCGGCGCATGGCGCGGCATATGCGCATTTTATATGATGAAGCGACGCTGCTCTTTGAACAGCACGAGGGGTTCTTCCGTTTGCCGCATGTGGACGTGGATACGATCCCCATGGAGGAATTTCCGCTCTACGGCCATTGGTCGTACGAGCGCATCTACCGCAACGATATGCTCAAGCAGCCGGACGTGCTGATGTTCATGCTGCTTTACCGGCACCTGTTTACAAAGGAGCAGATTGCGGCCAACTACGCCTATTATGAGCCTCGCTGCATCCACGAAAGCAGCCTTTCGCCGTCCGTCCATTCCATACTGGCGGCGGAGATCGGCTTCATGGAACAGGCGTACGCCATGTTCCGCTTTGCTGTGCGGCTGGATCTGGACAATTACAACCGCAACACGAACGAGGGCCTGCACATCACCTCCATCGCGGGGAGCTGGCTCAACGTGGTATACGGCTTCGGGGGGTTACGCAACGACGGGGAGCGCCTGCTGCTTGCCCCCACAATCCCCGCCCGCTGGCAGCGGTACGCGTTCTCCCTGCTGCACAAAGGCGCGGCCATTCGGGTTTCCGTTACGCAGCGGGCGGTTACGTTGCGCTCGGACGCGCCGGCGGAGGTTTGGGTGTACGGCAAGGCGATATCGGTCACGGAACGGGAAACGGCCATACCGGTTCCCGGGGAATGGAGGGATACGGGTGCGGTTTACGCTCCAAACCGGCAGCTTCGCGCCTGAGGAGATTGCAGACAACGGAAACCGGTTTTTGATCGGCAACGGGTTCCTCGGCGTGCGCGGCACGCTGGAGGAATATACAAAGAAAGAGCTTGCCGCCGTCAACCTCGCGGGCATTTACGATCAGGTGGGGAACGGCTGGCGGGAGCCGCTCAACGCGCCAAATCCGTTTTTTACGCGGCTGTCCCTTTGCGGGGCGCCGCTTTCTTTGCCGGAAAAGGAGCCGCTTGCGCATGAGCAGGCCTTGGATTTCCGGTGCGGGGTGATGCGCAGGCACACGCGCTGGAATCATAACGGTATAACGATCTGCGTTGAAAGCGAACGCTTCGCGAGCCTAGCCGACGTCCATCTGCTGGCCATGCGCTATACGGTAACGGCGGACGCGGACGTTACCCTCATGCTTGCGGCCGGGATAGACGGGGACGTATGGGATATCCACGGCCCCCATTACTGTGATATGATATTGGAAGCAAAAGGCAACGCCCTGCTGTGTACCGCCCGCGTGCAAAACGGCAGGGACACCGTCTCTGTCGCCCGCAAAAGTTTCCTTTCCGGCGGCAGGGAGGCGGACGCCGGGCAATTGTGCGCCGGCATGGAACTGAACCTGAAAGCGGGGGAGGCGGTTACGCTGACCTCCATCTGCGCCGTGTTTACCTCCAGGGACGGGGGAGACCCGGGAAAACGGGCGCTGGGCACTTTGGAAGGGCTTTCGGCGGCGGACTGCGGCAGGCTGCTGCGCGGGAGCAAGGCGGCCTGGGAAGCCGTGTGGCGCGTCAGCGAAATCCGGATAGAGGGGGACGGCGAAGCGGAGCGGGCGGTCAATTATTCCGTTTACCAGCTCAACTGCATCGCCCCCCGGCATGATTGTGCGCTGTCGATACCCGCGCGCGGGCTTTCCGGCCAGACATACAAAGGCGCGGTGTTCTGGGACAGCGAACTGTTCCTGCTGGATTATTTTTTGTATACCCAGCCGGAGATCGCGCGCTCGCTCGTATGCTACCGCATCAGGACGCTCCCCGGCGCGATAGAAAAGGCGGCCTCCTACGGCTACGGGGGTGCGTTCTACGCATGGGAAAGCCAGGAGGGCGGCTTCGACGCCTGCTCGGATTACAACGTGACGGACGTATTCACCGGGCGGCAGGTACGCACCTATTTTAAGGACAAGCAGATCCACAGCTCCGCCGCCGTGGTTTGGGCGCTGATGCGGTATGTGGAGGTAACGGGGGATTGTTCCGTATTGGCGGAAGGCGGAGCGCGTATGGCGCTCGCCTGCGCGAAATTCTACGTCTCCCGTATGGTATTGCCGCGCAATACCGGGCGGTATGAACTCCACGACGTCATAGGGCCGGACGAATACCACGAGCGCGTGAACAACAACGCGTATACCAACCGCATGGCCCGCTTTACACTGGAAAGCGCGCAAAGGGCACTGCAGATGCTGCAAGCGTACGATGCGGAAAACTATTTTGAACTCAGCCGGGAACTAGGCCTGGGCACGCTGCTCAAAGAATTGAAAGAAGCGGCAGAACGCCTTTACGTGCCCCGGCCCGGGAAGGACGGCGTGGTGGAGCAGTTTGACGGCTACTTCAGCCTGGAGGACGCAGGCCTTGAAACGGTCCGCGGCCGGTTAAAGGACCCGCGGGAATACTGGGGCGGGGCAAATGGCGTCGCTTCGGATACGCAGGTCATCAAGCAGGCGGATGTTGTGACCATGCTGGAGCTGTTTCATGACGAATACGGTTTGGAGACCCTGCGAAAAAACTGGGCGTATTACGAGCCGCGCACGGAGCACGGCTCAACGCTCAGCGTGTGCATGTACGCGCTTTTAGCGTGCAGATTCGGCCGCCCGGACCTCGCTTACCCGTTCTTTTTAAAGAGCGCGCAGGCGGATATCAAAGGCGGAGGCAAGCAATGGGCTGGGCTTGTGTATATCGGCGGGACGCACCCCGCGGCGGCGGGCGGCGCTTGGAAGACGCTTGTACAGGGCTTTGCCGGGCTTTCCATACAGGACGGCGTCCCAATGTTATCCCCCTGTCTGCCCGCGCATTGGAAAGCGGTGACGTTCCGGTTTACATACAAAAACGCGCTCTATGAGGCGCATGCCGCGCAGGATGGCTGGCGCGTGGAGCGCATAGATGATCGGAAGGAGAAATGCCTATGATACAGGCCGTATTGTTTGATTTGGACGGCGTGCTCGTTTCCACCGACGAGCTGCATTTTAAGGCGTGGGAACGGCTCGCGAAAGACCTTTCCATCACCACGTTCACGCGGGAGGACAACGCCCGCCAGCGCGGCGTCAGCCGCCTTGAGTCGCTCGAAGTCGTGCTGGAAAAGTCCGGGCAAAGCTATACCGCGGAAGAAAAGCTCGCTTTGGCGGAAAAGAAGAACGCCTACTATGTGGAGATGCTCCAAACGGTGGATGAAACATACATACTCAAGAACGCGAAAGAAACCGTGCTGCACCTAAAAGAAAAGGGCATCCGCATCGCCGTGGGCTCGGTCAGCAAAAACGCGCCGTTCATATTGGAGCGGACGGGGCTTTTGCCGCTGTGCGACGCCGTGGCGAGCGGGCACGATACCGCGCGGAGTAAGCCCGACCCGGAGGTGTTTTTAGTTGCCGCGCAAAAGGCGGGCATTTTACCGGAACATTGCCTGGTGGTGGAGGACGCCGACGCGGGCGTTGAGGCCGGGCACGCGGGCGGTATGCTGACATTGGGCATAGGTCCCGCGCGGCGCCACCCGCTTGCGGATTTTCGCGCGCAATCGCTTGCGGACGATACTCTTGACTGGGAACGGATTCTGCGGGGCAGGTAGAGCTAATATTGGAGTAACAAAAAGACGGCGTTTCCCAGCAACATGCAAACAAAAAAACCAACGGTCTCAGGGCTTTCCGGCCTGTGACCGTTGGCGGGGGCATTTGCGTCTTTGCCCTTAGTTTTCGTCTATCACTTCACTGTCAGCCTGACTGGTCACGTTTGTCACCGTCTTGGTAGCATCGTTATATGTAACGGTTATTCGAGCCCCTTCTTCGGCAAAACCGGCCAGTTCGTCCAAGAGCGCCTCAGAAGGTACGTCCAGCGTGATTTCAGTATCGTCTTCGGAAACAATGATGACTTTACCGGTGGCGGCATCCGCCTCCTTCACGGTCCCCGTTACCATACCCTCAGTATCAGGGCTCTCCGTAACGCCCGCTCCGGTTTCCCCATCGAATTCAGGCACCTCTTCGATGTATCCATCGTCGCCTGACCCGGCCTCATCAGGGCTCTCCGCATCACCTGCTCCGGTTTCTCCATTGAATTCGGGCGCCTCTTCAATGTATCCGGAATCGTCGCTTAATCCGGCCTCTCCTTCCGCAGCGCCGCAGCCGGTTAACAAAACGATGCCTGCCACCAAGACGGAAATAATCCAGTACAATCTGCTTTTCACTTTCATCTTTTCATCCTCCTTACTAAATTTTCGATTTACCTCCTTACAAGAACTCAGTATAGAAG
>DATMXR010000304.1:0-10514 GCA_035561315.1 Feifaniaceae bacterium
AGATCTCATTTCAAATCAAATCTGCAAAAAGTCGAGGAACACACATGGAATTCACGGCGTTTATGACCAACATGATCCAAACGGAGTTAGAAGATGCCATTGGCCGTGAAAACGTCAGTGTCAATGAGGCGGATAAACTGACCTATGGCGTGGACTATTTCTGGATTGCCCGCATGTGGGCGGATAAAGGGCAGAAACCCCCGGCTCCCGATTTTATTGTACGTCCCTCCAGCGCCGAAGAAGTCTCCAAGTTGCTCAAAATCGCCAATTACTATAAGCTCCCCGTACAAACCTGGGGAGGCGGCTCGGGCTCGCAGGGAAGCGCGCTGCCCATGGCGGGAGGAATCCTGCTGGACACCAAACGCATGAACAGGCTGCTGAGCCTGGATGAAAACGCGCACACCATTACTGCGGAAACGGGCATGATATTCCAAACGCTGGAGTGGCATGCAAACGCCCGCGGCCTTTCGGTGATGCATATTCCCAGCTGCCTCACCTGCGGCACCATCGGCGGCGCGCTCGCGCACCGCGGCATCGGCATTATGTCCACCAAGTACGGAAAAATCGACGATCAGTGCCTGAGCATGGAAGTCGTGCTGCCCAACGGCGATATTATCAATACGCTGCCCGCGCCCAAGCATGCGGCCGGCCCCGATCTGAACCAGATTTTCATCGGTTCGGAGGGAACGCTAGGCATCATGACCAAGGCGTCCTTCCGGCTGGTGAATATTCCAAAGTGCAGAATGTTCCGGGCTTTCCTGTTTCAGGATTTTGGCACGGGTATTGAAGCCTGCCGCAAAATTGTGCAGATGGTCAAGCCCTCCATATTGCGCCTGTTCGACGAGGCGGAGACCGTTTCCATCATTAAAAAAGTGCTTGGCTTCGATAAGCGCGGCGCCTTCATGAACCTGGCTGTGGAGGGGGACCCGCGGATCGCGCAGATCGAGATGGACGTCATACTGGATATATGCGGCAGCTACGGCGCGATGGACCTTGGAACAGAGTACGGAGAAAAGTGGTTTGAAAACCGCATCACGTTCTTCTATCCCGGCCACATCATGAACAATCCGCAGATGTTCGGCACCATGGATACGATTTCCACCTACGACAATGTGGAGAAAATCTATTACGCCATGAAGCATGCGGTGGAAGACAACTTTAAAGACGTACGCTTTATCGCCCATTGTTCCCACTGGTATGACTGGGGCACGATGATCTACGACCGCTTTATCATGGATAACCCGCCCGAGGATCCGGCGGAGGCGATCCGCCTGCACAACGATATATGGAACGCGGGCGTGCGCGCGGCGATGCAGAACGGCGGCGTGATCAACGACCACCACGGGATAGGGCTCAAACTTTCCCGGCTGATGAAGGAGCAATACGGTCCCGCCATGCAGGTGTTCGAGGGGCTGAAAAAATCGTTGGATCCCAACGGCATCATGAACCCCTATAAGTTGGGACTCTAAGGAGGAAAATACAATGTTTTCTGAAAAAGCGAAGAATCATGCCGACGCCTGCCGGTTTTGCTGGATGTGCCGCCATACATGCCCCGTCGGGCTGGTGTCGGGCAAGGAGGGCAATACGCCCAGGGGGAGAGCGCTGATCATTTCCATGGAATACCGCGGCATACCGCTCAGCCCGGACGCCGGCGAGCTCATCTACGAATGCTGCCTGTGCGGCGCGTGCACCAACGATTGCGCTACGGGATATGATCCCACCATTTTCACGCGCGAGGCGCGTACGGCCTGCGTGGTGGAGGGGTTTGTTCCCGAGCGCGTCAACAGGGTGATCGAGCGCGCTATGGAGGGAAGCCTCTTTGCATGCGAACCCGACGCGGCGCTCACGCATAAACTGGAGCTGCTGCCCAGGCAGGCTCCGACGCTGCTTTACCTGGGGGACAGCGCCACGCATACGGCGCCGCAGAGCGCGCTCGACCTGATGGCGCTTCTGGAGCTTGCGGGGGAGACGTATACGGCGCTTTCTCCGGAACCGGCTACCGGCGCACACCTGGGGGATCTGATCGGCTATGTGGACGAAGTGCGGGAGATGGCTCTAAGCTGTTCCGAACGCATGCGGCAAACGGGCGCGGAGCGCATCGTCGTATTGGACCCGACCGACGCCCGCTTTATCAAGCAGCAGTGGAGCGCATGGGAAATCCCGCTGGAGGCGGAAGTGGTGACCGCGACCGCCTACGTTGCGGACCTCCTGAAAAATGGCCGGCTTAAGCCCCGCGCGCTTGGCGATATGGGAGCGACATACCACGATCCGTGCCGTCTGGCGCGCGATCTGGACGAGATGGAGCCCGCGCGGGCCATTCTTGCAGGCATGGGGGTTCCTGTCAAGGAAATGTTCCTCAACCGCAAGCTTACCAAATGCTGCTCGGGGTGCGTCATGCAGCAGACAAACCCTGCGCTGGCCGGTAAAATCGCCGCCGCGCGCCTGGGCGATGCGAAGGAAGCGGGCGCGCGGCTGGTGGTTACGGCCTGCCCGGGATGCCAGAACGCACTTGCCGGGAATGCGGAAGAGGGCCTGGAGGTGCGCGATATCTATTCGCTGCTCCGGCAGGCCTGCAAGTAATCCTCCCGGCTGGTCCGGCGAAAACCTTCGGGCGGCCGCGCCCGAAATCATCGGCCCCGGGGGTCCGGGAACATAGGCAAGGTTCCGGAATTGCGCGAGCAAGACGGACTTGATACTTGGAAACAGACCCAGAAAGTACAGTTAAGGAGGAGAATCCATGAACGAGCCTGTAAAGCGTTACAATCTGGCCGAACTGGCCTACCCGGACATTCGCGAATTTCTCAAGGAGTCGGATATTATCATGATCCCGATTGGAAGCTGCGAATGCCATGGGCAGCATCTTCCGCTGGGCACCGATACCTACCAGCTCCACGCCATCGTGAAGCGGACGGCGGAACTGACCAACATTCCCTATATCGATCCTCTGATGTACGGCTACTCGCCGCACCACATCCGCGAGGTGGGCGGCGGCATCGGCACCATGACGCTGCGCGCCTCCACATTCAACGCCATACTGTACGATCTTGGCCGCTGCGCCATCCACGCCGGATTCAGCAAGATCATCTACGTGGTGGGACATGCCTCCAATCTCAAGGTGATCGACGCCGTTTTCCGCCAGCTGCGCTACGACACGGGCGCCATGGTGGGCTACGCCAAGCCTTTCGCGGAGCGGTATATGGGCGTTGTGAAGGATATCCTGGAGGGCGGGCCCGAGGAAACGCCGGGCTGGCACGCGGGCGAACTCGAAACTTCTCAGGTCATGGCCTGGGACGAGAGCCTGGTGCGCATGGACCGCGCCGAGGCGTGCGTGGCCAAGACGCCCGATTGGCTGCCGCCGGAATTCAAAAAGAACGACGGCCTGCCGGTAATCAACCTGGACGGGTACGAGTACATCTCCTTCATGATGGAGCATCAGGACTTTGCGCCCAAGGCCATCATGGGCAATCCCTTCCGCGCCTCCCGTGAGAAGGGGCTGCGCTGCGTCGAGGCATATGCGCAGCACTTGGCCAAAGCGTTCAACCTGCTTAAACCCCTGAAGGTGGAAGTCCACCAGCGCGAGTTTGTCAACCGCGCGCTTTAAAAACGTGGCGGCCTGTAGCTACAGGTTGCCGCATTGCTCCAGACGGATTTGCGGCGCAGAGGGCGCCGCATAAATAATACAGGAGGAATTGAGAATGAAGAGAACCGTGAAAACACTGCTTCCGCTTCTGTTCTGCGTACTGTTTGTCTGTTCCCCATGCGCGCCTGCACAAGCGCCGGCCGCCCCCAGCCAGGCACCGGCGGCACCCGAGCAGACGCAGGCCGCTGCGCCGGCGGCGCCCGCCGACCCTGCCCCCGCCGAATTGCCCAGCATCGGCATGACGGTATACTCCTATGCAAACACCTACACCTCCTTTATCCGCAAGGGCATCGTCAATTATATCGAGGACAACAAGCTGGCCGATATCCAGGTGTCGGACGCGGAAAACGATGCCGCCAAGCAGATCGAGCAGATCGACGCTTATATCGCGCAGGGTGTTGACGCGCTGCTGGTTATGCCTGTGGATCCCGCTTCCGCCGTAACCATGGTGGATAAGGCGAAGGCGGCCAGCATTCCCCTCATATTCATCAACAAGCGTCCCAGCACCGACATTCTCATGAGCTACGATAAGACCATATTCGTGGGCCTGCCGTTGGTCGTTTCGGGCGAGATGCAGGGCCAGATGGTGGTGGATCACTGGAAGAACGGAACGATCAAGGATCGTAACGGCGACGGCGTGATGCAGTACTGCACGGTGACCGGCGATGTCGGCCACGTGGATGCCGAGGCCCGCGTACAGGGCAACCTGAACGTTTTCCAAAAGAGCGGTATCGAGTATGAGGAGCTGGACCGCCAGGTGGCAAACTGGGATACCACCAAAGCCAAGGAAGTCTCCGAAATCTGGGTAGGCAAGTGGCCCAATGATCTGGACATCATCATCAGCAACAACGATGCCATGGCGCTGGGCGTACTCGAAACCATCAAACAGACCGGCGTGGATATCCCGGTGGTGGGCATCAACTGCCTGCCTCAGGTGCACGACATGATATTCAGGGGCGAGTACTTCGGCTCCGTGCTCTCCGATCCCTGGAAGCAGGCCAAGGCCGCCGTGGATCTGGCGCTCAACGCCATCAACGGCAAGGATTGGTTTGACGGCAACGAATGGGAGGCCGATTACGACGGAGAAGGCTCGGTCCGTATCACGGACGTGCAGATCACGGCCGAAAATCTCAACCTGGCCGTGGAAGCCTACGTCAACTGCAACTGAGATTTAATCACGGTTATAGGCCGGAGGATGGGGCGCCCATCCTTCCGGCCAGTAACGGAGGAAAGCGTATGGCTGCGGAATACCTGCTCAGAATGGAAAACATCTCAAAGTGCTTTGGCGCGGTGAAAGCATTGGACCGTGTTTCCCTGCTTGTCCGGCCGGGCACCATCCATGCTCTTGTTGGCGAAAATGGAGCTGGAAAATCTACGCTGATGAACATCCTTTTCGGCATCCACGCAAGGGATGAAGGCGAAATATGGCTCAAAGGAAACGCCGTTTCTTTTGTCGGGCCTTATGACGCGCTGCTGCATGGCATCTCTATGGTACATCAGGAACTGGACCAGGTGCCTGAGCGTACCGTGATGGAAAACATTTGGCTGGGGAGGTATCCCACCCGCCATCTACTGGTCGACCATGCAAAGATGTACAAGGATACGAAGGAAATATTCGACAGAATGGACGTGAGCATCAAGCCCGATGCTCCGGTCAGGAGTCTGCCCGTTTCCCTTCGCCAGATGGCGGAAATAGGCAAAGCGATTTCCTATGATTCGGAAATTATCGTGATGGATGAGCCGACCTCTTCTTTGACCGAAAAAGAGGTGGACAAGCTCATGCAAATTTTGGATATTCTCCGCGCGCAGGGCCATGGAATTATATTTATTACGCATAAACTCGAAGAGGTCAAGCGGATTGCGGACGATATCACCGTCATGCGGGACGGAAGGCATATCGTTACCGCGCCGGTGAAGGAATACAGCATCAACCAGATTGTGGCGCAGATGGTAGGCCGAGAGATGGATAAGCTGTACCCGCCCAAGGACAATGTCCCGGGCGAGGTCATGCTGGAAGTAAAGAATCTCAAAGGCGTGGGAAAGAACACCATCAAGGACGTCTCATTCACGTTGCGTAAAGGTGAGATTCTGGGCGTGGCCGGTTTGCTGGGTTCCCGGAGGACGGAGCTGGTGGAAACGCTCTTTGGCCTGCGCAAGGTGGAAAGCGGCGAAGTCCTGCTCAACGGCAAGCACATTGCCGTCAAAACCCCGCAGCAGGCGATACGCCGGGGGTTTGCGCTGGTCACCGAGGAGCGCAAGCTGGACGGGGTCTATGCGAATCTCAGTATCCTGTTTAACGCTCTGATCACCAAGCTCAACCGGAAGGGCACATGCAGAAACAGGATTCTTTTGCTCAGCCGCAAAAAGATGCGCGAGGACGCCAAGTGGGTTGTGGAGCAGCTGCGGGTCAAGACGCCCAGTCCCTTCGTCAAGATGTGCAAGCTATCGGGCGGAAACCAGCAAAAAGTGATCATTGGGCGCTGGCTCCTGATGAATCCGGATATCCTGATGCTGGATGATCCGACCCGCGGCATAGATGTCGGTGCCAAGTATGAGATCTACCAGTTCATCATCAATTTGGCGAAGGAAGGAAAAAGCATCATTATGATTTCCTCGGAAATGCCCGAGCTGTTCGGCATAGCGGACCGTGTCATGGTGCTGAGCAACGGATATACCACGGGCTGCATCGAACGCAGCGAACTCAGGCAGGATGAAATATTCATGCTTTCCGCGCTGAAACTGTAGCGCTCCATTTCCGCAGCAGCGCATATTCATATGAAGGAGAACGGTGATGCAAGTGCTAAAGACCTCAAAACTTTATAGGGCCGTGGTCAACAACTCAATCTATATTTTCCTGTTTGTGTTGTTGATCGTGATCATATGTATGGATCCGTCCTTTCTGTCCCTGACAAGCCTGAGCATTATACTGGGGCAATCCGCTTCCAAGCTGATATTTGCGCTGGGCGTGGCCGGAATCATCATCATGGGCGGCGTGGATCTTTCGGTGGGCAGGGTGGTGGGCGTGGCCGGCGTGCTTTCCGCCTCCATGCTGCAGGACCCGGAGTATTTCAGCGTCGTCTTTCCGGGGCTGAATCTGCCGCTGATCGTGCCGGTTGCGCTTGCAATGGCGGTCACCGCGCTGATCAGCTTCCTGCAGGGGACTATGGTAGCCAAGATGAAGGTGCCCTCGTTCATTGCATCGTTAGGTACCAGCCAGATCGTCTACGGCCTCTGCTGCGTGTATTACGATAAATTTGCTGGTTCCGCGCCTATTGGCGGCCTGCGGCCCGACTTTACGAACATCTCCCAGCAGGGACTTGTGATAGGTTCCCTCAAGATCAGCTACCTGTTTTTGATTGCGATGGGCTGCGCCTTCCTTGTCTGGCTGGTCTGGAATAAAACCGCGATCGGGAAAAATATGTACGCGATCGGCGGAAACGTGAATGCCGCCAGGGTTTCTGGCGTGAACGTGAACCGCAACATGCTGATTATGTATGTGTTTGCCGGCTTGCTGTATGGCCTGGGCGGGTCATTTGAGGGCGCGCGTACGGGCAGCGCATCCAATGTGCTGGGGCAGTCCTACGAGCTGGACGCAATGGCCGCCTGCGTGGTCGGTGGCGTCTCCATGAAAGGCGGTGTGGGCACCATCGCAGGTGTCATCATCGGCGTGGTGATTCTGCAGGTTATCAACTACGGGCTGGTATTCGTCCGCGTCAGCGCCGATATCCAATACATCGCAAAAGGCGCAATCATACTCTTTGCCGTCATGGCGGACGCCAAAAAGAGATCGATGGCGGACTGAGACAGGGTTCGGAGGGGTCATGGCTGCATTTGAAATACTGCTGCGGCAGGTGGGCGTGTTTGTAATACTCATACTGGTCGGTTACGGCGCCAGCGTCAGCAAACTGGTGAGTGAGGCGGGATTTGCCTCAATCGCATCGGTGGTCATCAACCTCCTGCTGCCGCTGTTCATGCTGACCATGCTGTCGAGTCCCTCCCTGCGCCTGCAGATCGGAGAACTGGCGCTGATGTTCGCAGCGATTGCGCTCCATTACCTGCTGCTGTTCGGGGGGATTCGTGTGATTGCCCGCCTGATGGGCTGGACCGGGCTGTTTCGGGACCTGAACCTGGTGCTCCTTACTTCAGCCAGCGCAGGCTTCATGGGAGTACCCTTGGCAAGCGTACTGCTGGGCGCGACCGGTACGTTCTATATCGCGCTGTTTGCATCGCTGGATGTGTTTTTGCAATGGTCCTACAAGGCGCGGATACTCAGAGCGTACCAGCCGGAAGCTATGGCGGCCAGCCCGCAGCCCTTTCTTAAGCGCGTGCTGACGCCACAGATCGTCTGCGTGGTAGTGGGTATCACTCTTGGGCTAATGCGGGTTGACCTTTCGGGCAACATCGTTTGGGATACGCTTAAAAGCGTAGGAGATATGACCAAATGGATGGGAATGCTGTATGTTGGCAGCGTGCTGGCCGACATGCGGCTCGAGCATCTGCGGCCTGCACTGTTCGTGCTGCTGTTGCGGATGTTGCTCTATCCCATTCTGTTTTGCGGGTTGTTCTCTTTGATTCCCGGCATTTCCTCCGATTTGCTGCTCACACTTGCCATTATTACGTCCTTGCCGCCAATGGTGTCCATACCTGTGATGATCCACAGCATGGGCATTGACGACCAATATACCTCCCAATGCCTGCTACTGACTACGGCAGCCAGCCTGTTTTCAATGCCGGCGGTAATCTGGGTGGTGATGCACGCGTTCGCCTGAACGTGTTGCCATATATACGATCATCAAGGAGGAGTTGCTATGGGGAAAGGACCTGTGACCGGCGGCGATATGCGTAGCGCCGTGCATGATTACGAATGGAGCGACCTCGGGGCGGAACGCGGAGGCCCGCTTAAAGGGCTACGGGAGAAACTGCTCTCACATGATCCGGAAACAGGCGCGTATACGCGGTTGATCATCTTCGAGCCGGGCTTCCGCTTTGAAAAAGTGCGCACGCACGATTTTTGGGAGGAGGTATACGTGCTAGAGGGACATATGATGGACTATGCCACCAACACGCTGTATACCAAAGGGAGCTACGCATTGCGCCAGCCCGGGGTGCTGCACGGCCCGTTCGGATCAGGCCTTGGCTGCACGCTGATCGAAACCGTGTGGTATGACCGCGATTGGTACCGCCGCAACCCGTGACGCGGGGTACATTGATGACGCAAAGATTGCAGGAGCAAGCACGGGTGTAACCGGTATCTTCTACAAGTGCGCAGATAGGTGAAAACCTCTTATATTGCAATTCCCGTTACGCCTCGAAGTGGAGCGGGGCTGTATGAGTGCCGTCCCCGGGAGAACACGGCGTCGGATAAAGATTGATTTCCTGCAAGAAGCCGAAGGGGAGCTGTTTATACCGCCGATCTGCAAAATCAAGGATGTTGATTCCAACCATATCCTCAATTCAAGGGGATTGGGTTCATCCCTGATTAATTTAGTTATGAGGTGAGAAAAATGGGAACTGTAACATGGCCGCATGCGACGCTCGATTTACTCTGTTATGACGCGTTTCAGGCATTTGGTTTTACTGATCGGGAAAGCAGGATTATTACTGACGTTCTGATCATGTCGGATCTGTATGGGATCCAAAGCCATGGTATGCAGCGCTTGGTACGCTACCACAAGGGTATTGAAAAAGGTATGATCAACACGCGCGTCCAGCCGGAGGTAGTCTTCGAAACCCCCGTTTCAGCCGTGGTTGACGGACACGACGGCATGGGCCAGCTCATTGGTTATTTTAGTATGGAGATCGCCATCAAAAAGGCAAAAGAGAATGGAATTGGCATCATCACAGCGCGTAACTCCAATCATTACGGCATAGCCGGATATTATGCTAAGCGTGCCTGCAGCACAGGGCTGATTGGGTTTTCTTTCACGAATTCTGAGGCCATTATGGTGCCTACGTTTGGAAGGCTTGCCATGCTCGGCTCCAATCCCATTGCCTGCGCAATGCCCGCGGAGCCGAATGATTTTCTTTTTGACACCTCTACCACCGTTGTGACGCGAGGCAAACTTGAAATGTACAACAAAATGAGAAAACCTCTGCCCGAAGGCTGGGCACTCGACCACAATGGCAAGCCCACTTCTGACGCACCCGATGTGCTTAAGAATATTATTGCCAAAAACGGCGGCGGCATCATGCCCCTCGGCGGAAGCACCGAGGGGCTGGGCGGCCATAAAGGCTATGGCTTCGGCATGCTGTGCGAGATATTCACTTCCATTCTCTCGCTGGGTATGACGTCCAACCATACTATGCAGGGCACAAAAGGGGGTATCTGTCACGGCTTTATCGCCATTAACCCCGAAATATTTGGTGATTCTGCCGAAATCAAGGTCCATCTGTCCACGTTCCTGCAAGAACTGCGCGATTCGCCCCGCGCTGAGGGGCAGCCGCGCATCTATACACATGGTGATAAAGAGGTTGCTGCGATGGCTGAGCGTATGAAAGCGGGAATACCTGTGGACGAGAACACCATGGCGGAAATATTGGACATGTGCAGGTACCTCAATATAGACTTTAGTAAATACTTTGGCACATATCTCCCCATAAATTCCCAGGCGGTATTCAAGGGGAACTATTGAGAATTTTATTCAGGAAAGGGTGAAGCAAAATGGATTACGCGAAGGAGTCCCTGAAAAAGCACGGGGAATGGAGGGGCAAGATCGAGGTTGTGGCGACCGTACCCGTCAAAACCAAAGAGGATCTTTCCCTCGCCTACACGCCGGGCGTGGCCCAGCCCTGCCTGGAAATTCAGAAGGATGTGGACCTAAGCTATGAGCTCACCCGCCGCCACAACCTGTGCCTCGTCATATCCGACGGCACC
>DATMXR010000305.1:0-13356 GCA_035561315.1 Feifaniaceae bacterium
AATATATATGCACCGAAAGGGATTAAACTTATAAAAATACAAATAAATTTACAAAACGGGGTTGATTTATCGAAAATAAATAGTATACTTATGCAAAGAAGATTTGAAAGGAAGCACTGCTATGAAGAAAGCATACAAAGCGATTGCCCTGACGCTTGCTATACTGCTCGGCGCATTCGCGTTTGCGGCGTGCGCGCCCGCGGCGTCGGAGACCCCCAATATCGATAAGATCAAGAAGGCGGGTAAGCTCGTCATACTTACCAGCTCCGGTTTCGCCCCGTTTGAATACCTGGGCGCAAGCAACGAGGTCGTGGGCGTGGATATGGACATCGCCAAGGCCGTTGCGGATGAACTCGGTGTGGCGCTTGAAGTGGTGGATATGGACTTTGACGGCATCGTCCCCGCCGTGCAGAGCGGCAAGGGCGATCTTGGCGCGGCGGGCATCACCGCGAACGACGAGCGCAGGCAGAGCGTGGATTTTTCCATCAACTACGTGGACGCCGCGCAGGTCATCATTGTGCCCGAGGGCAGCGACATCAAGTCCGCCGCGGACCTTGCGGGCAAGAACGTCGGCGTGCAGATGGGCACCACGGGCGATACGTATGTGACGGATGAAGTCGGCGCGGGCCAGGTGCTGCGCTACAAGACCGGCCCCGACGCGGGCGTGGAGCTTGCAAACGGAAAAATCGACGCCGTGGTCATCGATGAACTGCCCGCCAAGCAGATCGCGGAAGCCAACAAGGGCCTCGTCGTGCTCGAAGAACCCCTCACGGAGGAGCAGTACGCCATCGCGCTCAAGAAGGATTCGCCGGACCTCAAGTCGGTCGTAGACAAGGTCGTTCAGAAGCTGCTCGACGACGGCACCGTCGCCAAGCTGATCGAAGAGCACAAGGCCGCTTCCGGTTCCTGAGCAAATAAGGGAAAAGAAACGTTGGGCCGCAGGGCATTGCCTGCGGCCTGATTTTGTAAGCGGGTATACTATTCAAATAAGATGCATGGAAAACCGCTTTGCGCGCGGCGCATCCTATAGTATACTAATACATGCTTGCACATTTATGCAAACGCCCCGGCGCACGGCGCCGGCCGGGAGGGAGGACCTATGTGGGATAATTTCGGCCAGCAGCTTTACAATAACATCATTGCCAACAACCGGTGGATGCTTTATGTGGAAGGCCTTGGCAACACGCTGCTCATCACGTTGGGCGCGGCGGTCCTCGGCATCCTGCTGGGGGCGCTTGTGGCCATCTGCAAGGTGTACGCGCTGCACAACAAGGCGCTGCGCCCGCTGGAGCTGATCTGCGACGTATACCTGACCGTTATCCGCGGCACGCCGGTGATGGTGCAGCTTCTGATATTCGCGTTCGTCATATTCGCCTCCGTTCCGTTTGAATACAACATATACGTCGCCATACTGGCGTTCGGCATCAACTCCGGCGCGTATGTGGCGGAGATCATGCGCGCGGGCATACAGGCCGTCAACCGCGGGCAAACGGAGGCGGGCCGCTCGCTGGGGCTGAGCAACGGCATGACCATGCGGCATATCGTATTGCCGCAGGCGATCAAAAACATACTGCCCGCGCTTGCCAACGAGGCGATCGTGCTGCTCAAGGAAACGGCGGTGGTGGGCTATATCGCCATGAACGATCTGACGTATATGAGCATGATGATCCGCACGCGCACCTACAGCGTGGTGCCGCTGCTGGTGACCGCGCTGATCTATCTGCTGGTCGTCATGCTGATGACCTGGGGCCTCAGAAAGCTTGAAAGGAGACTGTCTAAGAGTGATCACCGTTAAGGATTTAGAGAAACGCTTCGATACCGTGCAGGCGCTCAACGGCGTCAGCCAGCATATCGAAAAAGGGGAAAAGGTGGTCATCGTCGGGCCTTCCGGCTGCGGCAAGAGCACGCTCTTACGGTGCCTCAATCTGCTGGAAACCCCGACCTCCGGCGAGGTCTGGTTCGAGGGCGTGCGCATCAACGACGGCAAGTGCGACGTGGATGTCCTGCGCCGCAAAATGGGCATGGTGTTCCAGCAATTTAACCTCTTTCCGCACAAGACCATCCGGCAGAACATCACTTTGGCGCCAA
The DNA here is from genome assembly GCA_035561315.1 of Feifaniaceae bacterium. Classification (GTDB taxonomy): domain Bacteria; phylum Bacillota; class Clostridia; order Christensenellales; family CAG-138; genus JAEYLA01. Next base: position 2,089 of record DATMXR010000305.1, read on the forward strand.
TTAAGCTCAAACTGATGACCGAGGAGGAAGCCAACGACAACGCCACGCGGCTTTTGAACCGCATCGGCCTTGCGGACAAGGCGGACGCGTACCCCGGCATGCTTTCGGGCGGCCAGCAGCAGCGCGTCGCCATCGTGCGCGCTTTGGCCATGAACCCGGATGTCATGCTCTTTGACGAGCCGACCTCGGCGCTGGACCCCGAAATGGTGGGCGAGGTGCTGGAGGTCATGAAGGAGCTTGCGCGCGAGGGCATGACGATGGTGGTCGTCACCCACGAAATGGGGTTTGCCAAAGAGGTCGCCACCCGCTGCCTGTTTATGGACGGCGGGCAGGTGCTCGAGGAAAACGCGCCGCAGGCGTTCTTTTCCGACCCGCGTCACCCAAGGCTGCAGGATTTCCTTTCAAAAGTTTTGTACTGACCCGCTGCAGAATCAATAAACGGCCCTGACCTCACAAACGGCCGGGGCCGTTTTTTCTGCCGATATCGACAAAAAACGCGCGAGACAATGAAAATTAGCAATGAAAATTAGAGGAACGGAAACAGGGACACACCGCATATTGCGCATATCTTTTCGGGGATTTCATTTAAATTAATGAAAATCAGGCCATTTTCATTTTTTTGATTTGCAATGCCAAAATGGGCGTTGCTATAATACAACCATCAGGAGGTGGTCGTTGCGGAACCTGTAAAAAGAAAAGCCGTGACCATGGCCGATGTAGCAAAAGAAGCGAACGTATCCATCACGACCGTATCCCATGTACTCAATCAAACGGCTACCATATCAGCGGAAACCATCAGGCGCGTACTCGGCGCCATAGAAAAACTCGACTACCAGCCCAACAAAGCAGCCAGCGCCCAGGGGACAAACGACAAACGGATGATAGGCATCCTGACGCCGGATATTTCCAATGAATTTTATTCGAGGTGCCTTCAGGCGATCTGCGAGGAAGCATGGCGCCAGGATTACATCGCCCTGGTTTGCGGCACGCGGCATGATCAGAACGCGGAAATCAAGCACGTGAAAACACTCATCAAAAACGGGATCAGCGGGCTGATCCTCTTCGGTGGGATGCTCGATGAAAAATACATCATCGAGGCCGCGAAAAAAGTGCCTGTCGTATTGGGCGACCGCTATCTTCTCAACCACGCCGTCCCCTCCGTCATCACGGACAACATCAACGCCCTGCGCCGGCTGGCGGTGCGCCTGAGTAAAGCGGGCTACAAGCGGGTGGGCTATATTTCCGAGGACCTCGGGATGTCCAACATCCAGGACCGCTACATGGGCTTTAAAATCGGCCTGGAAGAAAACAATCTCCCTTTCCTGCAGGAGCATGTGCATTTCTCCGCCAGCCTGAGGCTGGATAAGATCGAAACAGCGCACCGCTTTGTGCAGGAACAGATCATTTCAAAATCGCAGCTGCCCGAGGTCTATGTGTGCACAAGCGACCTGATCGCGGCGGGCGTGCTCGCGGCATTGTTCGAGGCCGGGTACCGCGTACCCAGGGACATCGGCGTCGTGGGGTTCGACAACATCACGCTTTCGGCCTATACGCGCCCGCCGCTCACCACGATCGGCCAGAACATGCACCAGATGGGCAAAAACTGCTGCATGGCATTGAGCCAGCAGCTCGAGGGCGACAAGTCCGCCAAACAGATCGTCGTCAACACCAGGCTGATCGTGCGCGAATCCGTGCGGATGTAAAGCCGTTTCCAAGTTTCAAATAACCATCCGGGAGGTTCATATGGCAAAGCACAGCGTTATTTTAGGCAATGTCGGCAATTTTTCAGACCGCTATATGGGCGGCGGCTACCAGCGGGATTATACGCTCACGGAGCTGTTCGACCGCGTAAAGTCCATAGACGGCGTCACGGGCGTGGAGCTGGTGAGCAACTGGCACGTCACGCCGGAAAACGCAAAAGAGGTAAAGGCGCAGCTGGAGCGCACGGGCCTCAAGCTCGTTTCCATCATACCGGACCATTTCGGCACCAAGAAATACGGCCGCGGCGCGTTCTCCTCCAAGGACCCGGCCATGCGCCGCGTCGCGCTGGAGGAAACAAAAGCGATCATAGACGTCGCGAAATTTCTGGGCGGCGACCTCATCAGCCTCTGGCCGGGCCAGGACGGCTACGATTACCCCTTCCAGGGCGATTATATCGAGGAGCACGGCTGGTTTATCGAGGGCGTGAGGCAGTGCTGCCTGTACCGGCCGGACGTTAAGATCTCCATCGAATACAAGCCGCGCGAGCCGCGCAATTTCAGCTACCCCGCCACCGCGGCCATGACGCTTCTGATGGTGAAGGAGATTGACGAGCCCAACTGCGGCGTCACCATAGATTACGGCCACGGCACCGCCGCAAAGGAAAACGTGGCGGAAAGCGTCGCCGTCATCAAGCGCTACGGCGACAGGCTCTTCCACATCCACATGAACGACAATTACTGCATGTGGGACGACGATATGATCACCGGCTCCGTCCATACCATACCGTTCATCGAGTTCTTTTACTGGCTCAAGCGCACAGGGTACGAGGGCTATATCTCCACCGACCAGTACCCCTACCGCGAGGACGGCCGGGACGCCTGCAACGAAAGCGTGCGGTGGTTCGAGGTGTTTGAGGATCTGGCCGGGCGCATCGACGAACAGGAGCTTGCGGCCATCTACCGTTCCGGAAACGCGGTCGAAGTCAGCGCGTTCCTGCGCCGCCTGATGTTCAACAGATGAAATCATTACATGGCAGAAAGTAGCTTGTATCTCTCCATTGGGGTGTGGGGGATCGCAATCCCCCACATTGAAATCAAATCTGACGATTGGTCGTGCAGCTTTAGCCGCACATCATTCCTTGCAGAATACCCGAATGTACCATTCGGGTGCATGCGCGTCAGATTTGCGGAGAAAAGTGCGTATGGCGCACTTTTAACCTAAAGAAAACCCGCGGATAAAGTCCGCAGGACTTTGTCCGTGGCATGGTTTTTGCCGGGCGACCGGCAAGAAGAAAAAATACTAGGAGGAAGACGACATGAAAAAGACGCTTGCTTTCACGCTGGTACTGCTGATGGCATTCAGCATGTTCGCGTGCACGAAGCCTGCCGAGGCTCCCGCGCCCGCAGCACCCGCTGCGCCCGCCGCGCCGGACGCCCCCGCAGCCGAAGCGCCCGCCGATGAGTCCGAGTGGGAGATCGTCGTGGTTCCCAAGGACGCCACCAACCCCTGGTTCGTCCGTATGGATGTCGGCGTCAAAGAGTATCAGAAGGAAACGGGCCTGAACATCTATCAGAAGGGCACCCCCGCCATCGACGCGACGCTGCAGTCCCAGCTCATACAGGACCTCATCGCCGCCGATGTTGACGCCATCTGCGTGGTCCCGGTAGACCCCGGCTCCCTTGAGCCGGTACTCAAGCAGGCGCGCGACGCCGGTATCGTAGTGGTGGCGCACGAAGGCGCTTCCCTGACCAATGTGGATTACGATATCGAAGCGTTCAGCAACGACCAGTACGGCGCGTTCATCATGGATAACCTCGCGGAAGCCATGGGCGGGGAAGGCCTCTACACCACCATGGTCGCGCACGTCACCAACGCCTCCCACAACGAATGGGCGGACGGCGGCGTGAAGCGCCAGATCGAAGCCTATCCCAACATGAAGCTGCTCGAAGCCGAGCCCCGCGTCGAATCCGAGGACAACGGCGACGTCGCGTACCAGAAGGCCAAGGAGCTCTTCAAGAAATACCCCGACCTCAAGGGCATCATGGGCACCTCTTCCTTTGACGCGCCGGGCATCGCCCGCGCCATCCAGGAGCTGGGCCTCACCGGCAAGGTGTTCACATCCGGCACCGGCATGCCCGCAGACAACGCGGAGCTCTTGAAGAGCGGCGCCGTCAAGTCCCTCACGCTGTGGGATCCCGCGCTCGCGGGCAAGGCCATGTGCTCCATGGCGCTGAAGCTGCTGCGCGGCGAGCAGATCGCAGACCATGTGGACCTGGGCGTGGAAGGCTATACGGACCTGACGTTCAAAGCGGGCAGCTCCACCGTGCTCGAAGGTCAGGGCTGGATCGTCATCAACGCCGACAACGTGGACAGCTTCGGTTTCTAGCGTAAAGAACATCGGATTGACATACCGATTTGTGTTGGACAATTTTGCAGGGGCCGCCGTCCCCGGCGGCCCGCGGAACGCCCAAGGGCATTCCCTACAGTCCGATATGAAACCGGCGGAACAATCAACAACAGGGCCGTTCCGCATCCCGATGCTTAAAAAAAGCGCGTTGCCGCACGAAGACTCTTCGCGCGGCAAAGGGATGCGGGGCCCTTTCCTAATGAAAAACCAAGAAAGGGGCGAAGGCTATGTCCCAAAGCGTACTCCGGGTGGTGGACGTCAAAAAATCGTTCGCGGGCGTACAGGCGCTAAAAGGCGTTTCCCTCGAGATCGAGGCGGGGGAGATCCATTGCCTCGCGGGCGAAAACGGCTGCGGAAAATCCACGCTCATCAAGATCATATCCGGCGTGTATACGCCCTCCGGCGGCCACATCGAGTTCGGCGGCAAGTCGTATACGAAAATCACGCCGATCGAATCGATATTAAACGGCGTGCAGGTCATTTACCAGGACTTTTCCATATTCCCCAATCTTTCCGTCATAGAGAACCTTGCGTTCAACGCCGAGCTTGCGGCGAAACGGAAGCTTGTGAACCGGCGGCGTATGAAGCGGATCGCGGAGGAGGCCATCGCGAAGATCCATTTCGACGTGGACCTTGACGCCAAGGTCGGCTCATTATCCGTCGCGAGCAAACAGCTTGTTGCCATCTGCCGCGCGCTGATGTTCGACGCCAAGCTCATCATCATGGACGAACCGACGACGGCGCTCACCCGCAAGGAGGTCAGCGCGCTGTTCCAGACCATACTCGACCTCAAAAAGCAGGGGATCGCCACCCTGTTTGTCAGCCACAAGCTGGACGAAGTATTTGAGATATCCGAACGCTTCACCATACTGCGGAGCGGCGAAAAAATAATCACCGGCAAGACGTCGGAGCTCGACAATAAAAAGTTTACGTATTACATGACCGGGCGGGAGTTTGAGGATCACCCGTTCGAGCCCACGGCGCTTTCCGAAGCGCCCGTGCTGGCGGTGGAAAATCTGGGGGCGGACGGCTGCTTTGAGGACGTCAGCTTCTCGCTCCGCAAGGGTGAGATTTTAGGCGTAACGGGCCTCCTCGGCTCGGGCCGCACGGAGCTTGCGCTTTCGCTTTTCGGCATGCACCGCGCGGACAGAGGCACCGTTACCATCGACGGCGAACGCGTCGCGCTTTCTTCCCCGGGGGATGCAATGGAACACGGCGTCGGCTATGTGCCGGAGGACCGGCTGTCCGAAGGCCTGTTTCTGCCGCGCAGCATCGGGGACAACATCGCTATATCCGAGCTTGAGAAGCTTTCCACAAAGCTCGGGATTCTCGACCAAAAGAAAAAGAAACGGGAGATCGCCCGCTGGGTGGAGGAACTGGCCATCGCCACGCCCGACCCGGACAACGCCTGCAGCACGCTTTCGGGCGGGAACCAGCAGCGCGTCGTCTTGGCCAAGTGGCTTTCGCGGGATCTGAAGGTGCTCATACTCAACGGCCCAACGGTGGGCGTGGATATCGGCTCCAAGCACGACATCCACGGGATATTGAGAAAGCTGGCGGAGCAGGGCCTGGGCGTCATCATCATATCCGACGATATTCCGGAAATTTTGGCCAACTGCTCGAAGGTGCTCATCATGCGCGACGGCCGCATCAGCGCCACGCTAACGCCATCCGGCGTGGACGCGCACGCGCTTTCGCAGCACATGATGTAGGGGGTGGAAAGAATGGCGAAGGTATTCAAAAAGCTCACGCAGCGCAACGAGTTCTACATATTCCTGGTCATCGTATTGCTGAGCATCGTCATACAGGCGCGTTCGGGGCAGTTCTTTACCTCCAACAACATCGTGGATATTCTTTCGGCCCTGATCGTCCCCGGCCTGTTCGCTTTGGGCGCGTTCATGGTCATCGTCTCCGGCGGCATAGACGTTTCGTTCCCGGCGCTGGCGTCGCTGAGCATGTACGCCACCACGCGCATATTGGTGGACAGCAATTACCAGGGAGGCATGTTTCTGCCCATCGTCATGTCGCTGTGCTTCGGCGCGATACTGGGCGCTGTCAACGGCTGGCTCATCGCCTCCTTCCGGCTGCCGCCGCTCATCGTTACGCTGGGCACGTCCAGCGTGTTCAAGGGTGTCATGCAGGGGGTGCTGAGTTCCGTCCAGATCGCCGTGATCCCGCCGGGCATGTCCTCGTTCGGGACCTCCGCGCTGTTTGTCGCGAAAAATTCAGAGACGGGGCTTACCTCCCGCATGCCTGTCGCGTTTCTGGCGCTTGTCGCCGTGCTGGTGCTCGTCTACTTCATGTTGCAGCGCACCATGTACGGGCGCGGGCTTTACGCCATAGGCGGCAACGAAACGAGCGCGCACCGCGCGGGCTTCAACGTATGGGCCATCAAATTCTTCCTGTATGTGGGCGTGGGCATGATCTCAAGCCTCGCGGGTCTCATCCGCGTGTGCATGATGACGCAGGCGCACCCCACCAACATGCTGGGCATGGAAATGATGATCATCGCCGGCGTGGTATTGGGCGGCACCGCAATCACGGGCGGCGCCGGCACGCTCACGGGATGCATGCTGGGCACCGTGCTCATCGTCATGGTGCAGAATTCCTTGATCCTGCTGGGCATCCCCACATTCTGGCAGGGGCTGTTCCTGGGCCTGCTGATCTTGGTGGGCACGGGCGTAAGCGCCATGCAGGTGTCACGCGCAAATGACGGAAAGAGCCGCAAGGCAGGGAGGGCGCTGTGATGAATAAGCAGAAGAAAGGCGTTCGCGCCGTCGTCAAGGACGTGCATATCGGGAGGCTTTTGGGCCTGATGGCGTTCTGGATGCTGTTCATGGCGATATTCCGCTTCAACAAGTTCTATACGCTGATCAACTTCCAGACGATGGCCGCGCAGTTCCCGGAATTCGGGCTGATGGCGCTGGGCATCATGCTGTGCATGATTACCGGCGGCATCGATCTTTCGGTGGTGGGCGTCGCGAACTTCGCCGCCATCGCCTCCGGCATCCTGCTCAAGGAACTGGCAAGCGGCGGGCAGGAGCTGACGGGTTTTGGCATATTCATCGTCATGCTGTTCGGCGTCCTGATCGGCGCCGTCGCGGGCCTGTTCAACGGGTTTCTGATCTCCAAAATCAAAATTCCGCCCATACTCGCCACGCTCGGCTCCTATGAGCTTTTTACCGGCATCGCCATCATACTCACCAAGGGCAAGGCGGTAAGCAATCTGCCCATCACCTACGCGGAAACAATCGCATCGAAACTTTTCGGGTTTATCCCCGTCCAGCTGCTGTTCTTTATCGCAATGGTGCTCCTGCTTTGGTTCCTCCTGAACCGCACCACATACGGCACGCGGCTCTACATGCTGGGCACAAACGCCACCGCCGCGAAGTTCAGCGGCCTGAAAGTGGATCGGCTTCTGATGAAAACCTACATGCTCTCCGGCGTCTGCGCGGCTTTGGGCGGGCTTATCATGCTTGCGAACTACAATTCCGCCCGCGCGGATTACGGCACGGTGTACACGCTGCAATGCGTGCTCATCGTGGTGCTGGGCGGCGTGGACCCTTCGGGCGGCAAGGGCCGCATCAGCGGCACGGTGCTGGCCATCTGCGTTTTGCAGATGCTCTCCTCCGGCCTCAACCGCTTCCCGGAGATCTCCAGCTTCTATATCCCGCTCATCTGGGGCGGCGTGCTGCTGCTTGTCATGGTGCTCAACTTCTTTACCGAGAACAGGCGCATCAAAGAAAAATAAGGGGAGGGCGGTCATATGCTCAAAAACGTACCCAGTGTGCTTTCGCCGGAGTTATTGAAAGTGCTTGCGGAAATGGGGCATAACGACGTCATCGTGCTGGGGGACGGCAACTTCCCCGGCGCGGGCCTGGCAAAGACGGGCGGCGCGCAGCTGATCCGCGCGGACGGCATCGGCGCCACCGCGTTATTGGACGCGATCCTTACCATGATACCGGCGGACACCTACGTGGAAACGCCCATTGTGCTGATGCGGCGGGAGCCGCAGGACGCGGAGCTCGATATCCCCATCTGGAAGGAATTTGAGGCCGTGGTGGAAAAGCACGACCCGCGCGGCAAAAAAGCCATAGGCTTTATCGACCGCTTCCGCTTCTATGATGAAACGAAAAACGCCTATGCCGTCATACAAAGCGGGGAAGCGGCGGTATACGCATGCGTGATGATCCGAAAGGGCGTTATTAAATCATAATCCCGGCGCAATTCTGCACAGGAGGACGCCATGAACGTACTGTTTGCGGGCGAAAGCTGGACGATCGCCATGAGCCACATCAAGGGGTTCAATGCGTTTGAAAGCTTTTCCTACGATGAATCCACCAGCGATAACATCCGCCGCATCTGTGAGGAGGCGGGCATCGAGTTTCACTACATGCCCTCCCATACGGCGGCGCGCCAGTTTCCCGGGCTGGACGGCCTGAAGCAATATGACGTCGTTGTGCTCTCCGATATCGGAAGCGACACGTTTTTATTGCACCCGGAGACGTTTGAAAAATCTGTCGTACGGGAAAACAGGCTCGTTTCCCTCTGCCGGTTTGTGGAGGAAGGCGGCGGGCTTGCGATGTTCGGCGGCTGGAACTCATTCACCGGCATGGGCGGCAAGGCCCGTTACGGCATGACGCCGCTAAAACGCGTGCTGCCGGTGGAACTGTACCCGTATGACGACCGCAGCGAGGTGCCGGAAGGCGCCGTCATGCGCGTGACACAGCCCCGGCATCCGATCTTCGCGGGCGTGGACCTTACCTGGCCGCCGCTGCTGGGCTATAACCGTCTGCTGCCCAAAGCCGGGGCGGAGGTGCTTGCCGTAAACGGGGAGGACGTCATGATCGCGGTCGAAACGATCGGCAAAGGCCGCTCGTTTGCATTTGCCAGCGATATTTCGGCGCACTGGGCGCCGCCCGCGCTGACGAACAGCGAGCCGTATGCGCGTTTTATCGCCAACGTATTCCGCTGGCTGGGCAAGGCTTGATTCCCCCGATACCCGATCCCCTTTACAGCAGGAAAAGCCGCCCAAACGAGCGGCTTTCTTGCATTTTTCGTCCTTACTCCAGCCCGAAATACGCCCGCACCCTGCCGATATAGTACAGCGAGCCGAACGCGCAAAATACGCCGCCCTCCCCGCAGAGGGAAAGCCCCGCTTCGATCGCGTCCTCCAGCTTCGCATAGGCCTGGACGGGTTTCTTGTACCGGCGCAAATGCGCCGCGAGCGCTTCGGCGGGGAGCGCGCGCGGGCTTTCGGGAGCGATGGTTAAGAAGCGTTCGGCAAGAGGCGCTGCCTCCCGCATCATATCGCCATAATCCTTGTCCGCAAGCACGCCCGCAAGAAATATAACGGATTTTCCCGGGAAATATTGCTGCAATCCCCGCTTTAGTGCGGCGGCGCCCTGCGCGTTGTGCGCGCCGTCTATCAGCACGGCAGGATTGGAATGCACCAACTCCATGCGCCCCGGCCAGCGGGCCGACAGCAGGCCTTTTTGAATAGCGTTCTCCGTCACAGGGAACCCCTTGCTTTGCAGCAGGCGCGCCGCGTTTATCGCGAGCGCCGCGTTCCCCAACTGATGCTCGCCGAGCAGGGAGATCTGATATTCCCCAAATCCGGTGTATGCGAACCGCTGCCCCCACAGGCCGAACTCTCTCGGCCGTATGCCCGACAAATCGATTTTGTGCAGCCTTGCGCTGCGTTCTGTACAGACTTCCTCAAATACCGTCTCGGCCTCCGGCGGTTGTGGATACAGAATGACGTCGCAGCCGGGCTTTATGATTCCCGCCTTTTCAAACGCGATTTTAGGGAGCGTGTTCCCCAGCACCTCGGTATGGTCGTACCCCAGCCGCGTGATAACGGCGGCCTCCGGCGCTTTTATGATATTCGTGGAGTCGAGCCTGCCGCCCAGGCCCACCTCCAGCACCACGATATCGCAGCCCTGTTCCGCGAAATAGCAAAAGCCCATCGCCGTGACAATGTCGAATTCGGTGGGGTTCTCCAGCCCTTCCGCTTCCATTCCGGCGATTGCCGCCTTGATGCGCGCCGTGATGCGGGCGATAGAGTCTTCTGAAATCTCAACGCCGTCCACCTGGATGCGCTCGGTAAAACGCTGAATGTACGGGGAGGTATAGAGGCCCGTTTTTAAGCCCGCCGCCCGCAGTATGGCGGCGAGGTACGCGCAGACCGAGCCCTTGCCGTTCGTGCCCGCCACATGGACATACTTCAATGCGTCCTGCGGGTTCCCCAAGCGCGCGAGCAGCGCGCCGATGCTTTTTAAACCAAGCCGCGAGCCGAAGCGCTGCGCCGCGTGGATGAACCGCATGGCCTCTTCAAATGTTACCGGCTCCATCGTTCTCCTTCATGGCCGTAAGGGCATATGCGCCCGCAGGGCCCATGTTTTTCCTGCACAAAATTACCTGTTAAGTTTGCTGTTCGTTCTCTCGAATTCTATCAGGAAGAGACAAATTCCGCAATCATGGGTTAGACCTCCATTTCATGATATTTTTGATAAAATCACTATATATTGCGTCCTCCTTGCTTGACTGCCGCAATATGTGGTGATAAAATAGCAATCACCCCAAAGAGATTAGAGGAGGAATGCCGGGATCGGCATGTCGGATTCCGGCAAAAAACCAATGATCACAACAATCATAAAACGGGACGGAAGGCGCGTCCCCTTCAACCTGGAAAAGATCAGCAACGCTATCTTTAAGGCGCTCCAGGCTTCCGGCACGGGCGATATGGCGCAGGCGCTCGCGCTTGCCGTGCGCGTGGCCGAGGAATCGGAACAGAAGCAATTCAAAAGCGAATATCCCACCGTCGAAGAGGTGCAGGATATCGTGGAGCGCGTGCTGATCGACGCGGACCTTGCCGAGGCCGCCAAGCGCTACATCCTCTACCGCGCGGAGCGCACCCGCGCGCGCGAAATGAACACGCGCCTGATGCGCACCTATGAGGAGATCACCCACGCCGCCTCCATCGAAAGCGATCTGAAGCGGGACAACGCCAATATCGACGGCGACACCGCCATGGGCACCATGCTCAAATACGGCTCCGAAGGCGCCAAGATATTCAATGAAATGTATATCTTGAAGCCAGAGCATGGCCGCGCCCATAAGACGGGGGACATCCACATCCATGACTTTGATTTTTACAC
>DATMXR010000306.1:0-5535 GCA_035561315.1 Feifaniaceae bacterium
ATTCAAAATATTGTTGACATCGGACACGTTGAATGTATAATTATGAGTAATATACGAAAAAGGAGGCGGCGCATGCATCGGGTGTTCATCGACGGCGGGGAAGGCACGACAGGCCTTCGCATCCACGAGCGGCTGAGTAAGCAGGACGGCATTGCGCTCCTCACCCTGGACGGGGAAAAGCGCAAGGACCCGGCCGCGCGAAAGGAACTGCTCCATACGGCGGATGTCGCGTTTTTGTGCCTGCCGGACGACGCGGCACGCGAGTCCGTTGCGCTCTCCGACGGGAGCCGCGTGCGCATCATAGACGCGTCCGCCGCCCACCGGACTGCAAACGGCTGGCGCTACGGGTTTCCGGAGCTTTCAGAGGCGCACCGGGCGGGTGTGATATTCGGTTCCCGCGTAGCGGTGCCGGGCTGCCACGCAAGCGGGTTTATCGCGCTCGTTTCTCCGCTCGTTTCCGCCGGTATCCTCTCCCCGGAAGCGCCGCTTGCCTGCTTTTCCCTCACCGGCTACAGCGGCGGCGGAAAAAAGATGATCGCGGAGTATGAGGACAGCTGGCGGGACGCGGCGTTCGACGCCCCCCGCACATACGCCACGCTGCAATCACACAAGCACCTGCCCGAAATGCAGAAGTACGCGGGCACGGCGTTCCCGCCGGTATTCTCCCCCGTGGTCGCGGATTTTTACGCGGGCATGCTGGTGAACGTGCCCCTGCACCAAAACATGCTGGAGAAGCGGCTGCGGCCGCAGGATATCCGGGAGATTTACGCGCAGCATTATGAAGGCAGCAAACTGATAAAAGTCCTTCCCTATACGGCGGAAAACCAGACGCTCGCCGCCAACGCCCTTGCGGGCAAGGACACCATGGAGCTGGCGGTGGCAGGAAACGGGGAGCGCATGACGCTGCTCGCCCGGTACGACAATTTGGGCAAAGGCGCTTCCGGCGCCGCCATACAATGTATGAACCTGATGCTGGGGCGGGAAGAGACGGAAGGGCTCTCCGTATAGGCGTCATTGGGATAATGAAATCCGCTTTCTTTTGTTTCCTTTTCTTTCGTGGAAAGAAAAGAAACGTACCTCGAACCATAAGGAGAGTATTATGCACGCAATACCAGGCGGCGTATGCGCCGCAAAAGGCTTCAAGGCTTCCGGCATCCACTGCGGGCTGAGAAAGAACAAAGCGTTAAAGGATCTGGCGCTGATTGTCAGCGACGTTCCGGCGAGCGCCGCAGCCGTATATACGCAGAACCTTGTGAAGGGCGCGCCGATACTCGTGACCAAAGAACACATACAAAACGGCATGGCGCAGGCGATACTCTGCAACTCCGGCAACGCGAACACCTGCAACGCGGACGGACCCTATGTCGCAAAGCGCATGTGCGAGCTTGCGGGCGCAGCGCTCAGCATCGATACCACGGACGTTATCGTGGCCTCCACGGGCGTCATCGGCCAGCCGCTCCCCATAGGCCCCATCGAAAGCGGCATGGGCGCGCTTGTGGAAGCGTTGGGGTATGAAAACAGTCTCGACGCGGCGCGCGCCATCATGACCACCGACCTCGCCGTAAAGGAATGTGCGGTATCTTTTACAGCCGGCGGCAAAACATGCCGCATCGGCGGCATCGCCAAGGGCTCGGGCATGATCCACCCCAACATGGCAACCATGCTGGTGTTCATTACGACGGACGCCGCCATCGCTCCCGCCATGCTGCAAAAAGCGCTCTCGGGCGACATCCTCGACACGTTCAACATGGTGAGCGTGGACGGCGACACCTCCACCAACGACATGGTGGCGGTGCTGGCGAACGGGCTGGCGGGCAACGATACGATTATAAGCGAGAACGGAGATTATGCCGCGTTCTGTGCTGCTTTAAAAGAGATCACCTCCCGCCTCTGCCGCGCCATAGCGAAGGACGGCGAGGGCGCGACAAAGCTCCTGACCTGCAAGGTTTCGGGCGCAAACGATACCGTTACGGCGCGCAGGGTCGCAAAATCCGTCGTCTGCTCCAGCCTCTTAAAGGCCGCCATGTTCGGCGCGGACGCCAACTGGGGCCGGGTGCTGTGCGCCATAGGCTATGCGGGCGCGGACGTGGATATTAGGAAGGTGGACGTTTCCTTCGCCTCGGGCGCGGGGCATATCGACGTGTGCAAAAGCGGCGCGGGCGTGCCGTTTTCGGAGGAGATCGCAAAAGACATCCTGCTGCGGGATGAAATCGATATCCTCGTTTGCCTCAACAGCGGGGCGTGCGCCGCCACGGCCTGGGGATGCGACCTCACGTACGATTACGTGAAAATCAACGGCGATTACCGTTCATAAGGAGAAGGGGATGAAGGACATCACGAACGCCCAGCGGGCGGAGGTGCTCATACAGGCGCTGCCCTATATCCAGAAATACAACAACAAGATCATCGTGGTCAAATACGGCGGCAACGCCATGGTGAGCGACGAATTGAAGCGCGCCGTGATGGGCGACATCGTGCTGCTCTCCCTCATCGGCATCAAGGTGGTCTTAATTCACGGCGGCGGGCCGGAGATCTCCGACATGCTCAGGCGCGTCAATAAAAAGAGCGAGTTTATCGGCGGCCTGCGCGTGACGGACAAGGAAACCGCGGAGATCGTGCAGATGGTGCTCGCGGGCAAAATCAACAAGGACCTGGTGGCGCTCATCAACAGCATCGGCGGAAGGGCCATCGGCCTTTCGGGCATGGACTGCCGGATACTAAACGCAAGGCCGTTTGATGAAAAGCTGGGGTATGTGGGCGAGATCGTAAGCGTTAACACGCAGCCCATACACGATCTGTTGGAAAAAGGCTATATCCCCGTCATCTCCACCGTGGGATGCGACGAGAAGGGGAATACGTTCAACATCAACGCGGATACCGCGGCGGCCCGCATCGCGGGGTGCTTAAAGGCGGAAAGCCTGATTTCCATGACGGATACGCACGGCATCCTGCGGGACATGAACGACCCCAATACGCTCATTTCCGAAATACCGGTGAGCGAAGCGCCGCAGCTTGTGAAAGAGGGCGTCATCTCCGGCGGCATGATCCCCAAGGTGGACTGCTGCATCGACGCGATCCGCCGCGGGGTAAAAAAGGTGTTCATCATAGACGGGCGCGTGCCGCACTCCATCCTCATCGAGGTGCTGACGGACGAGGGCGTGGGGACGATGTTTAAGTAAAGGTACGCTTCTTTTCTTTCCACGAAAGATCGGTTGTATTTGCGTAAGCAAATACATTGATCCCTGAAAGATACCCGAATGTATCATTCGGGTGCAAGAAGCAAAAGAAAGCGGGATACATAAGGGGCGTCACGTCCCTTATGCGGGAGTTTGAGGGCAGAGCCCTCAACGCACCTTGCCTATAAGGAGGCGCACACAATGACCATCAAAGAGTTAGATCAAGCTTTTATCGCGGCCACATACGGCCGGCAGGATGTCGCGTTCATCAGCGGCAAGGGCGCGGAGCTGTACGACGAAGCGGGCAAGCGCTACATCGATCTCGGCGGCGGCATCGCGGTGAACGCGTTCGGCATCGCGGACGCCGTATGGGCGGACGCCGTAAAAACGCAGGTGGATCAATTGCAGCATGTGTCCAACTACTATTACACCGCGCCGCAGTCCGCGCTTGCCGGGATGCTGTGCGAGCGGACGGGGATGAAAAAGGTGTTCTTCTCCAACTCGGGCGCGGAGGCGAACGAGTGCGCCATCAAAGCGGCGCGCAAGTACGCAAGCGACAAATACGGCGCGGCCGCCCGGCCCAACATCATAACGCTCTGGAACGGGTTCCACGGCCGCACGGTCACCACGCTTTCCGCCACGGGGCAGGAAAGCCTCCACAAGGATTTCGGCCCGTTTACGCCGGGGTTCATGCATGCAGCGGCAAACGATATCGACGCCATGAAGCTTGCATTGGAAGCGGGCGGCGTCTGCGCCGTGATGATGGAGCTCATACAGGGCGAGGGCGGCGTGAACGTGCTGGAGCCGGAGTATGTGCGCGAGGTCGCGGCGATCTGCGAAAAGCGGGACGTGCTGCTCGTAATCGACGAAGTGCAGACGGGCAACGGCCGCACGGGCGAGCTGTACTGCTATATGCATTATGGCATCAAGCCCGATATCGTATCCACCGCAAAAGGGTTGGCGGGGGGCTTGCCCATGGGCGCGACGCTGTTCGGGGAAAAGACCATGTTTACGCTCACGGCGGGCAGCCACGGCTCCACGTTCGGCGGCAACCCGGTCTGCGCGGCGGGCGCGATATCCGTACTCTCCCGCCTGACGGACGGGCTGATGCAGGAGGTGCAGGAAAAGGGCGCGTACATCAGGGAAACGCTCGGTTCATTAAAGGGCGTCGTCTCCGTCAGCGGTCTCGGCCTGATGCTGGGCGTCGAAACGGAACGGCCCGCGAAGGATATCCTGCTTGGATGTTTACACCGTGGGGTGATCGTGCTGACCGCGAAACATAAAATCCGGCTTTTGCCGCCGCTCAATATCCCGACGCCGTTGTTACAGGAAGCCATCGCCATATTGAAGGAGGAAATCGAACAATGAAGCATCTCTTGAAGCTCTCCGACCTGACCCCGCAGGAGATCACGGATATACTAAACCTTGCCGACCAGTTGAAGTACGAGAGCAAAAACGGTATCGTCCACCACTACCTTGCGGGCAAGACGTTGGGCATGATATTCCAGAAATCCTCCACGCGCACGCGCGTTTCCTTTGAGGCGGGCATGTACCAGCTGGGCGGAAGCGCCCTGTTCCTTTCCGCGAACGATCTGCAGATCGGCCGCGGCGAGCCCGTGCAGGATACGGCGAGGGTGCTTTCGCGGTATTTGGACGGCATCATGATCCGCACATACAGGCAGCAGGAGGTCGAGGACCTGGCGAAGTACGGCTCCATCCCCGTCATCAACGGCCTGACGGATTACGCGCACCCCTGCCAGGTGCTTGCGGACCTGATGACGGTGCGCGAATACAAGGGCACGTTCAAGGGCCTGAAAATGGCATTCATCGGGGACGGCAACAACATGGCGAACTCCCTTATCGTGGGCGGCATCAAAATGGGCATGGAAGTCGCCGTCGCCTGCCCGGAAGGGTACCGGCCCGACGCCGACATCATGGACTGGGCGAAAGCGAACGGGACGTTCACCTGCACCACTGACGTACTCGCCGCGGCGAAAAATGCCGACGTCCTATACACCGATGTCTGGGCCTCCATGGGCCAGGAGGGCGAGGCGGAGAAACGCAAAGCGGCGTTCAAAGGATACCAAATCAATGATGCGGCAATGAAAGCGGCTAAACCCGACGCCATTGTGCTCCACTGCCTCCCGGCGCACCGGGAAGAGGAGATCACGGCGGAAGTGTTCGAGGCCCATGCAGCGGAGATATTCGACGAGGCGGAAAACCGGCTGCACGCACAGAAAGCCGTGCTCGTCAAGCTCCTTGGGAAAGCGGAGTAACGGCCATGAGATACTTAAAAAGCGGAACGGGAAAATGCTTCCCGTTCCGCTTTTTTATGCTAAAAAATATTGCGCGCCTATCA
>DATMXR010000307.1:0-3561 GCA_035561315.1 Feifaniaceae bacterium
GCGGAAGCCCCCGCGCCCACGGAGGCCCCCGCCCCCGCGGAGGCGCCGCGCGTCACCATCCGGTTCGCGGCGCAGGCGGACAGCACCCCGGCGACCCAGGCCGTGATCGACGCTTACAACGCATCGCAGGACAAATTCACCGTGGAATGGGTGGATATGACAAACGATTCCAACGCCATGCGCGAGCAGCTCATCACCACACTGAAAGCGGGCTCCGCGGATTATGACGTCATTTCGATGGACGTCGTGTGGGCGGGCGAATTCGCGGCGGCGGGCTATATCGAGCCCATCGACCAGTACATGAAGGACGCGGGCCTCAAGGCTTCCCAGTTCAACGCCGGCTCCATGGCGTCCGGCTCCTACAACGCGAAGCAGTACGTGCTGCCGTTCTTCCCCGACCTCGGCCTAATGTATTTCCGCAAGGATATCGTTTCCGCGGAAGACGCCGCAAAGCTCGTCGGCGGCCAGTATACGTTTGCGGACTTGCTCTCCATGGCGGACGCCTACAAGGGCCAGGGCGGCACCGCGGACGGCTACGCGTTCCAGTCCGGGCTGTATGAGGGCCTCGTGTGCAATCTCGCCGAGTTTACCGCCGGCTGGACGGACGTGAAGGGCGGCCTTGAGGCCATGAAAGCGTTCGTGGACTCCAAGGCGGTGCCCACCGATATCCTCAATTACACGGAAGGCGAAACCGCCAACAGCTTTGTGAAGGGGCAGAGCGTATTCGCCCGCAACTGGCCGTACCAGTGGGGCGTCATCAAGAGCGAGGGCACAATCAAAGTGGACCAGGTGGATGTAGCGCCCCTGCCCGGCGGCTCCACCGTGGGCGGCTGGCTGCTGGGGATGAACAAGAACTCCGCGAACAAGGAAGGCGCGTGGGATTTCATGAAGTTCCTCGCCACCGAACAGGGCCAGAAGATCATGTCCATACAGGGCGGCTACCTGCCGGGCTTCAACGCCCTGCTTGAGGACGCCGAAGTGCTCGCGGGCAACGAAATGCTCAATATGGAAGGCTTTAAGAACGCGCTTTCCAGCACCATCGCAAGGCCGGTTTCGGCGGAATACGCCAAGACCTCGGACGCCATCCAGCAGAACGCGCACAAGTACCTCTCCGGTTCCCAGACCATAGAGGATACCGTGGCGGCCGTCAACGCCGCGCTCGGGAAATAGCATAAGGGCCTCTCTGCCCGCCGCCAAAACCCAAACGGCTTTGGCGGCGGGCGGAAGACGCGGGCAAACGGACCCGGCAAACGGGTCCGTTCCTGTACTATCCGGCCTCATGCCGCGCCTGCTGCGCGGGCGCGCCGGGAAAGGAAAAGCGTATGGTCAAAAAACGGATCACGGCGGGGCAGATGGCCTTCCTTGCCCCATTGCTGCTGTTAATCGCGACGTTCGCGCTCTACCCCATACTCTGCTCGGTCGTCTATTCCTTTTTTGATTACCGCGCGAACGATCAAACCGTATCCGGGCTGTATACCAGCACAAGCTTCAACGCCCGCCTGTTTGCCGAGGACTGCGATTATATCGCCTATTACTTAAGCGATGAGATCACGCTGCTCGAAGGCGCGGATAAGGCCGAGCTGGAGGCGGTGTCGCAGGAAGCCTCCGCGATGTTCGAAGCGTACAAGGGCGCGGAAAAACCGCTTTCGGTCTCCAAGGCGGAGGAACAGAAGCTTCTGGCCTATATAGACGGCACCGAAGCGCGCATCAACCGCGTATACGACGCGAACGCCGATGTCCCTTTTTATAACCGGGACAAAATCGGCATACTCGCGGACGAAATGCGCTCCTGCATCATCAAAAGCAATTTTACGGGCCTTGCCGCGTACGGGGCGCTGCTGCGCGATACGCGCTTTTTCGATTCGCTGGGCCATACGGCGCTGTTTACCTTTCTATCGGTGGCCCTGGAGCTGACGTTTGGCATGCTGCTGGCGCTTATCATGAACAAGGCCATGCGGGGGATAGGCCTGGTCCGCACGGCGGCGCTCGTTCCCTGGGCGATACCTACCGCCGTTTCGGCCCTGATGTGGAGCTACATGTACGACGGCGGCAGCGGCGTCGTCTCCCATATGTTCGCCTCGCTGGGGCTCATCAGCGAGCCGGAGGTGATGCTGCTTTCCGCGAACGGCGCCATGGCGGCCGCCATACTCGCGGACGTCTGGAAAACCACGCCCTATATGGCGCTGCTGCTGTTGGCCGGCCTCCAGATCATAGACCGCGGGATGTATGAAAGCGCGAAGATAGACGGCGCAGGCGCCGTGCGCACATTCTTCTCCATCACGCTTCCCATGCTCAAGCCCTCCATGCTGGTGGCCCTCCTGTTCCGCACGCTCGACGCGTTTAGGGTATACGACCTGATTACGGTATTGACGGGCGGCGGCCCGGGCGGCGCCACAGAAACGCTCTCCATATACGCGTACAAGGTGATGATCGGCCAGAGCAACTACGGCTACGGGGCCGTTATCGTCATCGCCATGGCGCTGTTCGTGGCGGCCATCGCGTTCGTGTTCATCAAGGTGCTGGGCACCGAACTCATCGCGGACGATTGAGGAGGGGAGAATATGAAAAACATGAGCTTGAAAAAGATCCTCTATCTTGCCGCGGTGATACTGCTTCTGGGCATTATGATGTTCCCGTTCTTCTGGATCACGGTCACGTCCTTCAAGCCGTCGTCCGAGATATTCGGCTCCACCGCGCTGCGCGTGTTCGCCGAACATCCCACGCTGGAAAATTACCGGACGGTCATAGACAAGGGCATACTCAATTCCATCAAGAACAGCCTCATCGTGTCGCTTACCACAACGGCGTACGTGACGGTGGTATCGTCGCTGTCCGCCTATGTGCTGGCGCGCTGCCGCTTTAAGGGCAAGGCGCTTCTGATGAGCCTGATACTCGGCATTTCCATGTTTCCGCAGATGATCATCGTAGGGCCGATATTCAATATGTTCTACAAGCTGGACCTTTTAAACAGCTATGGCGTCACGCTCGCCTATTCCAGCATCACGCTGCCCGCCGCGGTATGGATCATGGTGGCGCACTTCAAGCGCATCCCGCCTTCGCTGGAGGAAGCGGCGCATATCGACGGCTGTTCCATGTGGCAGACACTCTGGAAGGTGATATTCCCCATCGCGATGCCGGGCGTGTTCACCACCGCCATCATGACGTTCATCGCGTCCTGGAACGAGTACCTGCTGACGTTTACGTTGAACGCCAGCAAGGAATTCCAGACGGTTCCCGTGGCCATCAACGCCCTGCGCACGCAGTTCAGCATATTGTGGGGGGAAATTACGGCCGCGACCGTGATCGTCATCGTGCCCACGCTCATCATCGTGCTGCTGTTCCAGAAACAGATCGTATCCGGCATGACGGCGGGCGCGGTGAAAGAGTGATTCATAGGGCATCGACACCCCTCCGGCGGCGCATCCTTGGCGGGAAGCAAAGCGTTTAGGCTTCTGGACATCGCGACAGATTTTTCACAGGGAAGGGCTTCGTACCCTGGCTTCTGTTGAATCGGGGGCGTTCTTAAGGGTTTTGGGGAAACGCAGTTTCCCCAAAACAAAG
>DATMXR010000308.1:0-3878 GCA_035561315.1 Feifaniaceae bacterium
CCCATATAGAGAGTATTCTATATTATATCGTCAAAAAAATATCATATGGGTTGTTTTCAAGAATAAATGCAGCAACAGAAAGGAAACGCGCATGGTCAATATGGTAATAGACGGGCGTCCCGTCACGGCGCATGAAAACGCCACGGTGCTGGAGGCGGCGCGCAAGGAAGGCATCCGCATCCCCACGCTGTGCAACCTCAAGGGGCTCAACAACATCGGCGCGTGCCGCATGTGCCTGGTGGAGGAAGCAAAGTCCGGCAGGCTCCAGGCGGCCTGCGTATTTCCCGTATCCGAAGGCCTGGAGATCAACACGGCTTCCGCCAAGGTGCTTTCCGCCCGCCGTTCGGTGCTGGAGCTGATATTATCCGACCATGACCGTTCCTGCCTGACCTGCAAGCGCAACACCACCTGCGAGCTGCAGGCGCTTGCGGACGAACTGGGCATTACGGACATCCCGTTTGACGGCGCGCGCCTGGAAAAGACGATCGACGAATTCTCCCCATCCATCGTGCGGGACAACAACAAGTGCATCCTCTGCCGCCGCTGTATCGCCGCGTGCGAAAAAACGCAGGGCGTATACGCCATAGGTATGCAGAACCGCGGGTTTAAAACGCAGATCGGCTCGGTATTCGAAAAGAGCCTCAACGAGGTCGCCTGCATCAACTGCGGGCAGTGCATCGTCGCATGCCCCACCGGCGCGCTTACGGAAAAGGACGCCACCGCCCCCGTGTGGGACGCCCTGGCGGACCCGAAAAAGCATGTCATATTTCAGCCCGCGCCCGCCGTGCGCTTTGGCATAGGGGAGCTGTTCGGCATGCCCATGGGCACGCGCTGCACCGGCAAGCTCGCCGCCGCCATGCGCCGCCTCGGGGCCTACAAGGTGTTCGACGTGCAGTTTGCCGCCGACCTTACCATTATGGAGGAAGGCACGGAGCTTTTAACCCGCATCCGGGAGGGCGGCACGCTTCCCATGATTACCTCCTGCAGCCCCGGCTGGGTGAAATACTGCGAGCACTTCTACCCCGAGTTTTTAGGGAACCTTTCCACCTGCAAGAGCCCGAACCAGATGCAGGGCGCAGTCACCAAGACCTATTTCGCGGAGCAGAACGGGCTGGACCCGAAGGAAATCTACGTGGTATCCGTCATGCCCTGCACCGCCAAGAAATTCGAGATCATCCGGCCCGAAATGGGGCGGGACGGCTACCGCGACGTGGACGCCAACATCACCACGCGCGAGCTTGGCGCCATGATCAAGCTGGCGGGGATAGACTTCGCGAACCTGCCGGACGAGGAGTTCGACGATATTTTGGGCGACTCCACGGGCGCCGCCACCATATTCGGCGTGACGGGCGGCGTCATGGAAGCGGCCCTGCGGACGGTGGCGGATATCCTGGCGGGCGAGGACCTGCAGGAGATCGAATACAAAAACGTGCGGGGCCTGACCGGCATCAAGGAGGCCGTCATCCCCATCGGCGGAATGGAAGTGCGCGTCGCCGTGGCTCACGGCACGGCCAACGCGGGAAAGCTCTTGGACGCCGTCAAGCGCGGCGACGTCAGCTACCACTTTATAGAGATCATGGGCTGCCCGGGCGGCTGCATCAACGGCGGCGGCCAGCCCATTGTGGACGCGCGCACGCGTTTCGATATCGACCCGCGCGTGGAGCGCACCCGTGCCACCTATGAGGAAGACAAGGATATGCCCTACCGCAAGAGCCACCAGAGCCCCGCCATCAAGACGATATACGCGGATTTTCTGGGCGAGCCGGGCGGGCACAGATCGCACGAGCTGCTGCACACGCACTATGTCGCGCGGGACAGATACAGCAATACGGTGAAGTAAATCAGATTATTGCACAGGGCCGGGAACATTCCCGGCCCTGTGCTTGTTCTACCCATTAAACGTTGGGCTGTAGGGGCCGCCCCCTTGGGCGGCCCGCGGGCCGCCGGGGGCGGCGGCCCCTACAATTTTTTGTCCCGGAAAACGGGTCGATGCGGGCATCGGCCCCTATGGTTTTCTTCAAACCACGGGTTGCCGAGGACGGCGGCCCCTACATATTATTTGGCAAACTTACGATACCGCCTCCGCTTCCTGCCCGTTCGGGCGCGCGGGGTCCTTGCGGAACACGATCTTCTTTAGATACGACCATGGGCGCACGCCCAGCAGGCGCAGCAGCAGCAAGTAGATTAATACGCACACGGGAATGCTTAAAAGCATGGCCGCGACCGCCGTCATGCCGTGCTGCAGCGCACGGAAGAAAATGATGCGCACGGAGGCGTATAAAATCGCCGCACAGGCGGCGGGCACCACGCCCGCGTGGAACAGGCGCGGGCGGGTATGCGTGGCCCTGTGAACGAGTATAAAGCCCACCGCCACGCGCAGAAGGTCGCCCGAAAGCATGCCGATGATATAGCCGTAGACATGCAGTTTGGGCATGGCGGTGAGCACCCAGACCAGCGCAAGCTGCAGCGCTTCCCCGACGGCCGCGAGTATGAGCACCTGTTTCTGTTTGCCTATGCCGTTCAATATGCTGGTGGATATGGAAAGGTAGTACGCCGTAATGGCCTGCAGGCTCAGCGCGTCCGCCAGCGCCGGGGGCACCGTCTGCCCAAACAGCAGCCCGCACAGTATGGGGATATAGGGCAAGAGCATGGCGGTCGCGGGGAGGCCCAGAAGCCCCGTCGCCTCGATGCCTTTATTGACCTTTCGGACAAGGTCCGCCTGATCCCCCCGCGAAACGCTTGCCGCGATGCTGGGCATGATCAGCGTGCACAGCGCCCCCACCAGGGCGGAGGGCAGCAAAAGCACCGGCATCACCATGCCGGACATCAGCCCCAGGGCGCTTACCGCCTGCGCCCGCGTATAGCCGGACAGCATCAGCCGGGAGGGGAATATCACGACCGATACCGAAGAAAACACATTGGACAGCATGGACGTCAGCGCGGACGGGACGGCGATTTTTAAAAAGCTGCGCCGTATGCCCGCGGCCGGTTTTTTCGGCCGCGCCGGAACACGGAATTTCACGAAATACGAGGAGCCCAGGAATATGACGCTGTAGCATTCGCTCAGCGCCATGACGGAAATGATCAGAAACGCGGTGTGGCCGTGATCGTCGTTGAGGAAGCGGGCCAGCAGCGCCGACGCAAGGAGTATGCGCAGCAATTGCTCCCCCACCTCGGATATGGCGGTGAAGCGCACCATGCGCGTGCCGTGGAACAGGGCCTTCAATATGTTTTCCGCGCCGGTCAGCAGGATGCAGATCAATATCATCCACAACGCGTCGGCGGTCCGCGCGTCGCCCAGGATCTGGGACGCGATCTGTTCGCGCAGCAGCACGATGGGCGCCGCCATGGCGCACCAAAGCGTCAAAAAGCAGATCATCGCGAAACGGACCAGCCGCCTGATGCCCAGCGTATCGTACTGCGCCGCAAGCGAGGCCGAAACATGCGTCACCCCCACGCACAGCCCCGCCACGCACACGGACATGACGATGGCGTACACCTGCATGGTCAGCGTATAAACGCCCATCCCCTCGGCTCCGGCAAGCCTTCCGAGCAGCACGCGGTATACGAAGCCCAGCAGCAGCAGCACGGTATTGGAAAGCGCAAGCAAAGCAGCCTGGTAAAAAAACGTCTTTTTGTTGAGCAACGTCGGCCGTCCCCCTCCCGCACGCCGTCCGAAAAGACCGGGCGGTTATTCATGTATATGGAGGGGAGCGGCGCATCATACGACAGGATGTGCATGGAACGGATAAAAACCGCCCGGCGCAACGGGGAATTGCGGCAGGCGGTTGCATGATATATACGGCGCAACCGGGGCGGGTTTTAATATGTAACAGGCCCGTATTTGGCGCCGGTCCCGGCCTTATGATTTCATATAT
>DATMXR010000309.1:0-15475 GCA_035561315.1 Feifaniaceae bacterium
CCGCACAGGCACGCGCTTACCAGTATCATACCATATTCCCTTTCTTTGAGCGCCCGTAAAACGGAAAACATACTATGAATTTTATAAGGTTGAGTCCCGCGGGTCGCCGAGGGCGGCGACCCCTACAACATTGGTCCAATATGAAATTGGCATGCCAATCAATAAAACAATTTATTGCTTCTATTTCAGCGTCACGACCGTCACGCCCGCGTCGCCCTCGCCGTAGCTGCCCAGGCGGAACGTCTTGACCTTGGCGTGGTGCCTGAGGTAATCCTGTATGCCCTTGCGCAAAGCGCCCGTGCCCTTGCCGTGGATGATCTGCACCTCGGTGCGGCCGTTCAGCACCGCGTCGTCAAGATACCGGTCCACCTCCATCAACGCCTCGTCCACCAGCCTGCCGCGCACGTCAAGCGACAGCCCGGCGGGCTCGCGCATGGGGTCAAGCGTCAGCTTCGCGCTCACGGAAGCGGGCTTTACAGTCTCCTCGATCATGCGGATATCCGAAAGCTTCGCCGTCATTTTGATGACGCCCGCCTGCACCTGCACTTCGCCGCGCGCGTCGGGCTCCTTCAATACGGTGGCGTTCTGGCCGATGTTCACTAGGCGTACGCGGTCGCCGGACCGCACTGTTTTGGGCGCAGCGCCCTTGTGCTCCTGCTTCGCGAGGGGGTCAAGCAGCCCCTCCTCGCGCTTTCTCGCCGCGTCCCTCGCGTGCTGTATGGCGCGCTCCGCCTCACGCATATCCAGGCCCTTAACAGAACGCAGCTCGGATATGATTTGTTCCATTTCCTCGCGGGATTGCCGCACGATCTGGCGCGCTTCCTCCCTGGCCTTGGCGCGCAAAGCGGCTTTTTCGCTTTCCAGGCGCTTCTTTTCGGCTTCGAGCTCGCCGCGCAGGCGCTCGGTCTCATAGCGCAAAAGCGTCGCCTGCCGTTTTTCCTGCTCCGCCCGCTGGCGCTGGCTTTCCGCACTCTGTATGACGTCCTCGAACTGCACGTCTTCCTTTTTTAAGAACGCGCGCGCATGCCCGATGACGTCCATGGAAAGCCCAAGCCGCTGCGCGATCTCGAATGCGTTCGATTTGCCGGGTATCCCCACGAACACGCGGTAGGTGGGCGCAAGCCTGTCCACGTCGAATTCCATGGAGGCGTTCTCCATGCCCGCATGTGTCAGCGCGAACGCCTTGATCTCACTATAGTGCGTCGTCGCCGCCGTGACGCAGCCGCGCGCGTGCAGCGTTTCCAGTATGCTCATGGCGAGCGCCGCGCCCTCCACAGGATCCGTCCCCGCGCCAAGCTCGTCGAGCAGCACAAGGGACTCCCCATCCGCCTGCTCCAGTATGTGCACGATGTTCTTCATATGGGAGGAGAACGTGGAAAGGCTCTGCTCGATAGACTGCTCGTCCCCGATATCGGCAAACACCCGAGAAAATGCGCAGAGCTTCGTGCCTTCGGCGGCGGGCACAAAAAGCCCGGCCTGCGCCATCAAAGTAAACAGGCCGATTGTCTTTAGCGTGACCGTCTTGCCGCCCGTGTTGGGGCCGGTGACGATGAGCGTCTGGAACGCGTCGTTGAGCCAGACGTCTATGGGCACCACGCGCTCCGCCGGGATGAGCGGATGCCTGCCCGCGACGATCTTGATGGGCCCGTGCGGGGCGATCGCCGGGCGGATGGCGCGCATTTCCCGCGCGAGCATGGCCTTGGCGAATATCAGGTCGAGCTCGCCTAAGATACCGATGCTTTCATACAGCTCGTCCGCGTACGGCTCCACCATGGCGGTCAGGGAGGCGAGCACGCGCTCGATCTCCTCCTGCTCCATGCTCAATAGCCGTTTATACTCGTTGCCCAGCTCCACCACGGCCATGGGCTCTATAAACAGCGTCGCGCCGCTACCCGATTGATCGTGCACAAGGCCCGGCACGTACTGTCTCGCCTCCTGCTTCACGGGCAGCACGAACCGCCCGTTTCGTATGGTGACGATGGGCTCCTGCAAATATTTCTGGAACGCGGCGCTTTTGATCATGTTGTTGAGCTTTTCGCGCACGCGCTCGTTGACGATGCGCATCTGGCGGCGGATGCCCGCAAGCTCCGGCGAGGCGGCGTCGGCGACCTCCTCCTCGCTGACAAAGCAGCGCGTGATATCCTCTTCCACGCTGCGGTGGGAGCAAAGCTGCCCCGCGATGTAGGAAAGCAAAGAGGGCGCGTCCCCCTGCGTCAGGCGTTCGCGCGCCATGCGGCTGACTTTTAAACACCGGGCGATTGCAAGAAGCTCCCGTATGCTCAGGTACAGCGCCGCGCGGATGCGCTTTAATGTGGGTCTTACGTCCGTAAACCCTTCTATGGGGCTTTGTCCGCCGTGCAGGAATACGCTTTCCGCCTCCGACGTCTGCTGCAAAAGCGTGTTGATCTCGGCCGCGTCCTGTGCGGGGCGCAGGTTTTGCGCGTTTTCCCGCCCGACGTCCGACGCGGTGAAGCCCTTGATGCGCTCTATGATCTTATCGAATTCCAATAGAGACAGTACTCTGTTCTCCATAACTCCTCCTATGTTATAAGCCCGCGCGCCCAATGGCCGCGCGTCGTGCCGCGGCGGGGCGGGCTTTTCCCAGCCAGCGCGTCCCGCGCGGCGCATATGCGCTCCGCCACCTCGCGCTCCGTTTCAAAAACGAACTCCAGCGCCACAAGCTCCGGCGTCGGAAGTTCAGATAATACGTCCAGGATATCCATGACCTCGCAGTTGCGCACGCGGTTCAGGCAGCTGCCCGTCCCGTCCCGCACCGGGTCGAGCGGGAAGACGCGCCCTTCCGCGTCGGTGAGCGCATGCTGCCTTTCGCAGCCCGCGCAGCCGTTTTCCCGGCGGTGCGGGCAATGCCAAAGCTGCATCAGCTGCGCCCGGCCGTAGCCGTAAATCCCCGCGCAGGTTTGTACGATAATGTCCCGAAGCTGCGGCTTGCTGAGTTCCAGCGAAAGCAGCACCCGCGTGAATCCCAATTCAAGAAGCTTTGTGACCGCCTGCGCGTTCGTGGCGTTGCAGAGATACCCCGCGATGCGCTCCCCCTGTACGAACGCAGTCTGCCCCGCGTTCTGCGCTACGCCTCCGTCCACAAGCCCGTTTTCAAAAATCGCCTTCCAATGCTTTTGCGGCTCTCCGGAAAGATCGGCCGCCGGAAGCTGCAGCAGCAGTTTCCCCCCGGCCCGAAACGGCTGCAGGCGTAAAAACTCCTCACTCGACCGTAAAATATCCCGCGGCTCCAGCGCCACATAATCTGCGCCCGCTTGAAAAGCGGCTTCCGCCCGCGCGGCGTCCGGCACTATGGCAAGCACCAAAGGCTGCGCCGATATCCGCCGCTGCGGGATCATGGGCAGGGAAACCTCCGGCCTTTCCCGCCGCACGGTCAGCGCGGCCTCCAGCGCCTCCGCCGCGCTTCGTCTTAGCGCGTTGAGCGCGGAAACAGGAAGGTAAGCGGGTATGGGCATGTCCACGGTCCCGCTGTGCAATACAAACGGCGTATCGCCGAGCTTGCCGACCTGCGCGATATACCGGGAAGCGTCCGGCTCCGTCTTTGCCGTTTGGACAGTCTCCCCCGTTACGCTGACTTTTGTTTCCCCAAGCGTCAAAGTAAGCTTGGCGGGCTCCCCCGCCGCAAGCTTTAAGCGCGCCTCAACGGGCCGCTTGCGCCGCTCCGTCCGGTAGGTTTCCTGCTCCTTTGCGAGCGGCGCGCCATTGCCGCTTAAAAGCCCCCGCGCGTTGGCGGGGACGTCCCGCCCGTAAAAATAGCCGGTGGAAACGCCGCGCGAGAATATGCGCTGCAAGGACGCAAGCTCCTCTTCCAGCGCGGGTCTTTCCGCCCCGCCGATCGCCATGCGGTACGCGCGCGTGACAGCCGCCACGTATTCCGCCCGCTTCATGCGGCCTTCGAGCTTGATGCAGGTGACGCCCGCATCTTCCATCTCCTTTACGTGGAACAGCATGGAAAGGTCCGAAAGGCTCAGCGGGTATTCCCGCTTGCCTTCATCCAAGACATAAGGCTTGCGGCAGGGCTGCGCGCACGCGCCGCGGTTGCCGCTCCTGCCCCCCGCCAGCGAGGAAAACAGGCACGCCCCCGAAACGGAGGTGCACAGCGCCCCGTGCGCGAAGCACTCCAGCTCCACCGGGCTCGTTGCGCCGAGCGCGCGGATACGCCCGAGCGAAAGCTCCCGTGCGAGCACCGCGCGCGTCAGCCCCAGCGCATGGGCCATGTTCAGCCCGTTTTCGTCATGGATGGCCATCTGCGTGCTTGCGTGCAGCGTCAGTTCCGGCAGCGCATGCCGGAGCGCGCGCACAAGGCCGATATCCTGCACGATGAGCGCATCCGCGCCAATTTCATATAAATACGCGGCGTAAGAGAGCGCCTCATTTAGTTCCCTGTCCAGCAGCAGCGTGTTGACGGCCACGTAGGCCCTGACTCCGCGGATGTGGCAATAATCCAATGCCTCCCGCAGCGCGGCGTCGTCAAAATTCCCCGCGTACCGGCGTGCATTAAACGCACGCCCGCCCAAATATACGGCGTCCGCCCCGTTCTGCACGGCAGCTGTAAGGCTTTCCCTTTCGCCCGCGGGCGAAAGCAATTCTAGCGCCATATGCGCCTCCCAATCTTTTGGAAAAGGCGGGCCGAAGCCGTCCGGCCCGACCCGCCCCGATTACCAGTATAACACATTTTTAACTGGCTGCATCGTTTTGTTTCAGGCGCAAACGCCGCAAACAAAGCGCCTGCCGCTTAATAAAAAATCCGGCTGAAACACAACCGGATCTTGCTTCTTAAATAAATTCCTTTGGCTTTATCCGCGGCAGGTTTTCAAAAACGCGGCGATCCGGTCCACGGCCACCTTGATTTTTTCAAGATCCGTGGCGTAGCAGCAGCGCACATGGCCCTCCCCCGCGTCGCCAAACGCGGTGCCGGGAACGGCCACGACCTTTTGCTCCGCCATCAGCCTGTCGCTGAATTCCTCCGAAGAAAGCCCCGTACAGCGGATGGACGGGAACACGTAGAACGCGCCCTCCGGCTCGTCGCAGGTCATGCCGAGATCGTTAAAAGCGTCCACAAGGTACCGCCTGCGGCGGTCATACTCGCGAATCATGGACATGGTATCCTCCCAGCCATACTGGAAGCCGCGCTCCAGCGCGACGATGCCCGCAATCTGCGCAGGGGTGGGCGCGCACAGGATGGTGATCTGGTGGATCTTCGTCATGGCGGCGATGAAAGGCTGCGGACCCACGGCATACCCCAGCCGCCAGCCCGTCATGGAGAACGCCTTGGAAAAGCCGCTCAATATGATCGTCCTGTCCTTCATGCCGGGCATGGAGGCAAAGGAGACGTGCCGCTTGCCGTTATAGGTCAGCTCCGCATAGATTTCATCCGTAATCACGAGGACGTCCGTATCCTTCAATACGTCCGCTATCGCCAAGAGATCCGCGCGCTCCATGATGCCGCCCGTGGGATTGTTGGGATAGGGCATAATCATGGCCTTTGTCCTGGGGGAGAGCGCCTTTTTTAGCGCGTCCGGCGTGATCTTGAAGCGGTGGTCCCGGCTCATGGCGATGGGCACGGGCACGCCGCCGATCAGCTTGACGATGGGCAGGTAGGAAACATAGTAGGGCTCGGGCACGATGACTTCGTCCCCGGGGTCAACAACCGCGCGCAGCGCGAGGTCGATCGCCTGGCTGCCGCCCACGGTGATGAGCGTATCCTGCAGGGAATAGCCGCTGATTCCGAACCGCTCGTCCAGATAGCGGAGTATAAGCTCCCGCAATTCCGGCATGCCCGCGTTGGAAGAATAGGCGACGCGCCCGGTGGACAGGCGCCTGAGCGCTTCCCTGCGGATGCCTTCGGGGGTGGCGAAATCCGGCTCGCCCACGCCCAGGCTGATACAGCTGTCGTCCAGAAAATCGAAATATTTGCGAATACCCGAGGGCGGGATCTCCGTAACGATCTTCGCTACGAGAGTTTGGGTTTCCATACATCCTCCTTGATGCGCAGGCCCACTCTTTTATGAAAATACAAGCCGGCGTGACACACGAAACGTAATTAACGTTTATTATACTCATGTTGTCCCTCCGCCGTCAATCCGAATATTCCCGGCAAAATGCATAAAAAATCGTCCGTGCGCATACGCACGGACGATCTCCAACACATGCCGTCCCGCTTATCTGCTTTCTTCCGCGGCCGCGTTTTTCCCCGCGATGCGGCCGAACACCAGGATATCCGCAAGCGCGTTGCCGCCCAGGCGGTTCGTGCCGTGGATGCCGCCCGTGACCTCGCCCGCGGCATACAGGCCGGGTATGATCTCGCCGCCCGCGTTTATGACCTGCGCTTCCTTGTTGATCTTTACGCCGCCCATGGTATGATGCACGGTGGGCACGCGCGCGGCCGCGTAGAACGGCCCTTGATCGATGGGGTCGGAATACAGCGTGCGGCCGAAGGCGTCCGGCTCCTTGGTCTTGACGTGCGCGTTAAAATCGTCGAGCGCTTTCTTTAGATTTTCCGCGGGCACGTTGATGGCTTTCGCCAGCTCCTCCACCGTCTCGCCCTTGAAGGCGCGGCCCTCGGCCACGAGCTGGTTGGCGGTCTCGTTGAAGTTGTTCTTTTCCTCGCCCGTGGGGTAGCAGTGGGAGTCGAGCACGATCCACATCATGTGGTCCGGCTGCTCAAAGAGCGCCTTTGTCATATCGTCGCGCCTGCCGCCCTCGTTAACGAAGCGGTCGCCGTTTTTGTTGACGAATATGCGGCGCTCCACGTCCAGCTCGATATTCCCGGAAAGGCTGCCCGTCGCCGGATCGCCCAAAGGCAGAAGCTGGATATAGCCCATCTGAATCAGCTGTGCGCCCACGGCTTCCGCCATGACGATGCCGTCCCCCGTGGCGCCCGGATGGTTTGTGCTCTGCACGTCTTCACTCAGGTTCCCCCAAATGGTATCGTACTTCATGCGCATCTCCACATTCTTTGCGAAGCCGCCGGTCGCCAGTATGACGGCCTTCTTGGCGTTGAGCGTGATGGCGTTTCCGGTTTCGCCGGTGGCTTTCACACCAGCGACGCGGCCGGTCCCGTCCACGATCAGCCCGTCCGCCTTGGTGTTCAGAAGAATATCGATGTTTTCGTGTTCATCCACATACTTCTGGTAGGTTTTGAAAAACCCTGTCCCGACCGGCTCCACCGGCTTGTGGGCGCGGGGCCACAGGCCGCCCGTCACGGTGAACACGCCCTCTTTGAATTCCATGCCCAGGGACTTGAGCCATTCCAGGCCGTCGTAGGCGTTTTCAACCAGCGTGCGCACAAGCTCCGGGTCGCCTTCGTTGTCGCCGCCCTGCAGGGTCTGTTCATAATGCTTTTGCACGGAGTCGTCGTTTGCGATCGCCTCTTCCGAGCCGTCCCGCACGGCGTTGAACGCGCCGCCGGACAGTATGGTGTTGCCGCCGATGCTACTCTGCTTTTCGATCACGATAACGGACGCGCCGTCCTGGTTGGCCTGCACGGCCGCGGCCAGCCCCGCGCCGCCCGCGCCGATCACGACCACGTCGGCTTCGAGCGTTTCATCGGCCGCCTGCGCCGTCTTTGCGCCGGAAACGGCCTTGAGCGCTTCCACATCCGCGCCAGCCTGCTCCATGCAGGCCGCCACGGCTTCCAAAATCGCGCTGCTGGTGAACGTCGCGCCGGAAACCGCATCCAGCCCCAGCCCCTGCGCCGCCACGATCGCCGCGGGCAGGTCCGAAATGGCCTTGTCGCTGATGCCCGGCGTTTCCTGGTGCTCCAGCACCTTTACGCTGAGTATCTCCGTCTCGGAGACTTCCACCTCCACCTTCACATCCCCGTTGTTGCCCTTTGCGGACGCGGTATATACGCCGGGCGTATAAGCGCCGCTTTGGGTTTCTGCGGGCGTCCCCGCGGGCGCGGGCGTTTCCCCGGGCGCCGCAGCGGGCGCGCAGGCCGCGCCGAACACCATGAGCATTGCCAGCAGCAATGCAAGAATACCG
The DNA here is from genome assembly GCA_035561315.1 of Feifaniaceae bacterium. Classification (GTDB taxonomy): domain Bacteria; phylum Bacillota; class Clostridia; order Christensenellales; family CAG-138; genus JAEYLA01. Next base: position 8,005 of record DATMXR010000309.1, read on the forward strand.
GTTCTTTTCAAGATTCCCAACCTCCTTAAAAGAAAATGCAGCGTGCCTGATGCACACTGCAAAGTATAAAGCATAAAGCCGCTATCGACTCAAGCACAATTTGATAAATTTATAACTTAACAGGCAGCCATAATTCAAGATATGGACGCAAGCCCTTGTCCGGCCGGATTTCCACAAGCAGCACCGTCCCCCACGGGCTGCCCGCGCAGGTAAGGCCGCGCCCGCGCGCCTCCCGCAGCAGGCCTTCGAACACAACCGACGGGTCCTCCAGAAACGAATCGTCCGTAGCGAGTATGGTGTGCAGGCAATCCGCCGCAGGCAGTGCGCGCGCTTTTTCCAGCGGCAGTCCCTTTTGCCCCGCGTGTTCCCGCCGCATGGCGTAGCCCAGCGTACCCGGCTGCCCTTTTCCAGCCTGCGCCGCATCTTGGTGCACGGCGAAGGAAATCCGCGTATACGGCATGGCCTTTACCCACTCCTGCATGGCGGCCTGCATGGATCTGTCCCTGGATATCCATCCGAGGGCGCGGTCGTACAAAAACAGCATATCGGGCGAGCGCGCAAGCTCATAGCGGCCAAGCAGCGCGTCGATGGCGCGGATGCCCCTAAGATGTTCCTCCATCGCGTCCGCAATGCCCCGGTAATACGCGGCCATTTGGAACGCGTGCGCCTGCTGCTGCTGCATGCGCTCCAATATCTCCCTGCGGTTGTCGGTTTCGTATTCGAACTGGCACAGTACGGATTTGAGCGGATAGCCCATGGAACGGTATTTTTCATAGGAAAGCAGGCGGAACAGGTCCCCCGTATCGTAATACCGGTAGCCGTTGTCCCGCTTCTTGACCACGATGATCTTTTCCTTTTCAAAGAAATGCAAGGCCGCCGTCGTGATGCCCAGCAGCTGCGCAACCTCGCTGATGCGGTACTGCATGCGCGGTCCCTCCTCTTTGGCATATGTTAATTTTACAACAAATCCGGCGCAAAAGGTATCCGTATTCGTTCGTAATCGACCATGACAGGGGTGTTATTCACATATTGTTAAATGTTTTGTTCTTTCAAACGGCCGGGCGGGGTGCTAAAATACGAATTAAGGCGCATGAGGTCGATCCGCCATTGTTATGCGCGTTTTCCCATATACTCCGTCAGGATGGCCGAAATGCGGCCGCAGGAGGAGGAAACTCCATGCGCGTGCGCATGAAAAAAACCATATATGCCCTAACGGCGTTGCTGCTCGTTTTTTCATCCTGCGGCACCGCTTTTGCCGTTTCCCCGCTTTCTTCCGCCAGCATGCGGCTTGGCTCCTCCGGCGAAAACGTGACGCTGCTGCAGCAAAATCTCGTTGAGCTTGGGCTGTATTCCCTGGAGCCGGACGGCGTATACGGCGCGCAGACGGCGCTTGCCGTAAGGCGCCTGCAGGCCCAGCTGGGCCTGCGTGCGGACGGAGCCTGCGGCCCGCTGACCATACAGGCGTTCAACAAGGCCTACGCGAACGCGGCGCCCGCGGCGACGGCCACGCCATCTTCCGTCGAGGAAACGAAAAGTGCACAGGCGCTTTCCCCGCTCTCCGGGAAAAAAATAGGCATCGACCCGGGGCATCAACGAAAAGCCGACACGGCTCTGGAGCCCGTGGCGCCCGGCTCTTCCCGCATGAAGCAGCGCATGAGCGCGGGCGGCGTGGGCGTAAAAACAAAAATACCGGAATATGAAACCAACCTGATCATAGCGAAAAAGCTCCGGACATTGCTGGAGGAAGCGGGCGCCGCCGTATACATGCTGCGCACGGAACACGACGTGCAGCTTTCCAACATCGAGCGCGCCAAGGCCATGAACGCGGCCGACGTGGATTGCTGGATCCGCATCCATTGCGACAGCAGCACGGATTCTTCCGTAAACGGCGTGCATGTGCTTGCCCCTTCGGCGGTCAGCTCGCCCGAGATCGCGGAAAGCAGCCTCCGCCTGGCCAGACTGATGCTCAAGGGTATCAGCAAGGCGACGGGCGCAAAGGAACTGTCCGTTCTCGTAAAAGCCGACCAGACGGGCTTCAATTGGTCCGAGCGGCCCGTGGTGGCGGTGGAGCTTGGGTACCTGACCAACCCGGCGGAGGACGTCCGCCTCAACCGCGCGTATTATCAGAACGACTGCGCTTTGGGCATGTACGAGGCGCTGGCCGCTTACTTTTCCTGAGCGGCCTCACACGATAAGCCCTTGCCGGGGGTGTGGGGGATTCGCAATCCGCAGAACTTTATCGATAGAAGCGCGTCCCGCCGGGGCGCGCTTTTCAAGCCGTTTGCCTCGCCGGAATATAGGCCGGTGCGGCAATTATTGGCATACATTTTACTTGCCTTCCAATCCGTTTTATGTGAAAATTTCCATATGCGGGCGGCACGGCGCAAATTCCGCCGCCCGAAAAAGGCAAAGGGGACGTATGGAAAAGATCATCGAGGTGGAAGGGCTTAAAAAGTCCTACGGGCCGGTAGAGGCGGTAAAGGGCATCGGTTTTTATGCGGAGGCGGGGAAGCTTTTTGCTTTCCTTGGCCCCAACGGCGCGGGAAAGTCCACGACGATAGACATACTCTGCACGATACTCGAGCCGGACGCGGGCGAGGTCACGATCGACGGGCGCGCTTTGGGCAAAGAGGACGCGGCCATACGCGCCGCGATCGGCGTGGTGTTCCAGGACCATTTACTGGACCCGCTGCTTACGGTGGAGGAAAACATGCGCGTGCGGGGCGGTTTTTACCACAAGAACCGCGCGCGCCTGAACGCCGCCGTGGAGTGGGCGGCAAACGCTGCGGCGGTGAACGATTTTATCAAGCGCCCGTACGGCAAGCTTTCCGGCGGGCAAAAGCGCCGGGCGGACATTGCGCGGGCGCTCATCAACACACCGAAAATACTGTTCCTGGACGAACCCACCACCGGCCTTGACCCGCAGACCCGCAAAAGCGTGTGGGAAAGCGTGCAAACGCTGCAGAAGGAAACCGGCATGACGGTGTTCCTGACCACGCACTATATGGAAGAGGCCGCCGAGGCCGATTACGTGATTATCATAGACAACGGCGAGATCGCCGCGAAGGGCACGCCCACGGCGCTGCGCGAACAGTATGCGAGCGACGTTTTAAAGCTGTTTCCCTCGGACGAGGCGGCGCTCGTTTCGGCGCTGGAGGAACTGAAGCTGACGTACGCCAGGGTGTCCGACCGGCTGGTAATTAAGCTCTCCTCCACGCTGGAGGCGCTGCCGCTGCTCGAGCGCGTAAGGCCGCATATCGCCGGGTTTGAAGTATTGAACGGCACGATGGACGACGCCTTTATCGGCATCACCGGAAAGGAGATCCGGCAATGACGGCATTCGTTTCAAGAAACCTGAAGGTATTTTTCCGGGACAGGGCCTCCGTGTTCTTTTCCCTGCTCGCGGTGTTCATCATCATCGGCCTGTACGTGCTGTTCTTGGGCGACGTATGGATCCAGAACCTCCCAGATATGCCGGGCGGAAAGTATCTGATGGACAGCTGGATCATGGCGGGGCTTCTTGCTGTCACCTCCGTAACGACGACGATGGGCGCGTTCGGCACAATGGTGGAGGACCGCTCGCGCAAGCTCATCAAGGATTTTGGCGCCTCCCCCATCCGCCACAGCGAGATTGCGGGCGGCTACATACTCTCCTCTTTTGTGATCGGCCTCATCATGACGCTCGTCACGCTCCTGCTGGCGGAGCTTTATATCGTGGGAGGCGGCGGGGAGTGGCTGACCTTTGGCGCGCTTTGCAAGGTGCTTTTGCTGCTGCTGATCTCCGCGCTTTGCAACACGGCGATGCTGTCGTTTTTGATCTCCTTCTTCAAAAGCAACAACGCGTTCGGCACGGCCAGCAGCATCATCGGCACGCTGATCGGCTTTTTGACGGGCATTTACATGCCCATCGGCATGTTGCCCGAGGGCATCCAGTTTATCATCAAAATATTCCCCGTCTCCCACGCAGCGCTGCTGCTGCGGCAGGTGATGATGGAAGCGCCCATGCAGACTGTGTTCGCGGGCGCGCCCGCCGAAGCGGTGGAAGGCTTCCGGGAGGAGATGGGCATGCTGTTCAAAATGGGCGATACCGCAATGACGCCCTGGACCAGCATAGCGATACTCCTTGGCACGGCGCTGGTATTCTACGGGCTTTCGATCTGGCGGTATTCGAAGAAGAGCAAATAAGAGATTGTTTTGCTGAAAGCCCGCCACTGGCGGGCTTTCCTGCGCCTGCGGCGCACCGTGGCCCGGGGCGCGCGACCGCTCCGCACTGCTCGCGGTACCCGCGCGCCCGTTCGCAGCCTGAAAAATAGCCAAAGGGCTATTTTTCTGCTCGGCTGCTCACCCCTTGAACCCCGATGGGGTCCGGCGGTGGCCATGGGATACGGACCTGGCATCGGACCAAATAAAGCGAGGGTTCCAACAGGAACCCTCGCTTTATTTGGTGCAAGGTACTACAGCATCTATTGAAAGAAGCCCATAAAATTAAAGACTTTGGGCAATCAAGAAGCAGTGAAACAAAATAGACAACGGTATTTCCAAGGACGTTTCATCGACGGGACGCCCTTTGCCGTCTCCGTTATAATTGCCCTTGACATTGCAATAGCAAAATGCCATACTGTAAACTAACATCGTTAGTTTACAGGGGAGGCACATCATGCCAAGACAAGGACTGACCAAGGAAATGCTTGTAACAGAAGCGATTCGGCAGATTGAGGAAACCGGACTTGAACAGTTTTCGCTCCGCGAGTTCGCCGCAAAATTGGATATAAAAGCAGCTTCGCTTTACAACCACATTAAAAGCCTTGATGACCTCAAAACTGAAATAGGCCTCTATGCCATTCGTATGCTTGGCAGTGCACTTACACAGGCGATAGCGGGAAAAACGCATGACGAAGCTATCCGCGCGGCAGCAGCGGCATATCGGAGCTTTACAAAAGAGCACCCTGAAATCTACAGCGTCATACTGAAAACCCCCAAAAGCGGCGATACCCGGCTGAGCAGAGAATCCATCGTCATGTTTAAGCCTTTAGTAGAAGTAGTCGGCAACTATGGCGTCTCGGATGCTGATAAGACTAATTTCATCCGGTATTTCCGCAGCGCGGTTCACGGGTTTGCGAGCTTGGAGCAGGCCGGATTTCTAAAAGATCAACGCGTGGATATTGATGAGAGCTACAATGGAATGATCGCCGCGCTGATTTTGACTTTACATGGCATGAGCGACGATTTGAAGGGAAGCAATTAAATGTCAACAGCATCTGAAAATAAAGAAACATTCATTTTCGAGTCAGCCCCAATACATAAAGCAATAGCAACCCTGGCTATCCCGGCAATTATCAGCCAGCTTGTTACAATGATATATAATCTGGCCGACACATGGTATGTCGGGCAGCTTGGCGACACGCGTCAAATGGCGGCTGTGACAGTCGCGTATCCGCTATTCCATGGACTGACAGCGATTGCCAACATGTTCGGAATCGGGGGCGGGAGCTTAATCTCCGGCGCGCTTGGACAGAAAGATTACACTCAGGTAAAGAAAATATCCTCCTTTTGCTTCTGGAGCAGCATCGGCTTGACGGCTGTCGCCGCTATGGTTGTTTTGTTCGGCGGCAGCCCACTGCTGACGCTCCTGGGCGCGGGAGCAGATACTTTGCCTTACGTTCGCGACTATATACTTTGGACTTTTATCATCGGCGGAATCCCCACGGTGCTGAATATGTGCCTCGCTCATCTTGTCCGTGCGACCGGAGCGTCAAAACAGGCGGGCATAGGCATGGCGATGGGCGGTATCCTCAATATCATTTTGGATCCGCTGTTCATCTTTTCATGGGGATTCGGTTTTGGCGTCAAAGGAGCCGCAATAGCGACCTGCATTTCCAACTTCATCGCAACCTGTTATTTTATGGTTTTTATTTGGAGACGGCGCAAGGAAAATGTCATATCTATACACCCGAAAAATTATTTATGCGGAAAGAGTACAGTCGGCAGAGTATTTTTTATCGGAGCGCCGTCCGCATTGCTGGTGTTTCTGACCGTCATATCAAACGGTGTCCTGAACAGCCTTATGTCTGCCTATACCTCAACTGCCATGGCGGCATTGGGAGCCGTAAAAAAGATCGATATGGTTCCCACCGCCGTTGTTCAGGGCCTTGCAACCGGCATTCTTCCTTTGCTGGCTTACAATTACGGTTCCGGCAACCGAAAGCGCATGAAAGCAACATTGAAGTATTCGCTTGTCATATGCGTGGCGTTCACAAGCGTTTGTTTAGTGATATTGGAAGTATTTGCTCCTTCTTTGGTTCGGTTTTTCATCAATGTCCCGGAAACAGTCGGGCTCGGCGCTTCTTTTATGCGCCTTCACTGTATCGCAATGCCGTTTATATCCCTAACGCTTGTGCTTATGGCGTTTTTTCAGGCGACGGGTCAGGGCGGGAAAGCGCTGGTGCTCTCTCTTATCCGCAAAGGGATTATCGACGTGCCGCTGATGTTTCTGATGAATGCGTTGATCCCAATGGTGGGTCTGATGACGGTGCAACCGATGCTCGATTTTCTAAGCGCGGTAATCGCAGTCCTGATGTATCTGCATTTTATGAAAGGCATCAAAGCCGAAAATAGAGGACAAGCGTAATCGCCCGCGCCAACCAAAAGGCGCCCGTTAGGAATCGTGAGGCACGAGCCTCTATGCCCCGCAGTAATTTCAGGTATTAAAAGATGCCATCCGGGGAAGCGTTATGCCGCACATTTGTATTTTGATAGATAAGCCCCTGCAGAACAGTGACGATGAATTTTGAAAAGGCGGGAACAAAAGTTTCTGCTTTGTAAGGCATTCCGCTTAGTTTCATCGCTTTCTCCTGTATCTCGTTTGGGACGGTTGCGGGATATAAACCCATCGCATAATACATTTGAAAGTTAAAGAATAAAAAACTCAACTCGGCAGTCATATGGGGGATGATTTCCGTTATCTTATCGCTTATCCTGGAAAAGCTCTCAAACATGGACTTTTTTAATACGGTCAGGGCCTCGACGGACACATTCTTTTCAATCACCGTATTCAGAATAGGCAGAAGCTGAATCAATCTTGCATGGTCAAATAAAGTGGAAGCCCATATTTCGGAAAAGGCTTGAATATTGATGCTGCCATGCCGCTCCAACGTTCCGCATATATCGTCCGCCCATGTCTTAATATCCCGCTCAATGATGACGAGGAAGATTTCCTCTTTCGTCGAAAAGTATTTATACAGATTGGCGCGCGTAAAATCAAGTTTACTTGCAATCTTCGTAAGAGTGATGGCGTCATAAGGCATTTCGTTATATAGTTCGACAGTGATATCCACGATCTGGTTCACCCGAATAGCTTTCTGTCCTTCAGTTCGGGCACGTTGAAAATTCATGGTACTCCCTCCTGAATATATTCAAACTCATTATAGCAACAGAATTCGTTCTTGACAAATAACACTGCGCAACTTACAAT